>JAEWBS010000016.1 GCA_023391005.1 Bacillota bacterium | reverse complement strand
ACACCGTCTCGCACCGGGACGTGCTGGGGTCGTTGATGGCTTTGAGGATTAAACGTGAGGCAGTCGGCGACATTTTGGTCGGAGACTGCCTCGCCGTTGTGTTTTTGCTCGATGCCGCGGCAAAGCTTGCGCTGGCTGAACTTTGTAAGATCGGCAATGTTGGGGTTGAATGTAGACCCGGTAAGCCTGAAAGCTTGCCGACTGCCTTTAAAACCGAAACGCATGACGGTGTGGTGAGCGCCATGCGGCTCGACGCCGTCGTAGCGATGCTCACAGGCGGCAGCAGGGCGGACAGCGTCCGGCTGATCACGCAGGGCTGCGTGCAGAAAAACGCGCAGCCGCAGGCATCGGCCTCCAAAGAGGTGGTCGAAGGGGACAGGCTCTCGATTCGCGGCTTTGGTAAATTTGTTATTGCGGTCATTGGCAATCCCACAAAAAAAGGAAGACTTCATATCACATACCTCAAATATATTTAAGGGGGATCACGCATGCTAACGCCAAAAGAAATCGCTGAGAAGACCTTTGACAAAACCTTTGGATTCGGATACAGAATGGACGATGTCAACGCCTTTTTAGAGCAGGCGGCAAAGTCGATGTCCGAACTGCTGGAAATAAATTCAGATTTAGAGAAAAAGCTTGAGGTTTTGGCCGATAAGCTTCAGGAATACCGCGAGGATGAAGAAAGCCTGCGCACAGCGATTCTCGGCTCACAAAAGCTGGGGGACAGCGTCATCCGCGAATCGAAGACCAAGGCGGAAATTATTCTGCGCGACGCAACCATCAAGGCCGAGGCGATGACCAACCACGCCAAGCGACAGATTGAGCGCGAGCAAGAGAATCTGCTGCGCACCCAGCGCGAGGTTGCCGGCTTTAAAAACCGGCTGTTGGATATGTATAAGCGGCATCTTGAAATCATCAGCGCCCTGCCCGGGCAGGATGAGAGCGACGAGAGTCCCGAGGCGATCGGTAATGGCACCCAAGCGGCGGCGCAAGTGCTGCCCGAATCCTATGCCGATTATGAAAAGCCCGCCCCGCAGTCTGAGCCTGAGGAGATAGACCCGACGGCGGCGGATATCGACGCCGAAGAGGACGAGGAAATCGCCGGCTTTGGTGCGGCGCTTGAAGAAGAGGACGCCGACGCCGATGACGCGTATGACGATGAGGCCGACGCCCCTTATGCGGCGCCCGAAAATTCTAAATTTGGCGATATGAGATTTGGCGAGGCCTTTAAGATTAAGCGCAACAATAACCTGCCTAAATTCAAAAAGTAACACGGTTCCCCTCATAAAGAGCGTACCGCCTGACGGTATGTTGCATGACATCTGGCGTTCAGAGCGATGATTCGCCGTTCGCCCTGATTCTGGCCGGATAAGAAATCCGCCGCAGGATAGAATTCGCCTTTTAAGAGGGAACCGTATAAGCTAATTTAAGGAGAGAGAACCCAATGGCTAATGATTACAACAGCACGATGAATCTGCCAAAGACTGACTTTTCAATGCGTGCCTCGCTTCCCCAAAAGGAACCCGCGATGATCAAAGAGTGGGAGGCGCAGGGCCTTTATAACAAAATGATTGAGCATAACCAAGGCAAGCCGTCCTTCATTTTCCATGATGGCCCACCTTACGCCAATGCGTCGATCCACCTCGGCACCGCGCTGAATAAGACGCTCAAGGATATCATCGTGCGCTCTAAGAACATGCTGGGCTATTGCGCGCCGTACATCCCGGGTTGGGATACCCACGGCCTGCCGATTGAGCTCAAAGCGCTGGCTGAGCTTGGCGTGGACAAGCCCATTACGCCGGTTGAGCTGCGCCAGACCTGCCGCGCGTTTGCCAAAAAGCATGTTGAGATTCAAAAAGGGCAGTTTAAGCGCCTTGGTACATTAGCCGATTATGATCATCCTTATATTACGCTTGATAACGCGTTTGAGGCTAAGCAGATTGAAGTCTTTGGCGCGATGGCCAAAAAAGGCTACATCTATAAGGGGTTAAAGCCGGTTTACTGGTGCCCCGACTGCCAGACCGCGCTGGCCGAGGCGGAAATTGAATACGCCGAAGATCCCTGCACCACCGTTTACGTCAAGTTTCAGGTCTCCGACGACAAGGGGCTGTTCACGAAGCTGGGCGCCGACCTCTCTAGAACCTATATCGTCATCTGGACAACCACGATCTGGACGCTGCCCGCGAACCTCGCGCTTTGCGTCGGGCCCAAATATGAGTACGTGCTTGTCAAATCTGGCGACGCGTTTTATGTCATCGCCGAGGAGCTGCTGCCGCAGGTCATGCAGGTGGCGGGCATCTCGGACTACTCGGTATTGGGTCGCTTCTCGGGCGCGGAGTTGGAGCTTTGCGTCTGCAAGCACCCATTCTTTGATCGCGATTCGCTGGTCATTGTGGGCGACCATGTCACGCTTGAGAGCGGCACCGGCATCGTTCATACCGCGCCGGGCCACGGCCTTGAGGACTTTGAGGTCTGCAAGCATTATCCGCAGTTGCCGATTCTCGTTCCTGTTGACAACAAGGGCCGTATGACCAAGGATGCCGGTCAATTTGTCGGCCTGACGACCGACGAAGCCAATAAGGCAATTTTTAAGCACATGCAGCAAAACGACGCGCTGTTTGCCAGCGAGCATGTCATCCATCAGTATCCACATTGCTGGCGTTGCAAGCAGCCGATTCTGTTCCGCGCGACCGAGCAGTGGTTCTGCTCAGTGGAGCAGTTCAGAGATCAGGCGATTGACGCGATCCGCACGGTGCACTGGATTCCGGGCTGGGGCGAGGACCGCATGACCGCGATGGTACAGGACCGCAGTGACTGGTGCATCTCGCGCCAGCGCACCTGGGGCGTGCCGATTCCAATTTTCTTCTGCAAGGACTGCGGCAAGGAGCATGTCACCGACGAAAGCATCGCCGCCGTCTCCGAGCTGTTCAGAACCGAGGGCTCCGACGCGTGGTACACCAAGGATGCCGCCGATATTCTGCCAAAAGGCACGACCTGCCCGCACTGCGGCTGCAAGGAATTCACGAAGGAAACCGACATTATGGATGTCTGGTTTGATTCGGGCGTCACCCACGCCGCCGTGCTTGATGCCCGCGAGGGGCATAGCTGGCCCGCCGACCTCTATCTTGAGGGCGCCGACCAGTACCGCGGCTGGTTCCAGTCGTCGCTCTTGACGGCTGTGGCCTGGCGCAACGCCGCGCCCTACCGCGAGATCTGCACCCACGGCTGGGTTGTGGATGGCGAGGGCAAAAAGATGTCCAAGTCGCTGGGCAACGGTATGCTGCCCGAGGATATCACCGACGAGTACGGCGCCGATATCCTGCGTTTGTGGGTCGCCTCCTCCGACTATCACTCCGATATCCGCATTTCCAAGGATATCTTAAAGCAGCTCTCGGAGGTTTATCGTAAAATCCGCAACACCGCCCGCTATATTCTGGGCAATCTCTACGATTTTGACCCGAATACCGACGCGGTGTCGGACGACAAGCTGTTTGACATCGACCGCTGGGCGCTCGCAAAGCTTGCTGATCTTGCCTCTAAAGTGCGCGAGTCCTACGGCACCTATGAGTTTTATATCATTTACCATGCGATCCACAACTTCTGCACCGTGGATATGTCCAACTTCTATCTTGACGTGCTCAAGGATCGCCTCTATGTCGAGGCGGCTGGCTCCGACGCGCGCCGCGCGGCCCAGACAGCGATCTACCGCATTCTACGTGGCCTGACGCTGATGCTGGCGCCGATCATCCCGTTCACGGCTGAGGAAATTTGGCGCTACCTGCCCAAGCAGACGGGCGACAGCACCGAATCGGTCATGTTCCATGAGATGCCCGACGGCACCGAGGCGAAGGCCTCCGCCGAATTTATGACCAAGTGGGAGCGCATCCACGCGCTTCGTGACAGCGCCAATAAGGTGCTCGAAATGGCCCGCGCGCAGAAGAAAATCGGCAAATCGCTTGAGGCTAAGGTCATTTTGCACGCCGAGGGCGAGCTGCACGATTTTATCTGCTCGGTTCAAGAGCTGCTGCCGATGGTGCTTATCGTCTCGCAGGTGGAGGTTGTCAACGGCGTTGGCGGTGAGGCTGCCGATATCGAAGGTCTTGGCATTGAGGTGGTCGGCGCCGACGGCGAAAAGTGCGAGCGCTGCTGGTCCTTCTCCGACACGGTTGGAGAGGATCACGACCACGCCACGCTCTGCGCACGCTGTGCCGCTATCGTTAAATAATTTAGCCTGTGTCAATGACGGCGCATCATACGTCTGTGATGCGCCGTTCTTCAGTAGTGGGGCCTTGCCCGGCTACAGCGGGCGGAAAGAACGGTTCATAAACTATGACTGCGACAATATGCTTTATATTGGTGGCTGTGCTGGTCGCATGTGATCAGCTGATCAAGCTTTGGGCGCTGGGCAGCTTAGCCCCCGTTGGCACCATGACGGTGATTCCCGGGGTTTTGAGCCTGACCTATGTCGAGAATCGTGGCGCCGCATTTGGAATTTTTACCGGCCAGCGCACACTTTTGATTCTTCTGGTGGCGATCATCCTCTGCGGCGCGGGGTGGTTGCTGTTCAGCGGCAAAATCAAGGACAATTTAGAGCGCCTGTGTATTTTGCTGATTATTTCGGGCGGCTTGGGCAATCTGATCGATCGCATCCGCCACGGCTTTGTGGTGGATTATATCGACATCAATGCGCTTTTCAGCTATCCGATGTTCAATCTGGCCGACTGCTGTGTGGTGGTGGGCGCTTGTCTGATGCTGGTGGCGGCGTTCCGTTCAGAACGCCAAAAACCGCAGCAGCTTCACACCAACGAGGAAAAAGAAAACGATGGCAATGCAGATTCAAGTAACGGCTGAGCATGCGGGCGCCCGGTTGGACGCCTTTATCAGCGCCGTTTCAGACCCGCCGCTCAGCCGCAACGCGGTTCAATTGCTTTGCGAGCAAGGGCTGGTGCTGTGCAACGGTGCCGCGTCGGGCAAAAGCGTCAAGGTCAAAGCGGGGGATATCGTCACCTACAGCGAGCCGGAGCCTGTCAATCTCGATGCCTTCCCTGAGGATATTCCGATCAACATCGTCTATGAGGACCGTCATCTGCTGGTGGTCGATAAGCCGCAGGGGATGGTTGTGCATCCGGCGGCGGGCAATACGAGCGGCACATTGGTCAACGCGGTGCTGCATCATTGCGCGGGCCGGCTTTCTTCGATCAACGGTGTTATCCGTCCCGGTATTGTTCACCGCATCGACAAGGACACCAGCGGACTGCTGGTCATCGCCAAGGATAACGCGACACACGAGGGCCTGTCGGCCCAGTTTGCCGCGCATAGCATCGACCGCTTTTATTTTGCGGTCGTGCACGGACGCGTTAAAGAGGATCAAGGGAGAATCGAGCGACCGATTGGGCGGCATCCGATTGACCGCAAAAAAATGTGTATCACTGAGAAAAATTCCCGTTACGCAGCTACGAACTATGAGGTCTTAGAGCGCTTTTCACAGTTTACGCTGGTGCGTTGCAAGCTTGAAACCGGGCGGACGCATCAGATTCGAGTGCATATAGCCTCTATTGGGCATCCTGTGGCGGGTGACCCGGTCTATGGGCCCGCGAAGCGCGTGGCATTGCCGGGGCAGTGTCTGCATGCCGCCGTACTGGGGTTTATCCACCCGATTACAGCGGAGCACTTGATTTTTGAGTCGCCCCTGCCGAACTATTTCAGCGATTTTCTTAACAAACTCAGAAGGAGCATGAGCTGATGAAGAAATTTGACGGCTTCTGTCTGTTTTCGGATATGGACGGAACGCTGATAACCGATCAATATGAAATTCCGCCGCAGAACGTTGAGGCGCTGCGGTATTTTACCGAAAACGGCGGGCGCTTTGCGCTGGCTACCGGCCGGAGTCTGCACCCCAGCACCGTTACGCTGCAAAAGATACTGCCGGTCAATCTGCCCTGTCTGATGTTAAACGGCGGCTTGATCTACGATTTTGAAGCGAAGCAAAGCCTGTATAACGCTGTTTTGCCCACCGACGAGGCCTTGGAGTTGGTGGATGTGCTGTTGAATCAATATCCGCAGCACAGCATTGCGGTCTGGTGCCCCGACCACCGCGTAGAGTTAGGGGTTAGCGCCCAATGGATGCTGCCTAGCCTGACGGGGGAGCTATCCTCGGTAACCGATCCGTGGTGCAAGCTGGTCGTTCACCACGATCCCAGCGAGCAGGCCGAGATGCTGGCATTTATCGAACGGCATCTGACCGACGGTATGCAGACCACCGTCTCCTGCGACCGTTTTATCGAGGTAATGCCAAACGGCGTCTCAAAGGGCAGCGCGCTTGAGTGGGCGATCAATCATCTTTCGCTCGACCGCAGCCGTGTGCTGACTATCGGAGACTATTACAATGATTTTGAAATGTTGTCGCGCCCGGGCATCCGATCCTTTTGCCCGCAAAATGCCCCGGCGGACATTCAGGCGCTGTGCGAACAGACGCTTTGCCATGTCGATGACGGGGCGGTCGCGGCATTGATTACATATATAGAGAATACATTGGACAGATGATGTAAAGGAGCGGCAAAGATGGTGACAGAACAACTCAAGCAGCAAAAGCGCTGGCTCTGGTTTATTCTGGTCTACTGTCTTGGCCTGTTCCTTGTTTTGATCGGTATTATGCTGTGGGAAAACCGCTTGTACGATCATGGCGTTGCCACCGAGGCGTACGCAGAGTTGCCGTCAACCTCGTCGGCCTATTTGGTGAACCTGAACCATGCTACCGCCGAGGAACTACAAGAGTTGCCTAAAATCGGCCCCGTGCTGGCTGGAGAAATCATCGCTTATCGCGAAGCAAACGGCGGGTTTTCTCAAAAGGAGCAGCTGTTGCAGGTAAAAGGTATCGGTCAGGCAATCTACGAAGCGATTTCCGAACGAATTACGGTATAAAAATAGGGAAGACCGGCATTATTTTTTGTTTTCAATCATAAATTCTCTACTGGCGGCAACGCATTCTGCACTGTTGAGCGGCGCGTCACCTCTTCCGGCTTTGTGCTTTTCGGTTACGGCGTAGGTTTCAAAGGCGCTTAACAGCTCCGCGCCGGTAGGAACGGTGGTGTTGTTGCCTCGGACGATTCTTTTGTGCTCCATTTTTTAAAACCCCTTTCACAATTTCTTAGAATTACTTTTTGCCGCAACAGATCAAACTATTCATCAAGTCGCCTCAAAAGTACACGCGGCGGCATGTCCTTTCATACAGTGTTGTTTTGCACTTTTAAACTGTGTATTTTATCGCATTTCGACGCATGCTTTAACGTTGTATATTCACCGGTTACACCCGAGGGCGTGCGGGATATTCAAGAGGCGATTTTACCTATTGCAAAACCCAAAACCATGCTTTAGCTTTATTTCTTTTGGTTTTTTGTGATAAAGCTGTTGACAAATCTGTGTAACTATTATATAATAACAAAGTCGCTGAAACGATGACCGCTGGTTGGCCTGGCTGCCATATGGCTCGTTTGTAAGACCAATATGGCCCGGTAGTT
Source organism: Bacillota bacterium (assembly GCA_023391005.1). Classification (GTDB taxonomy): domain Bacteria; phylum Bacillota; class Clostridia; order Oscillospirales; family Ruminococcaceae; genus Yanshouia. The sequence continues at coordinate 4,626 of JAEWBS010000016.1, read as the reverse complement.
CAGTCGGTTAGAACGCTAGCCTGTCACGCTAGAGGTCGTGGGTTCGAGTCCCATCCGGGTCGCCATTTTGCTCTCGCCTGCGGCGGTTTTGCCAAGGCAGAATAATGCCTTTGTAGCTCAGTTGGTAGAGCAGAGGACTGAAAATCCTCGTGTCGTTGGTTCGATTCCGACCGAAGGCACCATTATGCGGGTTTAGCTCATTTGGTAGAGCGCCACCTTGCCAAGGTGGAGGTAGCGAGTTCGAGCCTCGTAACCCGCTCCATTTTATCTTAAAGTCTGAAGCATTTTCAGGCAAACGGCGCAGCTTTGTGTTGCCCGTTTATATGGCGCCATAGCCAAGCGGTAAGGCAGAGGTCTGCAAAACCTTTACCCCCGGTTCGATTCCGGGTGGCGCCTCCAAAGCAAATATAAGACCGGCAGTTGCCGGTCTTATATTTTTAACTGGCTATTGAACGTTTGTTCCAATTCTGGTATGATTAAAGTAAATTGGCATTGGGCCCATCTTTCACGCATATCAATGCTGTGGGGGAGGTGGCAATATGCGTAAAAAGATATACTTTTGTATTGCGTTGAGTGTTCTGTTGGCTTTTGCCTGTGGGCTTGGGGTTTATTCGGTGGCAAAGGTTGTAAATAGTCTGCATGTGCCGGCTTCTCCGGTGATTATCATCGACGCAGGCCATGGCGGTATGGATGGCGGCGCTACGGGTGTTGGCGGCGTCATAGAAAAAGATATTAATCTGGCCATCGCCCAGAAGCTTTGCAGTCTGGCACAATTGGGCGGTTATGATGTCGTCATGGTGCGCAGCACTGACCGTTCAGTGCATGAGGAAGGCATTACCGGCGTACGCAAACAGAAGGTATCGGATATTCACCAGCGGTTGGCGTTGGCTAAAAAATATCCGAACGCGGTGTTTGTCAGCATCCATCAAAATTATTTTCCGCAGCAATCCTCATGGGGGACACAGGTGTTTTATAGCACCGAAAATGTGCAAAGCCGTGTGCTGGCACAAAAAATACAGGATAATATCCGCGAGGCGCTCCAACCCGACAACAAGCGGGAAATTAAAGCTGCCGGTAACAACCTCTATTTGCTCAGCCATATGAGCAATCCGGCTGTGATGGTCGAATGTGGCTTTATCTCGAACCCCGAGGATAGTCAGCGGTTATTAAAAGCCGATTATCAACAGCAACTGGCGTTTAAAATATTGCAGTCGGTGACCGAGCTGCAAATGCAGAGTGAAACAGAAGGGAACATTGTCGATGGCGCAAAAAATTAAGCAGGTATTCATTTGCTCGGAGTGCGGTTTTGAGAGCGCAAAATGGCTGGGCAAATGCCCAGATTGCGGCAATTGGAACACCATGAATGAAGAGCTTAAGGCGCAAATACCACAAAAGCTGACCGGCGGCATGGCTTCGCAGGCGCTTGCCGCCGTGGTTTCATCCTTGAACGAGGTGGAATCGGGCGAGGAGATTCGCTATATCACGGGCATCACCGAACTGGATCGCGTGTTGGGTGGGGGAATGGTGCCGGGCTCGGTGGTGCTGATTAGCGGCGATCCGGGCATCGGTAAATCCACGTTGCTGCTGCAAATGTGCCAGCCGCTCTCGGCCATGCTCAAGGTGCTGTATGTTACAGGCGAAGAGAGCATCCGGCAGATTAAGCTGCGCGCCATGCGGCTGGACGCCAACAGCAACCAAATGCTCATCTGCGCCAGCACCGATCTGGATCAAATTCTGGCAACGATCGCGCAGCACAGTCCCGATCTTGTCATCATCGACTCCATACAGACCATCAGTCTTTCAACACTTTCGTCCTCATCCGGCAGCGTTACGCAGGTCAGGGAATGTACGCAGCGACTGACCCGTGCCGCAAAGGACAGGGAAATACCGCTGTTTTTGGTCGGTCATGTCAATAAGGATGGCGCAATTGCCGGGCCAAAGGTTTTAGAACACATGGTCGATGCCGTGCTGTATTTTGAAGGGGAGCGCAATCTCTCTTACCGTATTTTGCGCGCGATTAAAAACCGTTTTGGCTCAACCAATGAAATTGGTGTGTTTGAAATGACCGACCGGGGCCTTGAAGAGGTGGACAACCCTTCGGTTTTGCTGTTGTCGGGCCGCCCCGAGCATGCTTCGGGCACCTGTGTGACCGCTGTCATTGAGGGCACTCGGCCGATTTTGGCGGAAATTCAAGCGCTGGTCAGCAAAAGCAGCTATCCGGTACCGAAACGAAGCACCAACGGTTTTGATTTTAACCGTACGGCGATGCTATTGGCGGTGCTTGAAAAGCGTTGCGGTTATTTTTTTGGAACACTGGATGTGTACATTAACGTGGCAGGCGGATTGCGGCTTGATGAGCCCTCCGCCGATTTGTCGGTTGTGTTAGCTTTGATCTCAAATCTTTTGGACAAGCCAATTGATGCGACGCTTGCGGCATTTGGCGAGGTGGGGCTCGCGGGCGAGATTCGTACCGTCAGCCGTGCGCAGCAGCGCGTAGGGGAGGCATATCGGTTAGGTTTTAGGCAAATTGTTTTGCCGCAACAAAACGCCGAAGGCATCAATATTGCCAATTATCCTGAACTAAAGCTGGTTGCTGTTAAAAGTGTCAGCGATTTGCGGCGGCTGTTCGCTTGATGTGCTGCTAAAATAGATGCAGTCTGCATTTGTGCTGGCGTTGCTCTGGTTTAACTGCTGCAATGTGCAATAACCGTCCGTTTGATGGATACAGTGGTGTGCACATTTTATCAAATTCAATTCAGAGCACCTCCAAAACCTTTTTGTTATAGTGTTTTCGATGCGAGAGCGATTATTCCGTGGCTGTTTTAGTAAACTTGTAGCAAATATACGGCCTTAACGATTATTTCGAATTGTTGCGTTGGTTTTACCGCGTACACTACCTTTGTAATTTATACCGTGGACATTTGCGCAAAGATAAAGATAAAGATATTGAATCGCATGTAAGCTCCGAAGCTGGGACGGATGCATCGGAAGATGGAAGATAATGTGCAGATAGGATAGGATATACTTACGCGCAATGTGTAAATATCTATTATTTTAAAATAATGCCTTCTCCAACTTCGCTAAATATTTATTTAGCGAAGTTGGAGAGCGATAAAAATCAAAAGGAGCATGCACCATGCCTGCCATCTTAAATAGCAAATCTAAATATGCGCCTTTTAACGATTGCCCTGAACCGTTGCGTGAATTTTTATCATACACACTAACAATTCGCGGCTTATCTCCGCGCACAGTAGACGGTTACTACATTGAACTGCGTACCTTTTTAAGATTTTTAAAGCTGCACCGTGCTGAGCAGCTTAACGCTGAAACTCTAGCCGAAACATCCATTGCCGATGTTCCGGTTGAATCAATCTGCGGCATCACATTAGCCGACATTTACGCCTATCTCAACTTTGCCCATAATGAGCTTGGCAATGCTTCGAGTGCGCGCGCCCGAAAAATTTCCACCCTCAGCTCATTTTATAAGTTTTTATCGACAAAAACGCTATATATGACCGATAATCCGATAAAAAATTTGGACAGGCCCAAAACTAAACGGGCGCTGCCCAAATATTTGACGCTGGATGAGAGTAACGATCTGCTCGAAACGGCGGATTCGCGCGATAATGCGCGTGATTATTGTATTTTGACGCTATTTTTAAACTGTGGTATGCGCTTGTCCGAATTGGTGGCCATCAACCGGGCGGATATTCGGGATGACAATGCGCTGAAATTGCTCGGCAAGGGCAACAAAGAACGCATTGTTTACCTTAATCAGGCTTGTTTAGATGCTATAAATGCCTACATAACCGATTCCAAGCAAATTAAACGCCAAAACGATGCGCTTTTTGTAGGTAAAAACGGCAAACGGCTTTCACCCCGTCGGGTTCAGCAGATTATCGGCGACTGTCTGAAAAGCGCCGGTCTTTCGGGCAAGGGCTACACACCGCACAAATTGCGCCATACCGCCGCGACGCTGATGTATCAATACGGCAATGTGGATGTACGTATTTTAAAAGAGATTCTTGGGCACTCGAATCTAAACACGACCGAGATCTATACCCACGTCTCCAACCGGCAGCTTGAGCAGGCGGCGGACAGTTCTCCCCTTGCGCAAAAAAGGCGCGCCAAAAAGCTGACGGATGATATAGCACCCTCAGAGGAATAGCACATAGCTGTACGCCTCAAGTGCGGCGCCCGCGATTAGAAAAATGCCATACAGCACCATCTTGCCGCAAAACAACCCTGGAGAAATGCCGGTGCTCCCCCGCTGCTGAACAGCGACCGATTGCCAAAAATATTGACTGAGCTGCATGGCGTCGCAGCAGCAAAACATAATAGTCACGGTCGAAATCATGAGGTTCGGCAACAGAAATACGAAGATATATCGCATCGCCGAATCGGGATAGCAAGCCAGCAGCCCACTGGCCAAAACGCCGTAGCCCATCCCCTTGACACAGGGCGTCAGCGCAATAATCGGTGCCGAAACCGCACAGAAACCGCATATAAGCAAGATAAACCATGCCACGGCATTGGGCGTCAGCGCACTGAAAAAGGTCTGCATCATCGGCTGGCTTTCGCGACTGAGAATGAATTGTTTTAAAATGTCGGTTACGCCATCTAATC
>JAEWBS010000128.1 GCA_023391005.1 Bacillota bacterium | reverse complement strand
CCGGATAAGAGCAATATCACCCGGGTGCGCGGCTGCTATGTCAATGAGAAGCGTGAGATTGTATCGGCGTTTGACCAGTCGCTGCGCATCATGTCGCAGGAGGAGTCGGAGGCGCTGCTGGGTATTTTAAAGAAAACCTTGTCGGGCACACTGGGCAAAAACCTCATCGACATTGAATTTGCGACCCAGCAGGTGGTGGATGGTGAAGAACACAAGCTGTTGATGGCGCTTAAAAATTCAGCGCTCGACGATGAAGAAGCGATACAGGCCTTTTATGCGCGCGTGCTACAGGTGCTTGATCTTGACCAGAATTATTTGATCTTGCTGGCATATGACAAATACGATGTGCCTAATTATGCCAAGGACGGAGATCGGCGGAGTGAGTCGACCGATGTATTTTCCTATTTCTTATGCAGTGTCTGCCCGGTCAAAATGACTAAGCCCGCGCTCGGCTACTACGCGCCCGAGAATATGTTCCGAAACATCTCGGTCGACTGGGTCGTGTCCCCACCCGAATTAGGATTTATGTTCCCGGCCTTTGACGATCGAAGTACCAACATTTATAACGCCGTTTACTATACGCGCAACATTGCCGAAAACCACGAGGAATTTATCGACGCTGTGTTTAAAACCGATATTCCCATGCCCGCCGCCGCGCAAAAAGAGACCTTTGAGGCCGTTTTGAGCGACAGCGTCGCCGACGGTTGCAGCCTGCAAGTCGTGCAAGCCGTGCATGAACAGCTCTCGGGGCTGATCGCCGAACACAAGGCCAACAAGGTGCGAGAGCCGCTCGTTGTCTCAAAGCAGACGGTCAAGGATGTGTTAGAGTCCTGCGGTGTGTCGCAGGCGCATACGGCGGCCTTTGAGGAGCGGTATGACGCCGCTTTTGGCGCCGATAAGGCGATTAGCCCGCGTAACATTGTGGACACGAGACAGCTTGAGGTTCGCACGCCCGATGTGACCATCCGGGTAAGCCCAGGCTGTGGCGATCTGGTCGAAACACGGGTTCTCAACGGCAGAAAATACATATTGATCCGCGCTGATCAGGGCGTGGAGGTCAACGGAGTTCCAATCAACATTCTTGAGAACCTCGACTAGAAGATCGTCTGAACAGACAGTTTTGAAAGGATACGGCGTGGATATTAAGATGATTTTAAGCGATCTGGACGGCACCCTGCTGGGACGGGACCGACAGATCAGCAGCTATACCGAACACATTCTGACGAAAGCCGCCCGGCGCGGCGTCGTGATTGTGCCCGCCACCGGGCGGTTTTATGGGGCGATACCCGTCTCGCTGCGCCGCCTATCGTTTATACGGTACGTCGTTTTGATGAACGGCGCGCAGGTGTACGACTGTGTCGCGCAAAGCGCGCTGTACCGCGCTGAGCTGCCGGTCGAGGTGGCCGGCCGCATATTCGCGCGGTTGAGCGCGCTGCCCGCGACGATCGACTGCTTTGTGGATGACAACTGTGGCTATATGGACGCGCGTCATTACAGTCGTGTCGAAGAGTGGGTGCTCGACCTCAACGCGCGGCAGATCGTTCTTGAGACGCGTCAGCCAGTGGAGGATTTGCCGCAGCATATCCTCAAGCTGGGCAAGCCGGTGCAGAAGATACAAAGCTTTTTTAAGGATATTGCACTGCGCGACCATACGATGCTGGCGCTCTCGGAGGAATTCCCAGAAATTTCGGTGGCCTGCTCGTTGCCCGGCAATATTGAGATTACCCATCGCCGCGCCACCAAGGGAGAGGCGCTGCGGTTTTTGTGCGGCCATTTGAATATCGACCCTATGCAGGTTATGGCGTTTGGCGATGAGCGCAATGATTGCGCCATGCTGGAATTAGCGGGCGTGGGTGTGGCGATGGCTAACGCCGTGCCTCAGGCCAAGGAGGCCGCCGACCTTCTCATCGGTCCGTACTGGGAGGACGCGGTGGCCCGCACCATTGAGGAGTTTGTCTTAAAGGCTTGATACTGTTTTGATAAAACAAAGTTTTTTATCAAAAACCAATCCGGCTATGCTGTGTTGATTTTCGCTTTTTAAGAGAAAATGCATCTCATAAATGCCGTGGCTAAAACTTTTGTATGGTGTTTAGGCAGAGTATGTATGATGCCGCACGATTGCCCCGTTGGTCTACGGCGTTTTAAGGGATCGCCGAATGTTGAGGCGTTTATAATTGTGCAGGAGAATAAAAGCGCGCTGTGCCACTTTGCACAGCGCGCTTTATCTGCTTTATAGGGGTTGCTTATTTACCTGCAGCGGCGTTGGCGCCCGCAATTCTGCCGAATACAACGGTATCGGTCAGTGCGTTGCCACCCAAACGGTTGCTGCCGTGGATGCCGCCGGTCACCTCGCCCGCCGCATAAAGGCCGGGGATGATGTTGCCGTCGACGTCAATGACCTGCGCCTCGGCGTTGATCTTGACGCCGCCCATCGTGTGGTGGACGGTCGGAACGCGCGCGCCCGCATAGAAGGGGCCTTTGTCGATCTTCTCGGCATAGAGCGTTCTGCCAAAGCTGTCGGCCGTCTTAGCGTCGACATGGGTGTTAAACTCGGTGACGGCCGCCACGAGATTGGCGGGGTCAACACCGATCTTGCCGGCAAGCTCTTCGAGCGTCTCGCCCTTGAAGGCGCGGCCTGCGGCGATCAGCTCGTTGATCGACTCGTTGAAGTTGTTCTTCTCATCGCCGGTGGGGTAGTCGTGGCTGTCGAGGATAACCCACATATGCGCATTGGGCTGCTCGAACAGCGCGGCGGTCATGACGTCGCGGCGCGCGCCCTCGTCGACAAAGCGGTTGCCCTCGTCGTTGACAAAGATGCGGTTTTCAACGCCCATTTCGATATTGCCGCTCAGGCTGCCGGTTTCGGGATCGCCCATGGGCAGCAGCTGGATGTTTTCCATCTGGACGAGCTGGGCCTTGACGGCTTCCGCCATGGCAATGCCGTCGCCGGTCGAGCTGGGCGGGTTGGTGCTCTTGATGGTCTCGTCAAGCGTCGCCCAAGCCTTGTTAAACTTCTGGCGCATCTCGACGTTGGCGGCAAAGCCGCCGGTGGCCAGCACAACGCCCTTCTTGGCGGTGAGGGTCACCTTATTGCCGGTCTCGCCTGTAGCGATAACGCCGGTTACCTTACCGTCTTCAGTGATGAAGTCGGTGGCCTTGGTGTTAAACAGAATCTCAATATTGTCGTGGCTGCTGATATAAGCGTCGTAGGTTTTAAAGAAGCCGGTGCCAACGGGTTCGACCGGCTTATGCGCGCGGGGCCACATGCCGCCGAGCACGGTGAAGGTGCCGGGTTTAAATTCCATGCCAAGGCCCTGCAGCCATTCGACACCGTCCCACGCGTTGGTGACCAGCGTGCGAACCAGCTCAGGATCGCCCTGCTTGTCGCCACCCTCGTAGGTCTGCTGATAGTGCAGCTCGACCGAATCCTTGGTGGAAAGAGCGGTTTCGCTGCCTTCGTCAACGGCGTTGAGCGCACCGCCCGCCAAAATGGTGTTGCCGCCGGCCTTGGGCGTTTTTTCGATCACGATGACCGAAGCGCCCGCCTGATTTGCGGTAACGGCGGCGGCAAGACCCGCACCGCCCGCGCCGATGACAATAACGTCGGCCTCGCGGGTGATATCCTCAGCCTTTACAACCTCAACCTTCTTGTTCTTGAGGGCCTCGACATCCGCGCCAGCCTGAGTCAGGCAGTCGGCAACGGCCACGAGAATGGCGTCACTCGTGATGGTGGCGCCCGCGATGGTGTCAACGGCGAGGCTCTGTGTCGCTACAATTTTTGCAGGAATCTGCTCAATAGGCATGTCGCTGATACCGGGGGTCTCTTTGTGCGCGGTGACCTTAATGTCGGTGATTTCATCAGCGGTGACGGTGACCTCGACGGCGACGTCGCCCCCCATACCCTTTGCTGCGGCCGTATAAGTACCGGCCTTGAATGCGCCAGCAGCTTCACTGACGGCAGGACCGGTAGACGCGCTGGATGCAGTCTGGGGTGTCGCTGTGTTGCAGGCAGTAATGCTGAAAAGCATTGCGGCGGCAAGCAGGCTGCCGAGCGTTTTTTTGAACATTCTTTTCACTTAAAGTTCCCTCCATCTGATAGGTAGACGTTGGCAAATTTAACGTATTTTAAATCTGCCTGATAAAGAATACCATAATAACGGGGGAATTTAAAGAGAAAATTGTCACAAGAATAACAATGATTTATTATTGACTAAAGTTGTTCCTGAAAAGAATGAAATTATAGGAGTGTTATATAACTGAAATTTCTATTTAAGATGTAAAACAAGGCGTTGCTTGCTGATATATGCCCAGCCAGGTTTGCGCTCAAGCACTTCTGCAAGGCATTTTGGCGTACAATTGCTATTGACAATGATGAAATTGGCCGTGACTGGCATACAAAATAGGCTTGTAAAACGCGACGGTTAAAGATCACTATGCGGTCACACAAATTGACAAATTAAATAACATTTTTTTGTTTTATTATCAAAATTTACATAATTGTTATTGCTTGTCATACAAAAACTTGCTATTATAGACTTAATGTAAAAAGAATTATTATTTTTATACATCCGGTGGTCGAAAGGTGGGGGCGTCGGCTTCTCACAGGGGCGCGGCTGTCGTACTGCTGACCGAGCAGACGGACATAGGGCTCGTGCGTGAGAAGTATCAAATGTTGAATCACAGAGGCAGCCAAGGGGTTTCGCGGCACAATTTACATCAACCTAGGAGGGGCATTGTGAAAATCAAGGCGGGAATTCAAAATAAGATTCTGAGTAATACGGCGGTTATTGTACTGGCTATAGCCATTGTTTTAATGTCGGTCATGGTTTTCTTTATGTGGTCGCTGACCGGCAGCATGCTGTCTGAAACGCTTGAGCCGATTGCAAAATCCGCCTCGCAGAGCGTCGAAGGCAATCTGCATTTGTTGGTCGACCGCGTGGTAATGATTTCAGAAAATTCGGCGCTGGCGGATGCCACGGTTGACACGGCGGGCAAGCAGGCGCTGCTCGATAAGGCCAAATCGGGCATAGAATTTCTGTGGTTAGCACTTTATTCGGCAGATGGCCGCCTGTATACCGGCAGTGCGGGTTGCCCGACCAGCATTGCGTCGCTTCGGCAGTTTGAGCTGTTGCAGCAGACCGCTAATGTGGTGATAGACGACACGCGCAGCACCGGAAACGACGGCTTGGAAGTTGTCGTGGGCGCTCCGGTGCCCGGCGCTGACGGAAAGCCGCTTTATTATTTGCTGGGCAGCTATAAATATGACGTTTTAAATGATGTACTGAGCAATATCACGATTGGCAAAACCGGCATTGCTTTTGTGGTCAACCAAAACGGCACACTGATGGCGCACCCTGATTCGGCAAGGGTCTCGGGCGGGGAGACCATCTTCGGTTTGTTTGGTGACGACGAGATGATTCACCGCATGACCGAGCACATGGCACAGGGGTTGACCGGCGCGTTTGAGACGGGCAGCGCCACCAACAAGCGCTATTTCAGCTATTCCCCCGTCAGAGGAACGCTGTGGTCGCTCGTCGTCACCGCGCCGCAGAGCGATTTTATGACCGCCGCCAACAGGGCCATTGTGGTTAGCCTGAGCATTACGGCGCTGCTGCTGGTATTTGCGGCCATGACGATGCATCGCCTCTCCAGAAGAATTCAAGAGCCACTCGGGCGGGTCACGAACCGTATTTCGACGCTTGCACAGGGCGATTTACATACCGCGGTCGATATTGAAAAGACCCGCGATGAGACCGAAACGTTGTCTTTGGCGTTGGCCAACACCGTCACCAGCATCAACAGTTATACCTCTGAGCTGTCGCGCGTGCTATCTGAACTGTCGCAGAGCAATCTCGACGTTTCGGTTAACGGCGACTTTAACGGCGATTTCATCGTCATGAAACAGTCGCTGAATCAGATAGTCAATTTCCTCAACCAGATTATGAAGGCCATACGGCAATCCGCCATTGAGGTGTCTGAGACCTCGCATCGCATTGAACAAAATGCGTTGCAGGTCGAGCATGGCTCAAGCGGTCAGGCCGAGTCGCTGGAGCGACTGCACGACGCCACGCTGGTCATCAACGCCAACGTCAACGAAATAGACGCGCACACCGGCTCGATGCGTGCGTTTGTCGATAAGGCGAACGCCGGTATGTCGGTGGGTAAAACCCATATGGCCGATATGCTTGAGGCGATCAACCGAATCCGGGCCGACTCGGAGGAAATCAAGAAGATCAACCAGTTTATGGAGGATATCGCGCTTCAGACCAATCTGCTGGCGCTCAACGCCTCGATCGAGGCGGCCCGAGCCGGCACCGCAGGAAAGGGCTTTGCGGTGGTGGCAAGAGAGATTGGCGATCTGGCCGCAAAAAGCGGACAATCCTCGCGCCAGACCGCAGCCATGATTGAAAATTCACAAAAAGCGATTCTGGACGGAGTGCGCTGCGCCGAGCAGACGGCGGAATCGATCGAAGAGATCGCCGCGCTGTCCACGCAGATTTCGGATGTCACCGTCAATCTTTCGGAGGCTCTAAACGCTGAAAAAATAGCCCTCGAGAACATCACCCAGCAGATGGGCGAAATTAATCAGCTCGCAAAGGGCAATTTGGAATCGAGCCGTCAAAGCGCATTGGCAAGCCAAACCTTGACCGGTCAGTCAGACAAGCTGCAAAACATGGTCAGGCGCTTTAAGCTCAGACAATAGGAGGTCGCTTATGAACATTAGAAAGATGCTCGCTTATGTTGTCTGCGCCGTCGCTTTGGCCGGTATTTTCTGCGGATGCGGCGCTTCAAGCAGCACGATGAAGGATGGATATTACACTGCGGAAATGGCCGATTATTCCAACGGATGGAAAGAATTTGTCACGCTTCACGTTGAGGGCGACACGATTATTTCGGTGGAATATAACGCTAAAAACCCCAGCGGCTTTATCAAGTCGTGGGATATGTCTTATATGCGCAGAATGAATGCGGCGCGCGGCACCTATCCAAATCATTACACCCGCGCCTATGCGCGTCAGGTGATTGAAAAGCAGTCGGGCGATGCGATCGACACGGTGGCGGGGGCTTCGTCGTCCGGCAGCAATTTCCGCCAGATGGTGGCGGCTGCGCTTGATATGGCCCGCCAGGGCAAAAATGAGGTGGCGATCGTCCAGCCGCAGGGCTGACGGGTGGCATTCTTTACGGCGTCACCGGTCAGCGAAACCGCAGGCAGCGCGTTTTTTCCATCCGACGAGAGCGACCGCCGATGTTCTGGTGAATCAAGTTAAAGCAAAACTGCCGATGGACAAAACGGCAGAGTGATCCGTTTGGCGGATGTACGGTTTATAACGTTATTTGTTGCCCTCCTAAAACAATATGTTGAACGGGATGGATTGGACAGCCAATCGGTTTGGGTGGGAGGAAGCCATGGACGCTATAGGTACACAGATTAATCCATTGGATCCCTTCAGGTATATCCATACAATGGAACAGCTGCTGCACGTTGTGCAGCAGCTGTCGGCGGCGCGCGATTTAAATGCCGTGATGGATATTGTGCGTCATTCGGCGCGCGACCTGACTGGAGCCGACGGTGCGACCTTTGTTCTGCGCGACGGTAACTTTTGCTATTATGCCGAGGAGGACGCCATTACGCCGCTTTGGAAGGGAAGCCGATTTCCAATGGAGATCTGCATCAGCGGATGGGTAATGATAAACCGGCAGCCGGCCATTATCGAAAATATTTTCACCGATTCACGCATCCCAATTGATGTGTATAAAAAGACCTTTGTTCGAAGTCTCGCGATGGTTCCGATTAAAACAAATGACCCAATAGGGGCCATCGGGTGTTATTGGCGCGCAAAACACCGTGCGACGCCCGAAGAAACCAAGGTTCTGCAAGTTCTCGCCGACACCGCCGCGATTGCAATGGATAATATCCATTACCAGAGTATTATTGCCGTTAAAGCCAGACAGTTGGAAGACGCTATGGATGGGACGATGCTGGCGATTGCCAATATGGTTGAGCAGAAGGATCTATACACCTCGGGGCATCAAAGACGCGTCGCCCTGATCGGACTGGCCATCGCGCAGGAGTTGAACTGGTATCAGATGCGTTGTGAGCAGGTTTTTCGTGCCGGTATTGTCCATGATATCGGAAAGATCGCCATCCCCAGCGAGCTGTTGGCAAAGCCCGCAAAGCTGACACCCTCAGAGTTTGCGCTGATCAAAGGCCATCCTGAAACGGGCTACGAGATATTAAAGGATATTCCGTTCCTTTTACCTACGGCGCAGATCATCCGCCAGCATCATGAACGTTATGACGGCAGCGGCTATCCGTATGGCCTGCGCGGTGAAGCGCTATTGCCCGAGGCACATATTTTGGCGGTAGCCGATGTCTTTGAGTCGATGATTTCGCACCGGCCCTACCGACCTGCTTTAGGTATGGCGGCGGCGCTCGATGAGATTAAAACAAACCGCGGCATATTATACCACCCCGATATTGTCGAGATACTGGTACGTCTGGTGGAGCAGAAGGGTTATCAGGTCCCCGGTTAAACACTTAAATAACCGGCCTTATTAAACGATCGTAGGCTTTTTATCCCAATTAAAAACGCCGGAAACCGACGCTTATGTCAGGTTTCCGGCGCTTTTGCTGCCTATGAGCCAATGCTTGAACTGTTGGGTATGCAAACGTGTTAAAAAACAAGCTCGTTTGCCGCGCTCATTTCCTTGGAGATTCTAATCATCTGCTGGAATGTCTCAATAATAGCGCCCGAGATCTGTTCGGCCTCCGCCGCCTTGGCGCGGGCGCGTCCCGAATCCTGTGCCTTGACGGCGGCAATGATAACCTCGCCCAGCTTATGCAGGTCGTGGTGCAGCGTTTCAACGCTTTCCCAAAGGCCGGTCAGCTTCTCAGCGGCGGGCTTGACCGCGTAATAGAAATGGCCGAAGCCGCACTTGTGCTCATCAGTCTGAATCGGAATAATCGACATGTCGTTCGCCATTTTCTTGACGTTGACCACCCAGGTGCGGTGCGCCTTAATCGCGTTTTCAACCGTCTCGATAAAATCGTCGTTTGTGAGGCCGCACAGCTTGCTGCCGACCATCTCGCCCGAGGCGATGGCCATGTCGTTGATGCGGGTCTCTATTTTGCCGACCGAGGTGGAAATCTCATTGATCGTGTCGCTGATGCGCTTGAGATCATTCGCCGACTTTGAGAGATTCTGGATGTCGTTGTTGACCGATTCAAGCGCGGAGGAAGATTCCTGCAACGAATCGCTGATGCGCCGACTCGTTTCGGCCGCTTCTGAAATACGGTCGGTGATGTGAGCGGTCGCTTCGGTACTGGCGGCCATAACGTCCGAGACGCTTTCGATGCTGCCGCTGACCCTGCTGATGGCGTCAATTGTTTTTTCAACGCTGCTCTTACTGCGGTTAGAGGCGCCGTTCATCTCTTCAAGCAGTGCGTCGATGTTCAGAGTCAGCTTTTTGGTTGTTTCGGACAGAACCCGAACCTCTTCGGCCACAACGGCAAAGCCCTTGCCCGCGGCACCGGCTCGGGCGGCCTCGATCGAGGCGTTGAGCGACAAAAGCTTGGTCTGGTCAGAAATATCGTTGATGCCCTTAACCGCCTCGTTAATTTTATGTATGACCACCAGCAGATCGGCAAGGCTCTGATCCATATCCCGTGAAAAGCCCATCATCTCAAGGTTTTCAGCCTTGATGCTACCGAGAATCTCGTTGCTTTTTCCGGTGTTTTCATTAAGCTGCGCCGCATCCTGTGAGATATGCCCGATCATGTTGGAAAGCTCAGCATTCGCGTCAACAATCTGTGACGTAGAGGTTGAGATTTCTTCCGAAGAGGAGGCGACCTCTGAAAACATGTTGCTCAGATTATTGGAGGAACGGTGAATCTTCTCCCCCAAAAAGGCGAGCCGAAGCTCAAAATCGCTGACCATGGTCGCGATCTGAAAAACGCCTTTAAAAATATCGGCGGCTTTATGGTTGGCATCTCGCACACTCTTTATTTTGGCGGCAGCGTGCGGCGCTTTAACGCCGGGTGCCGCTTTTGGCGCATTTTGCTTTTCCTGCTTCGATTTCATAAATAACATCAATCATCTTCCTTCCCAATGTGTATGATACGTGCCGGTGCGATGGAGCTGTTAAAATACAGGCGGCCTGCGTCTAGATGGTGTTAAAATAACTCAAACTCAAAATCTGGCATTTAAAACGCCTAAAATACGACAACAATTTTATTATATAGCTAGGCACGCAATAACACAATACTAAACACCTTTAAATGCAAGGGAAATATATTTTCATAAATAACGCTGAAATCTCAGCTTGTTATCAAACTGCGTCAGAAATATACCGCGCCTCAAATGATGTTGCTATAACGCCCAAACGGTTTTATAATAATCATTGCGTGTTATAATGGTTGTGTTAGGGGTGTGACAACTATGGAAAGGCTGACGATTACCTCATTCTGCGCCGTGCTGATCCTGTGTATTTTATTCGATGTTTCTATTCTGTACGCGCTGATTGCCGGACTGATAATCTTTTGCGTTTATGGCCGGCTCAAAGGGAACACCGTTAGGCAACTGGCGGAAATGATTATGTCAGGCGTTAAAACCGCCAAAAATATTTTGATTGTCTTTCTGCTCATCGGTATGCTAACCGCGCTGTGGCGGGCCTGCGGGACCATTCCGATGATTATTTGCTACGCCGTACAACTGATTCACCCCCGCTCGGTGGTGCTGATGTCCTTTCTGCTAAACTGCGGTGTCTCGGTGTTAACCGGCACATCGTTCGGGGCGGCGGCGACGATGGGTGTCATTTGCATGACGATGGCGATATCAATGGGGGCCAATCCGGTTTTGGTCGGTGGGGCCATTTTATCGGGCGTCTATTTCGGTGACCGATGCTCTCCCGTATCGACAAGCGCGCTGTTGATCAGCGCGCTGACCGGTACCAGCATTTTTGAGAACATCAAGCGCATGCTGCGCACCGCGCTGCCGCCCTTTCTTTTGACCTGCGGCATCTACACGGCCGCGGGCTTTATGGGCGGCAGCGCGGGCGAGGCAGTTGATTTGCGGCAGCTTTTCAGTCGGGAGATGACGCTGCACCCGGCGGCCCTGACCCCGGCGATCCTCATTCTAGTGCTGTCGGCGCTACGCGTCAATGTTAAAATTGCGATGTCGGCCAGTATTGCCTCGGCCATCGCGCTCTGTTTGGGCGTCCAGCATAGGACCGTCGGGGACATACTGGCATTGACGGTACAGGGCTTTCACGCCGCAGACCGCGAGGTAGGCGTTATGCTCGACGGCGGCGGCGTTGTTTCAATGCTCAAGGTGACGGCGATCATCTGCATTTCGTCCTCCTATGTGGGGATTTTTCAAAAAACAGGTCTGTTGGACGGCATCAAAGAATGGTTGGTCAAAATAAGCGGACGCATAACGCCGTTTGGCGGCATGCTGGTCACGTCGCTCGTCGCCGGAATGATCGCTTGCAATCAGGCGCTGACCATTATGCTCACACACCAGCTGTGCGACGACATAGAGCCCGACAAGCAGGAACTTGCGATTGGCCTTGAGAATTCGGCGGTGGTTGTGGCCCCCCTAATACCGTGGTCGATCGCGGGCGCGGTGCCGCTTGACTCGGTGGGCGCGCCGACGCATAGCCTTTTGGCCGCCTGTTTTCTATATCTTTTGCCGTTATATACCTTGTTGTGTAAGCTTTATGGCAAAAGGGTCAAGGCTAAAAATAGAAGCTGACATTGCGCGGCGCGGCGCATGTGCCTTGGGCGGGAGGATTTAACATGATTTACGGTAAATTGGCTATCGCCATCTTATCGACATTGGCGTCGTCGGATGATGGCTCAACAAATTGTCAGATCGCTCGCTATCTGCTTGCCCATCCGCAGGGGTCCGACCTGTCGATCGGCGAGCTGGCGGCGCAGTGCTACGTTTCGAGCAGCACCATCTCTCGGTTTTGCCGTGAGATCGGGCTGGCCGATTTTTCGGAGCTCAAAACGCTGATGCGGGATACAAAATGGTCGTACGAGCAGATCGCGACCCCCGATACCGCACAGCGACACGAGTCGCTTGTCGGGTCGGTCAAAAACGCACTTGATCAGGCTGCGTCGTCGATAGACAACACTAAGCTGATGGCGCTGTGCAGCGACATTGCGGCCTACGACAAGGTGGCCGCGTTCGGCCTCCTGAAGGCCGGTGTGGTGGCGCAAAATCTTCAAGCCGACCTGCTGCTGATGGGTAAAATTATCGAGACGAAAATACCGCTTGCACAGCAGGCGGCTTATCTGAGCCGGGCCGGCAAGGACACGCTCGTCATTATTTTTAGCTATTCGGGCATTTATTTTGACACCTATTTCAGCCGCCTGCCCATGCCTGAAGAAAAACCGAGAATCGTTCTGATCACAGGCGGTAAAAACATTAAAAAAAGCCGACTGGTCGACGACGTGATAACCTTTGAATCGAATTTGGGGCAACTGGGGCACCCTTATCAGCTCCTGCTGGTGAGCAGTATGATTGCGCAGGGTGTTGCGCATTTTCTCAAAGTAAACACGATTGAAAACAAAATTTCCGAAATATGAAAATCTGTTGTGGCACATCCCTTTTTTGCGTATGCTAGAGGCAAAAGAGGGGGAATAAAAATGTCTTACCGTGTGTTATCACCTGAGTTTATCGGAAAGGTACGTTTAAAAAACAGGACGCTTTTCCCGTCGATGTGCCATTTTTACTGTGACGACAACGGGTTTGTCACCGAGCAGCTCAAGGCTTATGTCAAGGCCAGAGCGGCGGGCGGGGTCGGTGCTATTATTATGCCGGGCAGCCCGCACGGCAAGCCGAGCGCCGCCAGACCCGCGCTTTCCTCCGAGGAATATTACCCCGGATGGCGCGCGCTGCGCGATATCTGCCACGAATACGACTGTCGGTTGTTTGTTCAGATTCATCCGGCCAAGGCTCAGGCCGGAAGAGACCCGTCGCTGATGCTGCCCGACAACATGCCGCTTGAGATGATCGGGGAGATCACCGATAGCTACGCCCGCTGTGCCGCCGCCGCCAAGGAGATTGGTCTGGACGGCGTGGAAATTCACGGCGCGCACGCGCATGAGGTCGCGCAGTTTATGTCGCCGTACTATAATCATCGCACCGACGCCTACGGCGGCAGCCCCGAGGGGCGGGCTAAGATCGCCGTTGAGGTCATCCAGAAGATTAAAGCGGCCTGTGGGGCGGATTTTCCGATTATTTTCCGCATGGGCTCGAGCGAAATGATTCCGGGCGGGCGCGAGGTCGAAGAGAGCGTGGTGATTGCGTGTCTGCTTGAGCAGGCGGGCGCCGACGCGCTGCATGTGTCGATGGGCATGCCCGAATCTGAGGCGTATATTTCAGCGCCAATGGATTTGCCCGACGGCGTTAATCTCAAGGATATCGGTAAGATTAAGCGCGCGGTGGGCATTCCGGTTATCGGCGTTAACCGCATCCATTCACCCGAGCTGGCCGAGGAGGTTATCGCTTCGGAAACCGCCGATTTTGTCGCGATTGGCCGCGCGCTGCTGGCAGACCCTGATTTTGTGCGTAAAATCGGCACCGACGAGCCGATTCGGCGCTGTCTGGCCTGCAATCAGGGCTGTAGAAAATCCATTACCAAAAAGGCCATCTACTGTGTGCAAAATCCTTTCACGGGGCGTGAGGCCTCGTTGATGCTGCGGCCCGATGCCGCGCTGGCTCAAAAGAAGGTTCTAATTGTCGGTGCGGGCGTCGCGGGACTTGAAGCGGCGATGGATCTGGCCGACCGCGGCGTCAAGCCGACGATCTGGGAAAAGCAGCCGTCCGCGGGCGGCCTCATCAATCTGGCCAAGACACCACCCTTTAAGCGCGTGATGGCCCGGATGGTGGACTACCGGCTCGCCGTTCTGGCACAGTATGGCATTGAGGTTGAATATAACCGAGAGGCGACGCTACAGAACGTTGCCGACTTTGCCCCCGATATTGTCCTGCTCGCAACCGGCAGCAGGTCCTCGGTTCCGCCGATTGAGGGCTTGACGACCGACGGTATTCTGCGCCCGCCGTTTTATTCGGGGGACGACGCCTTGGACATGATCGCCCGCCAAGACGTGTCGGCGGGGCTGCCCGAAGCGCTAGGACAGAAGATTGCTGTTTTGGGTGGCGGTATGGTCGGCGTGGAGTTGGCCGACAGCTTCGCCGAGGCCGGCGCGCAGGTGGTCGTCTTTGAAATGGGCGATCAGGTTGCCAAGGAGCTGACCAAAAGCCGCCGCTACTTTGTGCAACAGCGGCTGGAGCAGGGCAATGTGCGCTGCCTGACCAACACCCAGATTAAGTCGTTGGATTTCCCGTCGGTGACCGTCGAGCGCGACGGTCAGAAAGAGGTTTTAACCGGCTTTGATTCAATTGTGGTGGCGCTGGGCAGAAGATCTAATACCGCGTTAAAGGACACGCTTGAAATCGCGCTGCCTCAGGCGCAGGTTCTGCTGCTGGGCGACGCCAATTCGCCTAAAATGGCGATGGATGCCGTCGCACAGGCGGCCGAGCTGGCGGCGACGCTCTAAGACCGTCGGGCAGACATATTCCGCTGTATACGATGCTTGCGCTTCCAAATGGCAATCAAACAAAAAAGAACCCCCGATCGCCCTGATCTTGCAGGCTTTCGGGGGTTCTTGGATCATTCTCACGCCGCGTTCATGCGCTGTCTTATGGCGCTTAAGGTGCGCGTTTACTGTTTTGACGCGAATTTATGGGGCGAGGACTAAAATAGGGGCATAAAATGTCAATTTTTTTATATAAATAATCAATTTTAGCTTTAGATACGCCGAAAATTATGATATGATTAAATTTAACTATAAAAAACTACACGACAAAACGAGGTGTGATCTTATGAATGGCGCACAGGCTTTGATAGAAAGCTTAAGGCAAGAGCGGGTAACGAATATTTTCGGCTACGCCGGAGCGACGATTTGTCCGATTATGGATGCGTTAAAAGACGCGGCCGAAATCGATTATACACTGGTCAGAACCGAGCAAAACGCCGGGCACATGGCATCTGGCTATGCCCGTGTCGGCGGTAAAGTAGGGGTGTGCATTGTCACCTCGGGACCCGGCGCGACCAACCTGATCACCGGTATTGCGACGGCCTATATGGATTCGGTTCCGCTGGTGGCAATAACCGGTCAGGTGCCCAGCTATCTGCTGGGCAGAGATATTTTTCAGGAAGTGGACATTACCGGAGCGGTGGCGCCTTTTTCTAAACACAGCTATTTGGTCAAAGACGCCTATGATATTCCGCGCATTGTCAAAGAGGCTTTTTATATCGCTTCGACCGGTCGCCCGGGCCCTGTGCTCATTGATATTCCTGTTGATGTCCAGCAGCAGGAGATCGAGCAGTTTGTTTATCCCGAAGAGGTGTCGATCAGAGGCTATAAGCCGAGCGTACGCGGCAACAATCTTCAGATTAAACGCGTCGTAGAAACGATTGCACAGGCCCAAAAGCCGGTTTTCTGTGTCGGCGGCGGCGTTTTTCTCTCCGATGCAAAGCAAGAGATGATAGAGCTGGCCACCCGAACATCCATCCCGGTGGTTACCACGATGATGGGCCTTTCGATATTGACGACCGATCATCCGCTGAATATGGGCATGCTGGGGGCGCACGGCACCCCCTGTGCCAATAAGGCGCTGGCGCAAGCGGATCTGCTGATCATGGTGGGCTGCAGAGCGGCCGACCGCGCGATTATTTCACCCGAAGAGATCGGGCAGCGGATGCAATTGATTCACATTGATGTCGACCCGGCCGAAATCGGCAAAAATATCAGAACCGCCATTCCGCTGGTGGGGGATATTAAAACGATCCTTGGACAAATGCTGGAGCTCAATCCGACAGCCGAGGCTTCTGAATGGATGGACGCGCTTCAGACCGTGCGCCAGAAAGAGCTGGCGCGTACGACCGCGTCAAAAAGCGGCACGGTATCTCCGCGTTATTTTTTAAAGGAGCTGGGCAGCAGACTTTCGGAAGATGCCGCCATCTGTGTCGATGTGGGCCAGAACCAGATTTGGGCCTGCAAGCACCTGTGGCTAAGAGGTGGGCGCTTCTTGACGAGCGGCGGCCTTGGCACGATGGGCTACGCTTTGCCCGCCGCCATAGGCGTTAAAACCGCGCAGCCCGACCGGCAGACCGTCGTTATCTGCGGAGACGGGTCGTTTCAAATGGCAATGAATGAGCTTGCGGCCATTCGGGCGGCCGATCTGGATATCAAAATCGTTCTTTTCTGCAACGGCGTATTGGGGCTGGTAAATCAGCTTCAAAAAGTTTCTCCTTATCGCGGCCCGATTGGGGTCTCGCTGGACGGCTCTCCTGACTTTGCAACAATTGCGGCGGCCTATGGCATTTTCAGCGATACGGTGTGCGACGAAGGGGATGTGGCTGGCGCAATCGAAGGGCTGCTGCGTGCGGACAAAAGCAGGCTGCTGATTGTAAAAATTGATCCCGATGCAACGACCAACGATTAGGAGGCAGAGCCATGAAGCAGACAATATCGGTATTGGTGGAAA
>JAEWBS010000057.1 GCA_023391005.1 Bacillota bacterium | reverse complement strand
TTTTGGACATGCTCGACGAGCTGTTGGATAAAAGCTGGAATCTGCCGCTGACCAACAACCGCAGCGTGGTGGATATTGAAAAAATTCAGGAGCTGCTCGACGATATCCGCATGAACCTGCCCGGCGAAATCAAGCAGGCCAAGAGCATCGTCTCGGATCGGGCCGATATTATCGCGACCGCTAAGCGCGAGGCCGATGCCGTCGTGCGCCGCGCCGAGGATCGCGCCCGCGCCTTAATCGCACAGGAGGAGATTGTCAAGCAGGCGCAGCAAAAGGCGGCCGAGATCATCTCTCAGGCGCAGCAGAAGGCCAAGGACCTACGCTCGGCCTCGCAGGAGTTTTCGGACGACCTGTTGCGCCAGTCCGAGGAGACGTTAACCAAGCTGCTCACCGAGGTGCGCACCACCCGTCAGGCCATGCGCAATACGACCAAGCGATAAAAGTTGCCCCGCAAATTATTAGCGCCCATTTTCAGGATAGTTGTTTCTGAAGATGGGCGCTTTACTTATTTAGCTAACGCTCACCTTAATTTATAGCCGGGAACTCGAAAAATACTTTTGTTTTTGCGACTTGTTTCACGCACTTCTGAGTTAATCTGCTTGCGCGATTCGCCTTGTGGCACGAAAAAACCTCACAAAAATGCTGCTCACAAAGAGGGTATCGTATGTCTACGCCAATAGGTGCTCTGCTATATTGGGCGCTGGTGTCAGTTTTTCGACATAAAGGGGCATACTTGACAATTTATCATTAAAAAGGCTAAAATATTAATAATTGTCATTTTTCCTATAACGAGAAATATAAAGGGGGCAGATATTGTGAAAAATTATTCAGCGGAAGAAATTTTAGATTCTTTTACGGTTTTAGCGCCATATCTTAATGAAATATTCATTGAGGATGTTGGTGTATCTGTCATTAAAGAGGGTTATTACACTGCATATGTTCCGGGTAAAGCTTTTAATTTAAGGATCAGGGCTGGAGAGCCAATGCAAGGTAAAGTTAGCGAACAATGTATAGCAACCGGTAAGAAGGTTATACGAAAGATTACCAAGGAGCAATCCGCTTTTGGGATACCCTATATTGCGTGCGCATATCCGTTTAAAAATGGCAGCAAGGTCGTTGGCTGTGTCATTACAACTCAGGCGGTGGATAGTCAAGAGAAAATACAACATATTTCCAAAGATTTAGCCACGTCCGCACAGGAGTACACGGCAAATATGGAAGAGATCGCTGCTACAATTGCGCAATTGGCGAATATCTCTAGCGAGCTTGGCGCTTTTAGTAAAGATTTAACCGGTTCAATAAAACAAACGGACGAAATAATTGCTTTTATCAGCAGTATAGCGAACCAAACAAATTTATTAGGTTTAAATGCGGCCATAGAAGCTGCTCGCGTTGGCGATCTTGGCAGAGGTTTTGGCGTGGTAGCCGGTGAAGTTCGGAAGTTAGCGGTAGAAAGCGCTGAATCGGTTAAAAATATTAAAACCTTATTAGACAAAATACAGCAGTCTATTATCCAAATGAATGCAAAGATTCAAGCGGTTGATGGCACTGTAAAATCTCAAGAAGCCTCTATACAAGAAATGGCGAATGCCAGCCTGAGCTTTGCTGCTATGGCGGGAGACCTTGCGGAGATTTCAAACTATATGGCAAACGAATAGCCCATACATCTGCGTCGCTGAAAATATTTTTATGGGCAAGTGGACCTGAGATTGCCGTAATCTCAGGTCCTTTTTATTCCCTTGCAATACGGTTTACCTCCTCTTAAGCCTTAAGCTGCATAGTGCTCTGGTTGCGGCTATAAGGAAATCGACGAATTTTAGACGCAGAATATGCTACATTAACAAGAAAATAATACATTAAAGCCCGATATCCGTAAGTTGTGCAAGCAATAAACTACTCGCATTTCATTGTAAGTGTTAAGTAAAAATAATTGAAGCTGTTCCAATACCTGCATTTTATATTAGGTTGACAAAGCTATGAGAACATGATGATGGCTATAAAAAATGGAGAAGTTCATTAAGACAAATATGTTGTTCTAGATAATAGCCACTTTTAAATAAAAATATAAAGGAGCAGATATTGTGAAAAATTATTCAGCGGAAGAATTATTAGACTTTTTTACGATTTTAACGCCCTATCTTAATGAAATATTTACGGGAGATGTTGATGTATCTGTCATTAAAGAGGGTTATTACACTTCATATGCTCCGGGTAAATCTTTCGACTTCAAAGTCAAAGTGGGAGATCCGATGCAAGGTAAAGCCAGCGAACAATGTATGGTAACCGGTAAGAAGGTTGTTCGAAAGGTTTCAAAGGAGCAATCCGCTTTTGGCGCGCCTTATATTGCGTGTGCATACCCGTTTAAGAATGGCAACAAGGTTGTTGGGTGTGTTATTACAGCTCAGGCTGTAGATACTCAAGAAAAAATACAACATATTTCAAATAATTTAGCGACATCCGCGCAAGAGTACACGGCTAATATGGAAGAAATCGCTGCTACAATTGCGGAATTGGCCCATATCTCCGGTGAGCTTGGCGCTTTTAGTAATAATTTGACCCATTCAATAAAACAAACAGATGAGATCGTTGCTTTTATCAGCAGCATAGCGAACCAGACTAATTTATTAGGATTAAATGCAGCCATAGAAGCTGCTCGCGTGGGTGCGCTTGGCAGAGGCTTCGGCGTGGTAGCCGGTGAGGTTCGGAAACTAGCGGTAGAAAGTGCTGAATCGGTTAAAAATATTAAAACCTTATTGGACAAGGTACAACAATCTATTATCCAAATGAATGCGAAGATTCAAGCGGTTGATGGCACTGTAAAATCCCAAGAAGCATCTATACAAGAAATGGCAAATACCAGCCTTGGCTTTGCTACCATGGCGGGAGATCTTGCGGAGATTTCGAACCATATGGTAAACGCATAGCAAGCCATCTCCGTAAAGTCAATGAAAATATCCTTTAGTTAAAGTAAAACGATTAGAACCTGAGATTACAGATAAGGCTGTAACCTCAGGTTTCTAAACAATAAAATAGCCTGACGCAGCATGTATATCACATTTTGCGGCAGGCTATCGTTTAATTATCCGGTAAAACGGTGGGCGGATCGGCTTTATCCGCTCTTTTGCTCAGGCAGTAGATCGCGGCGCAGACCGCCGAGGTCAACGGAATGGTCAGCAGCAGCCCAAAGCTGCCGACCAGCGCCTGAAGAATCTCAACGACGATCATCTCGCGGTTTAAAAGCCCCAACCATGAGCTGCTGTAGGCAATGAGCAGCAGCGTCAGTGAGAGCGAACCGCCGATGTAGGCGAGCACCAACGTATTGGACATCGTGCCCATGATATCCCGCCCGATGGTCATGCCGGAGCGCATAATCGCGGCGGGAGAACAGTCGGGCGTCGCTTCGTAAACCTCGTACAGCGCCGAAGAAAGCGAGATGGCCACATCCATGATCGCGCCGACCGCACCGATGAGAATGGCTGCAAAGATGATGGCCTTGAGGTCAATCGTGCGGTCCTCCAGCAGATATTTCAGATAGAGCGATTCCTCATCCACCATGCCGGTCAGCTTCAGAAATCTGTCGGTGAACAGCGTCAGCCCCCCCGCAACCAGAATGCCCGAGAAGCAGCCGATCGCGCTGCACAGGCTCTTTTTATTGGCGCCGTTGACGATCAGCAGCGTCATGATAATGATGAACGCGCAGGTGAGAATCGCCCAAAAATAGATGTTCTTACCCGACAGAATGGCCGGGACAAAAACGGTGAAGATGGCCAGACAGGTGAAGGCCAACGACAAAATCGTATTGACGCCCTTTGAGCGTCCAAACAGAATCAGCATCAGGCCAAACGCGGCAGCCAGTAAAATCAGTGTGTCGGTTCGCACGTATTCGCCCATAATCCACTTGACCTCGCCGTGAAAATCGGGATTTTGAGTGATCAGCACATGATCGCCGGTCTTAATCTCCCGCAGCTGATAAGGGGAATCGGGGTCACAGTTTTGCAGCGCCGTGACCATGCTGCCCTTCTGGGGGCCGGTCAGCAGCTTTGCGCCAAAAACGATGTTGACGCCGCGGCCATATTTTACGCCGTCCACCTCCTGTGCCGCCGATTGGCGGGAGATAATACCCTGTACCTGCGCCTTTTCACAAGAATCCTGATAAATATGCTCAAATACAGGCATGTCGGACGAGGCGACCCGGTTGCCGATAACAAGATATAAGATCGACAAAATAACGGCGGCCACATAAATTATTTTTTGCTTCATGACATTATTCCTTTGTGATGAAAGTCTGCGCGTAATAATAGTCGCCATCGCCACCCTGCACAATGCCGATACAGATACCGGTGAAATCTGCTCTGAGAATATTCTCGCGGTGTCCGGGGGAATCCATCCAGGCCTCGACGGCCTTAGTGGCGTCAAGTATATTGGCGCCCAACAGGTTTTCTCCGGCTGCCTTATAGGTATAGCCCATGTCGATCAGCACCGTTTGCCAGCCGCGTCCGTCGGGGCGAACGTGATCCCAAACAACCGCGGCTTCCTTGGCGCGAAGCTGGCAGGCGCCCTCAAGCTCCGGCAAATAAGTCAGTGAAGAGAGGTCGCGGCTGGTGCGCTCCTCATTGACCAGCGCCACGATGTCTTTAACATAGCTGTTGTATCGGTTGCTGGCACTGTAAGAAACGCCGCTGACCGCTACCGGCAGCGTCACACGGCTATCGGCGTAGCCCGCGCAGCTTGCGGTGATCGTAATGCTGGCGCTGCCGACGGCCTTACCTTCAATTGCCAGAACGCCGCTGCGGTTTTCAAAGGCGATGTTGCCGTTGCCGCCCGAAAGCGATAGCGTTGCGCCCTCCGGGAGATTGGCGATGGACACCTCTTCTGTCTGCCCAAGCGCGACCGAGACCGACGCCGGCAACGACAACGGCACAGGCGGCATCGTGAAGGTTGCCTGAACCGTTTGTGTGGCGGTATGGTAGCCCGCAGCCTCGCAGGAGACAGTCACCGTAAAGCTGCCCGCCTTGGTCGAGGCAATACGGACGATATTACCATCGACCACGGCCGATACCGCCGGATCATCCGCGCTGGCCTGCAGACGGCCGCCGCTCTGAAACGCAAGGCAAGTCACCTTTAACGTGTCCTGTGTGCTGCCTGATATGCTTTGTGCCGCAAGCTCGAGCAGCGCCGTGGGTTGCTCCACCTTGACGGGCAGCGTTGCCGAAAACGGCTCATAGCCGTTGCAGGTTATCTCCAGCTGCACGATCGCCTCGCCGGGGGCGACGGCGGTCAGCTTGACACCATCCTCCTGCTGCTGGACGTCGAGCACGGCGGGCGCGGTGCTTTGAATGCTGTATGCGGCGTTTTCAGGCGCGCCGGACAGCGTCAATATCTTTTCATCCCCCATGCCCAGAACGAGTTCCTGAGCCAGCTCGAGGGCATCGTTATCCTGCAAGACGGTTACCTGCATCGGCTGCGTCGTGACCTCAACAGGATATCGGGTTTCCTTGGTGCGGTAGCCCTTGGCCTCGAGTCGCAGTGTGAGGATATACGACCCAGCGGTGTCGCTGGAGAGCGTCAGCGTGGTTTCGTCAGATATTTCCGCGTCGAGCGCGGGGTCGCGGCTAATGGCGGTCAGCCGAACGCCCTCGATCTGCGGCAGCTCAGCCATTACGGTTTTTGTCTCACCCGCCGAGAAATTCAGATTTTTTGCACCGCGCAGCACGATGGCATTGCTTTCAAAATCTTTTTCAAGGCAACCCGTGAGGGCGACCAGCAGCAATACGCCAACAGCAAATACAGGTAAGCGTTTCATATTTTTATCACTCCTCCAAGGCGGACTGTGTTCTATGCCGGTCTAACGCCTGACGCACATGACTTTCCGCGAGGGCGGGCAGGGCCTTCCAATCCTCACGGGCATAGCCGGCGGTATCAATCATCGGCAGAACGGTGATGGTCACCGCCGCAGGCTTGATGCGAAAGCCGTTGCGCTCCAAGAGCTGCCCGGTGCCCTCAATAAAAAATGGCACGACGGGGGCGTTGTTTTTCTGGGCTATTTTAAAAGCGCCCGCTTTAAACTCGGCCATTTCGCCGGTTTTGCTGCGGGTACCCTCCGGAAAAACGACCATCGGGTAACCGGCCTGCACGCGCTCGGCAGCCTGATTCAGAGCGTTCATCGACGCGCGGGGGTTGTCCCGGTCGATGAAAACGCAGCCTAATTCCAGCATCCATGTGCGTACCAGCGGCAGCTTTTGAATCTCCTTTTTCGCGACCAGCCCCTTCGCGCCACCCAGATAGCCCAGCACAAGCGGAATATCGAAATAGCCCTGATGGTTTCCGACATAGACGGCGGGCACATGGTCGGGGGGCAGGTTCTCAAGCCCCCGCACCGTAATCTTGGCACCGGCGGCCCTGAGCAGTCGGCGGGCCCAGTTATGTATGACCGAAAAGGTCACGGCGTCGTGGCGCGCTGTTTCGCCCTTTTGCCGCAGGCGCTGCGCCCGTTTGAGCAACGGATAAACCCCTATCAGATAAAGCCAGAAATACGCGAACCAGACAACGGTATGCATCGGTCAGACATCCCTTTCAGCAATTGCCTTATACTAGATTCTGTCTAAAGATTGCAAAACAGAATTTTTTTAAACAAAAAATTTACCTAATAAAAACCGGTATGGCATAACCGGGTTACTCCTCATAAAGGCCTTTTATTGAGAAGCAATATCAATGCGCTGTGCGGTTAATAACCACCGGATGTGTTTTTGAGTGGACGATTTTTTGCGAGCTGTAAAGGCTGTAGTAGCCCGACAGCATATAGCTGACCGATACGGCCAGCAGGAACATGGCGGGAGAAACAAAGCCGAACACCTCGCAGGCCAGCAGCAGCGCCGTGAGCGGGCTGTTGGTCACGCCACAGAACATCGCGATCATGCCGATGGCCGCCGCCGCGTGCGGCTCCAGCCCCAACAGACCTGACACGGTGCAGCCAAAGGTGGCGCCTACAAAGAGCGTGGGAATAATCTCGCCGCCCTTAAAGCCGAAGCTTAGCGTCACAGCGGTAAAAATCAGCTTTAGAATAAAGGCTTCGGGCGCGACCGAGCCTTGCAGCGCTTCTTCAATGATATCGATGCCGGCTCCCAGATAATCGCGCGTGTTAAACAGATGGGTCATCGCGACGACCAGCGCGCCGCCCGTGAAGATGCGCAGGTACGGATTGGGTATAAACCGCCGCGCCAGACAGGCGGTGCGCTTTAACGTCAGGCAGAACAGAATACTCAAGCCCGCACAAAGTACCCCCAGAATAATGACGCCGGTCGTGACGGCGGGGGTAAAGGGAATTTCGTCGATGTGAAAGCGCTCGGCGGGCAGTCCGCTATATTGCGCGATCGAGAACGCGATGATCGCAGCGACGGTACATGGTACCAGCGCCGAATAGCACATGATGCCGATATTAGACAGCTCAAGCGCGAAAACGGTGGCGGCCACAGGCGTACCGAACAGTGCCGAAAAGGCGGCGCTCATACCGCACATGACCAGAATATGCTTTTTACTTTCGCGCGTTTTAAAGATTTCGCCGATCAGTTGGCCGAGACTGCCGCCAAGCTGCAGCGCGGCCCCCTCGCGCCCGGAGGAACCGCCGAAAAGATGGGTCACAACGGTAGAGACGAAGATCAGCGGGGCCATCTTTGAGGGAATTCGATCTTCAGAGCGCACCGCCTCAATGACCAAATTGGTGCCGCGCGGGGCTCTTGTATCGGTGATGTGATAGAAAAACACAATGAACAGACCTGAGAAGGGCAGCAACCAAAGGATTTCAGGCCTCGCGATTCTAAAGTCGGTGACGAGCAACAGCAGATGACCGAATACCGTTGTCACCGCGCCCACAACGAGACCGACGATAACAGAAACGACGGTAAAACGGCAAAACATGTACAGATAATAGCCTGTACGGGGCAATGGTTTTTGGGGGATGAAATGTTCCATGCGGCAGCGCTCCTTTTGGCGATGACACGGGCGAGACGCCCTGAATTTTCAGCATCGGCCGGATATCTGCGCGCATTTGCTTTATTATATCACAAATCTGAGATTTATGGTATAATAAACCACAAATCGGTTATGATACCCGCGCATGACGGTGTGTGCCGCCATTTTTAGGAATAAATACACAGACATTCCGACTATTTTATAGTTATTATAGCATGAGTGACACTATCTTGAAAAGTGATATATCATTCTACGTAATAATAGCGCACCTTTAGCAAGCTGTGTTGTTAAAGCCTGCCGTTTGTGGTACAATATGCACATAACCGATGTTTTAAAAGGACGGCGTTAGCAGTCAGACGCGCTGCCTGAATTGATTTTTCTGAAATGGAGAAAGCCATTGGCGACACTGGAATTTATAGTACCCGATGAATGGGATGGTAAAAAGCTTGACGCTTTTTTGCGCGTGGCGCACCACTTTTCGGGGACAACGATCAAACGGGCGAAAAACCTTGAAGGCGGCCTGACGATGGATGGCGGCCACATCCGCACCGTCGACCCGCTGCGTGCGGGGGCGCTTGTCCGGGTGATCATCGACGCGGCGCAGCGCAGCTATCCGCCCAGCGCCGCGACGGCGCAGACGCTTTACGCCGACGGCGATCTGATCATTTTCAATAAGCCGGCGGGTATGCCGTGCCACCCCTCAAAGGGACACCCCTACGACACGCTGGCAAATGTATTTGCGGCGCTCCCCGACACGCAGGGGCTTTATTTTCGCCCGGTGGGCCGGTTGGACCGCAACACCTCGGGGGCGGTGCTTTGTGCCAAGCACGCGCACGCCGCCTACCGCTTATTTGGCGAGGGGAAGCCCGTCAAAATTTATCTTGCGCTGACTACCGGCAGACTGCCCCAGCCGCAGGGAACGGTTGACGCACCGATCTGCCGCGAGGCTGAGGGCAGTCAGCGCCGTTGCGTGCGCGCCGATGGGCAGAATGCAGTGACGCACTATAAAGTACTGCTTGAGAGTAGCGCGCTTTCGTTGCTGGCGCTTTGGCTTGAGACGGGCCGTACCCATCAGATTCGGGTGCATATGGCGCATCTCGGCTGTCCGCTGGCAGGCGACGCGCTTTATAGCGGCGACTGCGCCGTGCTCGGGCGCCACGCGCTGCATTGCTTCGTCATGACACTGTCCCATCCGCTTTCCGGTGAGAAGATCAGCGTTTTAGCCGAGCTGCCGACCGATATAAAGGCGGTATTGACAAAGCATTTTTCTCCCGAGCAGCTCGAAGGTGCGCTGCAAGCGGTGCGACTGCTCGAGCACTCAATCTCGCCTGACGCAGCCCGCACGGCGGGCAAATAGTACAAGGCTGGCAGGGTGCGCGGCGCTCGCAGCATGCGCGCCGGCCAATTGGCCTTTCGTCGGGCCCAGCCGGACGTTAAAGGCTATTGGCAGACGCTTTTTGCGAGATGAAAACCGTTTGGCGGTCTGTTCAATGTAAAGACATATTTAGTGGCCTACCGGCATATCGGTATAACTTTGGAGGTTATGGTTTTATGAATATCCTGATGCTTGGCGACGTGGTTGGGCAGGGCGGTTGTGAGGCGGTCCGCGCACAGCTGCCGGGCCTAAAAAGACATTACGCTGCGGATATTGTGATTATAAACGGTGAAAATTCCGCGCAGGGCAACGGCATTCTGCCGGCAAGCGCCAAGCATCTGTTTGATTCCGGCGCGGATGTGATCACAACCGGCAACCATGTCTTTCGCCGGCGCGAGATCTACGAGCTGCTTGATAGGCGCGAGGGGGTTATCCGCCCGGCCAACTTCTCGCCTGAGACGCCCGGAACCGGCGTTTACGTGCTCGATATGCTGCGCTGCCGCGTCGCGGTGGTTAACCTGATGGGGACGGCGGGCATGGAGCCGCTGGCAAACCCGTTTGACACCATCGACGCCATTTTAAAGACGCTCGATACGCCGAATATTATTCTCGATTTTCATGCCGAAACCACCTCTGAAAAGCGTGCAATGGGCTTTTATCTCGATGGGCGCATCTCGCTGTTTGCCGGCACGCACACCCATGTGCAGACCGCCGACGAGCAGATTCTACCCAATGGTACCGGCTATATCACCGATCTGGGCATGTGCGGGCCCAAGCAGTCGGTGTTGGGTGTGCGGCCTGAGCAGGTGATCGCGCGTTTTCGTACCGCGATGCCCACCCGGTTTGAAAACCCCGACGGCGAGCAGATGATCTGCGGCGTCGCCGTCGAGTTGGATGAGAAAAGCGGCAAAGCAAAGGCCATCGAGCGCATCAACCGCACCTATAATGCATAGGCGGATAAAATTAACATTCTGTTTCTTGCAACGTCCAAAGACATTTTTTATAATAAAGAATTGAATCGTCCGTTATGCACAATGCTTATTATTAGAATACATTTTATATAAAAGGGAGGAATCGCAGATGATCCGAGTAGAAAATAGATTGGGAACGATTGAAATTACCAGCAACTTTTTCGCCGAGCTGGTCAGCCACGCCGCCTCAAGCTGCTTTGGCGTATCTGGCATGGTGGCCTCAGGCGCGTCGCAGGGCCTGCGGCAGATGACCGGCGCCGAGCTGCCCGATAAGGGTGTGCAGGTCAGCGCCAAGGACGGCGCCCTGATTATCGATCTGCATATCGAGGTTGCCTATGGTGTGAATATCGCGGCGGTCGTGCGCAGCATCGTATCGGAGGTGCGCTATGCCGTTGAGGAGACCACAGGCTTTAAGGTGACCCGCGTCAACGTCTTTGTCGACGCGATGAAATGCGAATAAAAAGCGCGTAAATTAGGGAGAGTGAATCGTTTGATACAGGGTAAAGTGCTTCGAGATGCGATTATTTCAGGCGCTAATCACATTGCAAATAACCGTCAGCAGGTGGATGCGTTAAACGTGTTCCCGGTGCCGGACGGCGATACCGGCACGAACATGTCGATGACCATCTCCGCGGCCAAGCGCGAGCTTGAGCGGCTTGACGACAACGCCACCGTCGACGAGGTTTCAAAAACCGCGGCGTCGGCGCTGTTGCGTGGCGCGCGCGGCAATTCGGGCGTCATTTTGTCGCTGTTGTTCCGCGGATTTTCCAAGGGACTCGCGGGCAAAAAGTCCGCCGCGGCCGACGACATTGCCAACGCGCTGACGCTGGGCGTCGAGGCGGCCTATAAGGCCGTTATGAAGCCGACCGAGGGCACGATTCTCACCGTGTCGCGCGCCGCTGCCGAAACGGCCCGCGAGGCGGCCGCCGGTGTCGGCGAGGATGTGGCGGCGCTTTGGGATAAGATCACCGAGTCGGCGTCGCAGATGCTCGACAAAACCCCCGATATGCTGCCGGTACTTAAAAAGGCCGGTGTGGTCGACGCGGGCGGCAAAGGCTTTCTCGTCGTGCTCGAGGGCATGCAGTCGGTCATCAAAAGCGGTGTGATCATCCCGCTGGATGGCGATACCGCCCGCACCGCCGCGCCCGCATCGGACAGCAGCTCCTTCTTCAAGGATGAGCACGGCTTTGAGGGTGAGATTACATTTACCTACTGCACCGAGTTTATCGTTCTGCGCAAAGGCCCTGAGCCGACCGCGCTGGCGCTGCGCGCGTTTCTTGAGACGATCGGCGACTGCGTCGTCGTCGTTGAGGATGACGAGATCATCAAGGTGCATCTGCACACCGATCATCCGGGCAAGGCGCTTGAAGAGGCGCTGATCTTCGGCATGCTGACCAACCTGAAAATTGAGAACATGCGCGAGCAGTTTGCCACCGGCGTCTCAAACGCGCAGAAAACCGCTCAGGCCGAGGCGCAGAAATCGGGCGGGGCGTTCCAGTACCAGCCGGTTGACCCGCAGCGCGACTTCGGCTTTGTGTCGGTGGCGGCGGGCGACGGCGTGCGTCAGCTGTTCTTAGACCTTGGCGCGGACAATGTTGTGTCCGGCGGGCAGACCATGAACCCTTCGACCGACGATATTCTCTCGGCTATCCACGCAACACCGGCCAAAACGGTGTTTGTGCTGCCGAACAATAAAAATATCATTATGGCGGCCGAGCAGGCCATCAAGCTGGCCGACCGGCACGTCATGGTGCTGCAAACCAAGACGGTGCCGCAGGGCCTTTCGGCCATGCTGGCCTTCGACCCGGGCAGCGACAGCGAGAGCAATTACATCGAGATGAGTAAAACCGCCGAGCGGGTCGGCACCGGCCAAATTACCTTTGCAGCGCGTGACAGCGATTTTGACGGGCATAAAATCAAAGAGGGCGAGATTCTCGCGCTCGAAAACGGTAAGCTGGCTTTTGTCGAAAAAGATTTAATCAAGGCCGCCGGCAAGCTGGCAAAATCGCTGATTAAAAAACAGCCTGATTGCGCCTTTGTCACGATTATTTACGGCGCCGACGCCACCGAGGAGCAGGCTAAGCAGATTCAGGAGAGCATTCAAGCTAAATACGGCGATGTTGAGGTTACGCTCGTCAATGGCGGGCAGCCGGTTTATTACTTCATCATTTCCGCCGAATAATCCTGCGGATAACGCGCCAAGAAGGCGATAGGGCAGAGGGCCCTCTTCGTTCACGATCTTTTGAGGGCGTTGCGCTGCACTCACGGTATTAAAAGCGCCGCACCCTAAATTCTTATGTTTTATTAAATATCCCCTAATGCAGAAAAACAAAACTGCATTAGGGGATATTTTGTTACGTTGGCTTCGGGTATGCGCCGGTGATTATGACAGAATTTCATATGATCAAAGAAACGGCACACCGCTGTTAGTCGAGCGCGAACGGATAGGATAGGCAGGCAGACTAAAGCCCCCGGCACATCTGTTGTGCGCCGGGGGCAGGTCATGCTATTTGCAGCGGTACTTCATCCGCGCGCTTATTCGGATACCAGCCGCTTCTCGCCCTCAATCTGCTGAATGGGCGCGATATCCTGCGTGACCTCAAGCACGCCGAGATACTCGCCCTTGTCATCCCGCACCGCGAAATAGCGGATATAAATATATTTGCCGCCCATTTTGATCCAGAAATCCTCATGGTCTTTTTTACCCGATTTCAGGTCCGCTACAATGCCCTCAACAATATGCACGCTTGCGGGCGGGTGGCAGTTGGCGACCTCTCGCCCGATGATGGCCTTGGTTCGCGGGAAAACGCGTTCAGCGGCCTGCGAGAAATAGCGCACCGTATCATCCTTTCCAACAAAGGTGATATCGATCGGCAGTGTGTTGAGCAGATGGGTTAGCTCAGTTACCGACAAAAAGCCGGTGGGCAGCGTAATGTCGCCACGCTCCGGCGTTGTCGGCGGCGTGACCGCGTCGGCTGCCGCCTCGGGCTGCCATGTGGGTGGCGCGTCGATCAGGCAGTAGCCGAGCTCATCGCTTTCATCCGCAATGTTCTTCCACTCCTGCGCCGTCAGTGTCTCAAGCAGCATCGGCAGCAGGATGTTCTCCTCCTTGAAGATCATTTCATCCACGCGGGTCAGCGCTTCCTCAAGCTTTTCGACCACCGCCATATCGCCGGATTGGGCCAGCGCGAAGGCCTCCTTGATCAAGGCGCGTATTTCGTCATCGACGCCCCACATGACCTTGGGCGGCGCGGTGATGCCGTATTGCTCCATATAGGGGAAGAACAGGTTTTCCTTGCGCACGTAATGCCGGTCAACCTGCTTGAGCGGCTCGATTTCTTCGGCGAGCTCGGCCGCCGACTTTTCGTGGCTCAAAAACGCTTGAAATGCCGGGCGGATGCGCTGAGCAATCAGCCGCTCGAGTGCGCGGTTTTCTGCTTTGAGCGTATGGGCGGGGTGACCGGGCGGCAGCGTGTCGTCGTCCTGCGCGTGAATCTCCTCAATACTGCCCTTAAAGACAGCGGCATGAACGTCGCATAGGCGCTGTACCTCGGTTACCGGCACGCCCTCAAGAATCAGCGCCTGTTCGGCCTCTGAAATCTCCGAGGCCGAAACGCCCGAGAAGGCGGCGTCAAATTCCTGTTTGACGTCATCGACGGTCTGACCCGCGTGCAACTTGCGCAGCAGCTCTTTAATCACATTTTTGCGGTATTCGCGGTTGTTAATTTCCTGACTCATAACGCATCCTCCTATTCGTTGACCGAGAAGCCATGCTCGGCCAGTTGCTGCTTTATCTTGTCCAAATCCAGCTTTTTAAATGCCGCGCCCTTAGGAATGGTCATAAACCGCCCCGCGCTGGACAGCATGCCCGGCTTGGTGATATCCTTAAAGCCCATGCCATCGAGCAACGCGATCAGCTCAGGATATTGCGTGCACAGCTGGTACACCGATTGATTCAGGTCGATGCTTTTGTTCTCCATATCACACCAGCTCCGCTATCGTTTGGCCATAGGCCTCGCACTGGGCGCGGGCGTCGTCGTCCGGCATCCACAGAACGCGCAGACCCTCATCCTTGACATTAAATCCGGCGTCGGCAAGCGCCTTGGCAAGCTGCTTGGGCGATTCGCCGCTCCAGCCGTAGCTGCCGAAGGCCGCGCCGTTTTTCTTCGTGAACCGCAGCCCCTTCATCATTTCGAGCAGCCCCGCAATCGAATGCAGATAGCCCTTGTTGATGGTGGAGGAGCCGAGCACCACCGTCTTCGAGCGGAAGACTTCGGTAATGATATCGTTTTTATCCTCATGCGCCGCATTCATCAGCCTGACGACGACCTGCTCGTCGCGTCTGCGGATACCGGCGGCAATCGCCTCGGCCATCTGGCGCGTTGCGCCCCACATGCTGTCATACACAATGGTAATCTGATTTTCCTGATACGAATCGGCCCATTTTAAATAGGCTTCTACAATCTGCGTGGGGTTATCCTTCCACAGCACGCCATGGCTGGTACAAATCATGTCCACCGGCAGATTGAGAGACAGCACTTCCTTAATCTTTTTGGTCACAAGCGGCGAAAACGGCGTCAATATGTTGGCGTAGTATTTGAGGGCCTCGGCATACAGCTCACCCTTGTCCACCGTGTCGTTATACAGCGATTCGGTTGCGTAATGCTGCCCGAACGCATCGTTAGAAAACAGGATGTTCTCGCCGGTCAGATAGCAAAACATGCTGTCCGGCCAATGCAGCATCGGCGCTTCGACAAAAACGAGTTTGGTGTCGCCCAGATCCAACGTGTCACCGGTTTTAACGGTGACAAAGTTCCAATCCTGATGATAATGCCCCTTGAGCGATTTAACCGCGTTGGCCGTACAGTAGATCGGCGTGTTCGGGATCTGCCGCATCAATTCGGGCAGCGCGCCGCTGTGGTCGATCTCGGCGTGGTTGGCGATGATGTAATCGATATCCTTCAGCGCGATCTCCTGCGACAGGTTGCGGACAAATTCCTTGTCAAATGGCTTCCAGACCGTATCAATCAGAACATTTTTCTGATCCCGAATCAAAAAGGAGTTATAAGAAGAGCCCCTGCGCGTCGAATATTCATCGCCGTGAAATTTCTTGAGCTCCCAGTCCACCTTGCCGACCCATGTTACTTTCGAGGTGAGTGCTTTTCCCATGTTGAAACCTCCTTGTTTTATCTCTGATTTTAGTATAACCCAACTGCCCGATAATTCCAGTTGTAAATACAACAAACAAGAAAATATTGCTGAAAATTTAAGCATATTTCGGGCGGTTAACTAGGAATAATTATATTGTACCATTGTGGTATACTTTTCACAAGCCAAAATTCGTTTATTTTCTACGGTACAAGGGGGGATTTCTGTGCCGCTTACTTGCACCACAGAATAGACGCGCCAATGTTAGAGCGTTTTCAAATTAACCGGCTATAGAATCCGAACGTACTGCCAGTGACAAAGCATTGAATAAATGCTATAATTTTCTTTACACAAGATACGCCATGCGGCTAGGAGGAATATTTTGAACCAGTTACGGACGTTGTGTGTGATGGGCACCTTCGACAGTCAAGCGAATCAAGCGGTGTCCCGCATGAAGGAAAAACTAAAGGCGCAGGGCTTCGCCGTCGATACATATGAGCCTCATATCACGTTTGGTATCTATACAACGCTCGACGAAGCGCCGCTGTGCGAGTGGATTGACCAAATAGCGGCTCGACACAAGCGCATTGCACTTTGCTTTAACCATTTTGGCTTTTTTCCCGATACCAGCATTTGTTTTTTGTCCCCTTGCCCGAGTGGCGATCTGCTGCGGTTGCACGCCGATATCCGTGAAAAATACGACGACTGCTGTACCGACAAAGGCTGCCTGTATTCGCTTGAACAGAAAAGCTGGGCGCCGCACACAACCCTTGCAACGGTCGAGCCGGGCCAGGCTGAGGCGCTGCTTTCAATTTTTCGGGAAGGATTTTCGCCGTTTACGGCCGAACTGGCGCAGTTGAAAATCACCTCCTCAGAGACGAGTGAAAATCTGGCTGTGTTTGACTTACAGATCTGATGCGGCTATGGTATACGGGACAGTCGTTATGTGCTTATGATAATTTTAAATATTTAAACGGGCAGCCCGTACATTTTGTGTGGGCTGCCCGTTTAAGTTTTATAATTTCAGCTGTTATAAACCACTTCGGATTCCTTCACGACATCCATTGCCAGCAGCAGGCCCAATGTAAACGCGTAGGAGAAAAGCTGTTCTTCGCCGATGATCGAAAGCTCCGTTTGCAGCTGTGATAAGGCTTCAAACCGCTCGCAGTCGTCCAACGACATTTTTGACATAAAATAGCGCTCTTCGTCTTCGAGTTTGCCCAGAATTTCGCGCTGCCGGTCATTGGGCGGACTGCGGCGCTCCCACGGGATAATACGGCCGTTATACAGGCCGCGCAGAATACCCTCGCCAAGAGGAAATTCTTTTAAAGTATTGCGCATAAGAATCATCCTTTCGTTGTGTTCCCGACGCCTTGAAAAGGATGACGGCGCATGGTATAATATTTGCACCGCATTTGCTTTTCAAGCATTGTCGGGTGGGGAAGTGGCGTGTTTTCTTTGCGAGAGAGCGCCACTTCTTTCTTATTCCTTTTCCTTATCCTCAAGCTTTTCAATACCTTGCCTTACGGACTCGTTTTTTGTTATGCCATTCTCTTTTGAGTATTTTTCAAGAATGTCAAGATGCTTTTTTTCAAGCCGTACCGTAAGCCGTATTTCTTTAGGATTTTCAGAATAAGGCCGTCCAACTTTCTTTGAGATAAGAGCACCTCCTTTGTGATTGTTGGCTGACAATAACAACAGTAATTGATGTCAGCCATAAAGTCAATGGTTTTAGAAAAATTTTCTGTTCCAAGGTTTTTTGATGGTTGTTCCCGACAACAGCTTGAATAACCACCACCAACTTCGGAACTCCTGAAATATATATATTAAAGGAATCCCTAAGTCATAAATTTTTTAGTTTTAATATTGTATTTAGTGCACGGGCAAAAGTGGAGACACCCGTGACCTTACGATTAAAAATGTTGCAGACATTTTTAATTCGCGTATCGCTGATCGGCGGCGCATTCAAATAATTAACAACAATAAAACCAAAACCCTCGGTTTTTAACCGAAGGTTTTGGTTTCATCCATCAATATATAAGGATCAAGCGCCAAACAAAGCGCTGTATGGGCAATCTCCCACATGATGCTGACGCCGCGCTACGTAAGCGCGGATAGTACCGCTCTCTTTAAACCGCCCCACACGCCTTAAAGATACTTCTCCGACAACTCCTTGAGCGCTTGCAGACAGGCTTGCGGCACATGGCTTTCTTCGGCCTGCGCTTCAAAGCGCGCCACCTGCGCGTTGATCTGCTGCAGAATATCACCGGGCAGATGCTTTTCGGCATAGGTGTAAACCACCTGATTTTCCTTGTCAATGTGGCGTTGCAACAGGTTGGCGTAGCCGATTGCCTCGGCCAGAATATTGAGCTTATATTCGGTCTTGGGCGCTTTTTGATAGTCGTTGAGCGCTTTCTCAAGCTCTGCGATATGCAGCCTGCCGAGATCGTGCTCAACCAGCATGCCGTGCTGAATCAGGTTGACGCCCACTTGGCCGAGACGCTCGAGCATCTCTTTAAAAAGAATCTGCTCCTCCTTGCCGTGGTGATGCTTATCGGCATAGTTGCGCGCAAAGGAGATCATCTTGCGAAAATCGCCGTCGTCCACTTCCTGCCCCTCTAAAATGCCGCAGCAGGCGGTACGCAGAACCGAGAGCAGCTTTAAAATGTTGTCGTGCTCTTCCACCATCAATTTAATGCTATCCATCGTTCTTCACCTTCTTATAATTTCAAATTTATTGTTTTCCAACACTTGCAGGCGCAGCGTGCTGTGCGCGAGCATACCTTCTATCATCTGGGTGCGCAGCGCGTTATAGACGGCGACATCGCCGCCGACCCGCGCCCAATAGTCGCGGTGGACGCACTGGGTCTGCTGCCAGACAACGCGGTCGGTCCCCTGTTCGAGCAGTCGGTTGACGTGGTCGCAGGGCATGCCGTTGAGCAGGGTATCCTCCAGCATTTTGTAGGCGGCGTTTGCATCGACACTGCTTAACATTGCGTGACGCTCACCAAAGTGATAAGCCGATGCTTTAAGCGTGTCGAGCCGGGACGCGTCGGCTTTGAGCAGCTCGGTCACGAGGTAGGCGAGCCGCACCTCGCTCACGCCGATCTTCTGATGCAGCCAGCCGTGAATGTTGCCCTGATCGATGACATCTTCTAGCGGCCGCAGGTCGGCGCCGCCGCAAACCGTGTTGAGCTTTTCGGCGGAGAGGGTATCCCAGCCCGCTTGCGCGGCGGTGTCAAGAATATGGTCAATCAGCGCCTCTTGCAGCTGAATTTTGCGGTAAAGCCAGTAATGAATCGGGCCTAAAAATGCGCTCATAGCGATGTCCTTTCTTTTTTAAAAGGGCTATGGAAGCGTTGAATATCTCCCATAGCCCCGAACATGGTTGTTTATGCCAGTTGCGCGTTAAGCTTTTGCAGCACAGTGTTGACGTCAAGGCCGTGCACCATGCAGGCGTCAGCGAGCGATTCCATCTGGGCCGAGGGGCAACCAAGGCAGTGCATGCCGCATTCCATCAGAATCGGCGCGGCGGCGGGGTACTGCCGCATCAGCTCTCCGACCAGAATGTCGGCGGCGATGGCGGGCTGCTTCTCCTCGTCAAAGAACAGCGCCATGTCGTCCTCGACGGTGCCGATACCGGCGATGCCGAAGTTATCGACGAGAACCTTCGCCACATTCGGCGACAGGAACGCGGGCAGCGTCGGGCCGAGGTGGATGTTCTTCACACCGAGGTATAGGAGCGCCAGCAGCACGATAACCGCCTTCTGCTCGTACCACGCGATATTATAGATGATCGGCAGGTCGTTGATATCATCCAGACCGAATACTTCCTTGAGCTTGAGCGCGATGACGGCCAGCGAATAAGAGTCGTTGCACTGTCCGGCGTCGAGCACGCGGGGGATGCCGCCGATATCGCCGAGGTCAAGCTTGTTGTATTTGTATTTGGCGCAGCCCGCCGTCAGAATCACGGTATCTTTCGGCAGCGCCTTGGCAAAGTCGGTGTAATAGTTTCTCGACTTGGCGCGGCCGTCGCAGCCCGCCATGACCACAAACTTTTTGATCGCGCCCGACTTGACCGCGCCAACGACGGTGTCGGCCAGTGCCAGCACCTGATTGTGGGCAAAGCCGCCGACGATCTCGCCGGTCTCAATCTCGATTGGGGCCGCACAGCGCTTAGCGTGCGCGATGATCTCAGAGAAATCCTTCTCCTCGCCGATGCTGCCCGCAATGTGCTTGCAGCCCGGGAAGCCCGCCGCGCCGGTCGTGTACAGGCGGTCCTTGTAGCTGTCCTTGGGCGGGACAATACAGTTGGTGGTCATCAGAATCGGGCCGTTGAAGCTCTCAAACTCCTCTTTCTGTTTCCACCAGGCGTTGCCGTAGTTGCCGACGAAATGCGGGTACTTCTTAAACGCCGGATAGTAGTGGGCGGGCAGCATCTCGGAATGGGTGTAGACGTCGACGCCGGTGCCCTCAGTTGCTTTAAGAAGCATCTCCATGTCGCGCAGGTCGTGGCCCGAGATCAGAATGCCGGGTCGGGTACCGACGCCGATATTGACCTTGGTGATCTCAGGGTTGCCGTAGGCCGTGGTGTTGGCCTTGTCGAGCAGTGCCATACCGTTGACGCCATATTTGCCGGTCTCAAGCGTCAGGGCGATCAAATCGTTGACACTGAGTGTATTATCCAGTGTTTTGGCAAGCGCGTTCTGCATAAAGGCGTCGACCTGCTCGTCGTCTTGAAGCAGCGCGTTTGCGTGCTTGCTGTAGGCTGAAAGACCCTTGAGGCCGTAGGTAATCAGCTCTCTGAGGCTGCGGACATCCTCGTCCTTGGTCGAGAGTACGCCCACCTGCGCGGCCTTGGCCGCAAATTCGGCCTGCGCA
The DNA here is from genome assembly GCA_023391005.1 of Bacillota bacterium. Classification (GTDB taxonomy): domain Bacteria; phylum Bacillota; class Clostridia; order Oscillospirales; family Ruminococcaceae; genus Yanshouia. The sequence goes on along the minus strand of JAEWBS010000057.1, from coordinate 17,325 downwards.
CCGTGCCACTTGGCGGCCTCGGGCAGCTTCTCGGGCTGAGAAACCTGCGCGAGCAGCGCGGCCTTGGTGTCGAGCGTCTCGACGATACGGGCGACAATCGCGTCCTCGTCAAAGTTTGCGTTGGTAATGGTCGTGAACAGATTGAGCGTTACCAGATGGTTGACATCCTGCGAGACGTTCTTGCCCTCGGCGCGCAGTTGTGTCGTCACGGCCGAGAGTGCCTTTGAGACATACACGAGCAGATCCTGCATGGCAGAAACCTCGGGTTTCTTTCCGCAGACGCCGATCTGGGTACAGCCGGTGCATCCGGCGGTTTCCTGACACTGATAGCAAAACATTTTGTTGTCCATTATATATCCTCCTCAATGGTGTGTTGTTCGGTTGATGTGTTCATCATAATCGATAAAACGCAAAAAATCCGTAACCTATGTTACGGATTTTTGAAAATTAAAAAGAATTCGCGTTTGGCGATACACAATTAAAAATGTTTTGGCGTTTTAGAAAAATCTAAAGCATTGCCTGACAGCGATGAAAGGCTATAGAACATTTTGCAGCGCATCAAAATCAGTGATAAAAATGTCCCGCTTCTGAATTTTAATAAGACCGTCCTCTTGCATGTTCATCAGCTCACGTGACAGAGACGGGCGTGCGGTGTTTAGAAAATCGGCCAGCTCCTCCCGCGTCATCGAAAGCAGCACCCTGCCGTCCGGACGGCAGTTCTTCAGCAGAATCTTAGCGATTTTCTGCCGTAGTGTCGCGCAAGAGAGAATTTGAACCTTTTGGTTCAAGAAATAAGCCTTTTGCGAGAGAATAGACAGCATATTAAAAATCAGCTTGGAATGATAGCCGCAGCTGTTGCCGCAGGTCTGATAAAAAAACGCCTTTGGAATCTGCAAAACCTTGGCGGGGGTGACGGCCTGCGCGTAATTGTCGTACTGTGTCTGGTTCAAAAACAAAAACACCTCGCCGAACAACTCGCCGCTTCGGTCAAAAGTGGCGACAATGCTGCGCTTCCCCGAGGTTGTGTCATTGCATACCGCCACCGACCCCTCAAGCAACACCAGCAGCTTTTTGGGCTCGTCCTTTTGGTGAAAAACAATCTCGTCCTTTTCATAAGATGCAATTTCCGCATGACTGCACCGCAGGCAGTTTTCAATATCGCTTTCGGACATATCCGCAAATAGCGGGCTGCCTTTCAATTTTGAAATCATCTTCCACCTTCTTATCATAAGGATGCTGTTTTGTCTATTATAACATTTAATCGGCGCGTCGGCAGCTATGAGCGCCGATTAATTTTTGGCTGCGGATCTTCGTAATAAAAAAGCGCGGCCTATCGGCGATGCGCAAATTAGAAATGCCTTAACAATTTTAATGAGCAGACGCGATGACAAGGAATAGCGATTCTTGGTATTACTTCATTTAAAATGTTAAAATATGTCTTTTTCAAGTGGGCTTTCTATGTTATGATGAAAGCATGTAACGGCGTTAATTCTGCCGAACAAAATATCCGGTTGTATGGCGGTATTAAGGGGATATCCATGACGATTGAGCAAGCACTAAAAAAATATTTTGGCTACGACAGCTTTCGCGGCGGGCAGCAGGCGCTGATTTCGGACATTCTGGCCGGGCGCGATGTTCTGGGCATTATGCCGACCGGCGCGGGCAAATCGATCTGCTTTCAGCTGCCCGCTCTGCTGCAGGAGGGCATTACACTCGTGGTGTCTCCGCTGATCTCGCTGATGAAGGATCAGGTCGGCGCGCTGATTCAGTCCGGCGTCGCCGCCGCGTACATCAACTCGACACTTTCGCCGCGCCAGATGGAAACGGCGCTCTATAACGCCCAGTGCGGCAAATATAAGCTGATTTATGTCGCGCCTGAGCGGCTGCTCGCACCCGATTTTCTCGCCTTTGCCCAAAGCGCGCCCATCGCGATGCTGACGGTCGACGAGGCGCATTGCATCTCGCAATGGGGGCAGGACTTTCGCCCGAGCTATGCGCAGATTCCGCAGTTTATCGCGCAGCTGGGGACAAGGCCGGTTGTCTCGGCGTTTACCGCCACCGCCACCGCGCGCGTCCGAGAGGATATTGTCGCGCTGCTCTCTTTGCAGGACCCCACCGTGCTCGTGACCGGCTTTGACCGGCAAAATCTTTACTTTGAGGTGCAATCCCCCAAAAATAAAATGCGGGCGCTGACCGATTTTTTAAGCACGCGCAAAGGTCAAAACGGCATTGTTTACTGCGCAACCCGAAAAACAGTGGAAGAGGTCTGCGAAGTGCTCAACAGTCAGGGTTTTTCGGCGGCTCGGTACCATGCCGGTCTGCCCGACGAGGAACGCCACGCCAATCAGGACGACTTTTTGTTTGACCGGGTGCAGATCATGGTCGCGACCAACGCGTTTGGCATGGGCATCGACAAATCGAATGTATCTTTCGTCGTGCATTACAATATGCCCAAGGATATTGAAAGCTATTATCAGGAGGCGGGAAGAGCCGGTCGTGACGGCAGCGCGGCGGCCTGTCTTTTGCTCTACAGCGGTCAGGATGTCCGGACCCATCAGTGGTTGATCGAGCACGCCAGAGACACCGCCTATTCCGACCCCGAAACCGAGCAATTGCTCAAGGAACAGGAGTATCGCCGTCTGCGCGAGATGACCTTTTACGCTACGACCAACGACTGCCTGCGCGCTTTTATCCTGCGTTATTTCGGCGAGGTTCCGCCCGGCTACTGCGGCCATTGCGGCAACTGTGATACCAAGTTTGAGACGGTGGATGTGACGCTCGACGCGCAAAAGATTCTTTCTTGTGTGGCGCGTATGAAAGAGCGCTTTGGCGCGGCGCTGGTGATCGATGTGCTGCGCGGCAGCAAAAACGAACGCGTGCGCGAGTTGGGACTCGACGGATTGTCGACCTATGGCATCAGCGAAAAAAGCATTCACGCCCTGCGCGCCATCATCGAATTTTTAGTTCAAAACGGTTATCTTGAAAAAAGTGACGGGCAGTATGCCGTCCTGCGCCTGACGCCAACCGCCAAAGAGGTGTTAAGCGGTGCCAAAACACTGCAAATGAAGCTCGCTCAAGAAAAAACACCCTCCGCCGATCGCACTTCGGATGCGACCGCGCGTGGCAAAAATACGGTGCCCAAGGAGCGGGCGGCGCTTTATAGCCAGCTCAAGGCGCTGCGTTACGAGATCGCGGCCCAGCAGGGCGTACCGGCCTTTATGGTGTTTTCAGACAGTAGCCTCATCGACATGTGCAACCGGCTGCCGCGCACATCTGCGCAGTTTTTAAACGTGTCCGGCGTGGGAGAAACCAAGCTGCAACGCTACGGCGAACCATTTTTGCGGCTGATCGCTGATTTTTGTATCCAGAACGCTTTAGAAGAGGATTCACAAGAGGAAGGCGGCTTCGATTCAAAACGCAAAAGGCAGCGAAAAACCGTTGAAATCGTTTTGCCGGATGACGACATTTTAAAAGAGATTGAGGTTTTGGAAGAGCCGGTTACGGTCAGTGTGCTGTCCAGTGCGATCAACGCAGTATTATCACAACATGGGTGCTCAAAGCTCTCATCGGTCAAGGTCGCGGGCTGGCTGGTATCGGAGGGGTATCTGCATCTTGTCGGGCAAGACGACGGCCAAAGAAAAGTACCGACGCCAAAAGGCCAGGCGCTTGGCATTTTTCAAGAAGCGCGCACCGGCGCCCGAGGCCAATACTGGGTCAATCTCTATCCCCCGTGCGCGCAGCGGCTGATCATTGCACAGGTTTGCACTATTTTAAGCAGCAATAATGCGCCGTGAGCAACGCCGCGCGTGTCATCGATACCAACGCCCCAAAGCGCTGCAATGTATTTTCGAGGCCATAGACGGAGGACATTAGATGGAGCATAAGCCAAAAAAACAGATCTGGGCTTGGGTTGTGGTTCTGGCCGTTTATTCCTTGATTGTTGTCCTGTTTCCGCTGGTGTTTTCTCAGAGCATCACCTCAGATTTTCAGCGGCATATGGCGCAGCAAAGACAAAACTCGGTCAGCAGAATGGTGCATCTGGCCTACAACGCCGTCGAGCCTGTTGTTGGCCGGCTTAAAAGAGGCGAAATCAGCCGCACAAAAGCCCGGCGGCAGATCAGCGATCTCGTTAGAGAGATGACCTATGACGATGAATTCGGCCCCAATTATATTTTTATGAGTACCTACGATGGTACCATGCTGGTACAGCCCTATGAGCCGGAAAAGGAAGGCACCGATCAATGGCTGCTTCAGGACGCAAGCGGTCGATATATTATTCAGGAGCTTGTCAACGCGGCCAAAGCAAAGCCCGAGGGCTCGTTTGTGACCTATGCTTATTATCTGCCGGACCGATCAGCCATCGAGGAAAAGCTCTCGTTTGTCATGGGCATTCCCGAAATCGAGGCCTACATCGGTACCGGTATGTATGCCGAGAGCACCTATAGAATGCTTGAAGCCATTCTTGAAAAACAGCGCGCCGGTTATCTGGCTATGGCTACTTTTATTCTGGCTTCCTTGCTGTTTTATGTGTGGGTGTTGCTCAAAAGCAACCGGCGTCTTCAGAACGAAATTCAGGAGCGGACCTATGCCGAGAACAACTTGTGGACCGTTTTTAACACCATACACGACGCCATTATCATCCACGACGAGGCCGGACGGCTGCTGCACACAAACAAGCAGGCTGGTGTGCTGTATGGGCTAAGCTGTGAGGATATGCTGTCTTACAGCATAGTGGACCTGTCGGCCGATCCGGCTGTTGCGGAGCGCTGGCCGGGGAAGGTGACCGGACAAATTGAAGATCAGGGCTTCATTATTTTTGAGCTAAAATCAAAGCGGCCGCTGGATAAAACGGTGTTGGACGTGGAGATTGCGCTGCGCAAAACCCAGTGGTCGGGCAAGGACGCCTATGTGGCGGCCGTGCGGGATATCACCGAGCGTAAGCAGTACATAGAAAAGATTCGTCATCTCGCTTATTTTGACAGCCTGACCGACCTTCCAAACAGAACCTATATCCTTAACCAGATGGAGAAGAGCTTGGCGCAGTGCGCCGGCGGTACTGTCTCAGGGGGTATTTTGTTCATCGATGTGGACAATTTTAAGGTTATTAACGATACCCACGGACACTCGATTGGCGATCGCATGCTCGTCGAGATTGCGGGGCGGCTGGGCGCCTTGTCCGCCCCGCACCTGACGCTCTCGCGGCTGGGCGGCGACGAGTTTCTTGTGCTGGCGGATGACACCGCCGAAGAGACGCAGCTTCTGGCGCTGGGCGGGCAAATTCTCGCGCTGTTTAAAGAAGCGATCAGCATCGACAGCCTGAGCTTTTACATCACCTGTAGCATTGGTGTCGCGGCGTACCCCAGAGATGGCACAACGGTCGAAGAGCTGCTCAAGCACGCCGACCTCGCGATGTATAAGGCCAAAACGACGGGCAGGGACCAATATGTGTTATACAACAGCAGCATGGTGACCGAGCTTGCCCAACGCACCGAGCTTGAGAAGCGTCTGCGCGAAGCTTATCAAAACCATGAATTCGTCCTGTATTATCAGCCGCAGGTTGCGGCGACAAGCGGCCAGATTGTGGGTATTGAGGCGCTGCTTCGCTGGAATAGCGCCGCTTATGGGCTGGTTTACCCGGCGCATTTTATCACTGTGGCCGAAGAAATAGGCCTGATCAACGAGATTGGCCGATGGGTTATTGAGCGCAGCTTTGCGTTTGCTCAAAGCCTGAGCCATAAAGGGCTGTGCGTTTCCTGCAACGTGTCTTCAGTACAGCTTAGACAAAGCGGCTTTGTCGATGATACAATCGCGGTCTTTGACCGGCTTGGCCTTAAAAAAGGCAGCGTTGCGCTGGAGATCACCGAATCCTGCCTTGTTGAATCATTTGACGATACCTATGCCAAGCTCGCAAGGCTGCGCGCGCATGGCATTATGATTTATCTTGACGATTTCGGTACCGGCTATTCCTCGCTCAACTATATGAAAAGCCTGCCTATTGATGTGCTCAAGATCGACAAGTCGTTTATCGACAACATCACTGCCGACGGCGTTGAGGGGCAGATTGTTAAAACCATCGTGGCGCTGGCTCGACAGATTGGGCTCAAGGTCATCGCCGAAGGGGTCGAGACGACGCAGCAGCAGGACTATCTGGCCGCCTGCGGCTGCAACGCCATTCAGGGCTATCTTTTCAGCGCGCCGGTACCGGAGGCCGAGATTCTGAATTTGATCTAAGGTTAACGTAGATCAAATTCACGCTGTTCGCAGCGCATAGGCACTCGTCGACTTTTATCGGCGCAAATGCGTTGCATCCGTTGTTCATATGAAAAAGGGCGTAAAAGTCATTCCGAGGTTTGACTTTTACGCCCTTGTGATTTTATAGTTTTGAATGGCAATAAACGCCCTAGCGCACGACGTATCAGGTGCCGATTAGGGGCGCTGACCGATACAGGCACTGCTGCGTCAATCAACGCCGCCAGCGCAGCCCAGAGGTGTTGCTGTTGGCGTTTATCAGTTTAGAGCAGACCGTCTTCCTTCATCAGCCGGATGGCGCTGCTGCTGCCGAGCCGGTCGGCTCCGAGCGATAAGAATGTCTGCATATCCGCGCAGCTTTTGATGCCGCCCGCCGCTTTGATTTTGATGCACCCCTGCGTCTCTTCGGCAAACAGCGCGATATCGGCAGCGGTGGCCCCGCCCGACGAAAAGCCGGTGGAGGTCTTGATATAGTCGCCGCCCGCGCGTGCCACGAGGTGGCACATGCGGCGCTTTTCCGCGTCGGTCAGCAGGCAGGTTTCGATAATCACTTTTAAAATACGGTTTCCAATCACCGCTTTGACGGCGCGTATCTCGGATTCGATGGCGTCAAATTTTTTGTCCTTGAGGTCGCCGATTGAGATGACCATGTCTATCTCGTCCGCGCCTTTGGCGATCGCGTCCTGCGCTTCAAACACCTTGGCCTCGCGCGTCATCGCGCCGAGCGGGAAACCGACAACGGTACAAACCGCGATTTTGTCCTGCAAAATAGAGGCGGCCAGCGGCACATACCGGGGGTTGATGCAGACCGAGGCGACGCCGTACGCGAGCGCCTCGCGGCAGAGCGCCGCAACCTGCGCCTCGGTGGCCTCGGGCTTTAGCAGCGTGTGGTCCACGTGAGCAAGAACAGTTTTAGTGTCCATGAGATTCCTCCAACCTGCGGCTACAACCGCTTTTTTTGCAGCCGGATATCCGAGCCCGCAAACGGAATGATGCGGTAACACCCGAGCAGGCGCGAACGGATACGATCGCCATAGCGGGCCGAAAGCTCGTTTTGCTTGAGGTTTGTATTGATAATAGTCGGCGCGCCTTGCAGCTGGCGGGTGTTGATAATATCGTAGAGCACCGACGTCGAAAAGGAGGTTGAAAACTCGCTGCCCAAATCGTCGAGCACCAGCAGCTCGCAGCTTAGCGCCGGGCTTAAATAGTCCTGAAATTCCTCGCTGGTTTTGCCAAAGCGCGCCGCCTCAAGCTTGGTCAGCAGCGTGTGGAACGGTACGTACATCACGTCAAAACCCTTTTCGATCGCGGCGCAGGCGATGGCGATAGACAGATGCGTCTTGCCTAAGCCCGGCGCGCCGATCAGCAGCAGGCTCGACGCGGAAGGGGAGAAGCTTGCGGCATATTTGGTGCACTCGAGCAGCGTCTTTTGCATAATCGCGCGCTCCGGCACAGGGGAATTATCGGTCGGCGTGTCGGAATAATAATGCAGCGAGAAATTTTCAAAGGTGCTGTCGGCCAGTGACGAAACCGCGCCGAGGCGCTCGTACATCAGACCCTTTTGCAGCTGTCGGGCGCAGTTGCACAGCCTGCCGTTGTCGTTGCCGGTGTCTTTGCAGGCAGGGCAATGGTACTGAATTTGCAGCGCGTCGGGCGCAAAGCCCGCGGCGGCGAGCGCGTCTTTAAGCGCCTGCTGCTTTTCAAGATTAAATTCGCGCACCTGAGCCAGCTTCTGCTGCACATTTTCGCCCGAAAGTACTGCGCTCGCAATTCTGGCCGAGGTGCTGGCAATCTCGCGCTCAAGCTGTAGGATATGCGGGGCCAGACGGCTGATCCGCACACGGCGCTCGTTGAGCGCCAGCTCAGCGCGCTCCCGCCGGTCGTTTAAAATCCCCCGGCTTGTTTCAACAATTTCTTTTGGGTAAGCCATGTCCCCACCTCTATTCCTGCATAAATTGTTCAAGTATTCTGCGGTCAAATTCGCTCTTTTCGGCACTCTGCGTTGCGGCGGCCTTCTTGGCGGGGTTCGATTCCGCCTTGGCCTGCGGGACGGTTTTGATGCCCTTTTCGCTCCAGCTGTGCAAAATCTTATTCAAATAGCCGAACGCCAGCTTGCCGGTGCGTTCGACCGTGATCTCATAGGCGTAACGTATCGTGTCGACATCCATATCCAGCGTATCGCACCAGGTGGTGATATAATCCTTTTCCCGCTGGGTCAGGCTGCGGTCGTTGATGCCAAAGGCGTTCTTGAGCTTGCCTTCATTCGTGCGCTTGTGCATCAGAATGTCGATGTGATGATCCAACGCGCTGTCGTCGATGCCGTCGGCAATCCAAGAGGCGGCTACCCGCTCGGCATAACCCATGCTGCTTTTGCCGATGGTCACGCAGTAGTGCACCAGAGTCAGTATGTAATGCGCCGACAGCCCATAAAAGGAATAAAGCGCCAGCAGTACGTCGAGATCGGCTGAGGTCAACGGCTTGCCCAGAATCGATTGCAGCTCCTGCACAAGGCCCTGCAACGTTTTGTCGTGTTCAATCAGCGCGACCGACTCCTCGCGCGGAAAATGCGGCCGGCTGCCGCTGGTTGCGTTGGTCGTCGGCACGGCGGGAGCAGCGGGCAAAGCGGGCGGCTTGGGCCTTGCGGGCGGGACGGCCTTGGGCCGTTCGATTGGCTCGGCGGCCGTGGGGCGGGGCGCGCAGACTTGATCATCCTGCTGCAAAATATCGTTTTCAATCCAATAATTAAGCGCGTCGGCAACCTCCGCCGCCGGAATGCCAAGACGGGCTGAGAGGCTTTGCACGTCGCAACAATCGTCCGGCGCGTGCAAGAGCAACAGCAGACATTTGAGCGAAACGCCGCTGCAAAGCTTGATGTGGCGCTCGATCACCTGAGCCGGCACGGGAAAGATCCGACGCAGGAGAATGGGATTTAATGCGTAGGCCACAGCGGCACCTCCTTCTATTTTTACGGCAGCTGAATAGATACCGGTTTAAATGACGATAACGATTATAGCATAGAAGCTGTTAAAGCGCCATGATTATTCTGCCTATTTTAGTGGGGCACGCTTGCCAATGAATGCCTAAAAAGGTATAATATCCGCAAGACGGCTATTATACGCTTCATTTTAAATGGCCCGCCTATCGGCCTGCCGGTTTGGGGCTACTGCCGTTTGTGGGCGGTCCGTCACGGGTGCAGCGTGTCCGTGGCAGTATAAAAGATTTTATATTAGGGGTTGAGCTTTGGGTGTTACGCTGGGATTTACACATCCACACCGCCTGGTCGGACGGTTCAATGGCGGTGGCGGATGTGGTGGCGTTTGCGGCCCGTAGGGGGCTTGGCGGCATCGCCGTCACCGATCACGACGCCATGGATATGGTCGCACCGGCGCAGCAGGCGGCTAAAGCGGCGGGCATCGGTATTCTCCCGGGCGTCGAACTTTCTTGCATCGACCACGACACCGGCCGCAAGGTGCACCTGCTGGTGTATGGCCCGCAGACGCTTGAGTCGCTTGAGCCTCTGTTTGATTTAATGGCAAGGCGGCGGCAGCAGACCGGTGAGGAGATGATCGACCTGTTGGTCAAGCATTATCCCGTCACGCGGGAGCAGGTGCTTGATCAGGCCAAAAACAGCAAAACTATCTACCGGGTACACCTGTTGCGCGCGCTGCTCGAGCTGGGCTATTCCGACCGGGTGTACGGCGCTTTATATCAGGCGCTGTTTGGCCGCGAGGGGGTTTGCCGCCGACAGGTGGATTATATAGACGTTTATGATGGCGCAAAGGCCGCACGGGCCAGCGGCGGCGCGGTGGTGCTGGCCCATCCCGATGTGTACGACTCCTTTGATATTGGCGAACGGTTGGCCAAGGCGGGGCTGATTGACGGGCTGGAATACAGTTACCCGAGACGCAACCCGGAACATCTTGAAAAGCATGACCGTCTGGTGCGCGCTTACGGGCTTTTGACCACCGGCGGCACCGATTTCCATGGCTTTTATACCACGACGCCAAATCCGGTGGGAACCTGTACAACTTCGGAATACGAGCTGTCGCAGCTTCATAAACTAATAGAATTAAAGAGGAAATAACCGCGATGATTTATGAGTTTTCGCCCAAGGGCGTTTGTGCCAGAAAAATCTCTTTTGACCTGTCGGAAGACGGCGTCATTCAAAAGATGACTTTTACGGGCGGCTGTGCGGGCAATCTTGCCGGAATCAGCCAACTGGTGGTCGGCATGAAGGCCTCAGACGTCGCCGACCGCCTAAAAGGGACGACCTGTGGTCTAAAAAGCACGTCTTGCCCTGATCAACTCTCCCGAGCCTTGCAGGAGGCGCTGGATAAATCTAACCGGAGGATGTGATGCTCATGCTTGGGTCTTATAACGACGACGACGTCAAGATTGCGCCGGACGACCTCTCTAAGCTGTTTGTCTCAGACAACCCCGTTGCGGACGACAACATCGACCTGTTTTTGCAGCAGCGCGCCAACGGCAACACCGCCCGGGCGCGAAAGCTCGGCGTGCAATACGTCGAGGATCTGGTCGATTGCGTCTGGACACGCCCGCCCGAGGATGTTAAAGGCGAGATTTTTGACCTGCAATTAAAGCTGCTGTTTGCCTATGCCGTGCATCGCATTGTCGAAGATCATTCGCCGAATCAGATCGTCGCCAACGCCACTCTGGGCAGCTTTTATGAGCATCTTGAGGATGCCGACCAGCACCTGTATGAAGAAATTAACGACAACGCGGCCTTTTCGCTCTATGTTTATCTGCATCGCGCGGGGGAGGAGAATGCCGCCTCGGTGGGCAAAACCTTTGCGGGCTTATGCAGCGCCGACGAATATTCCGACTGCGTCGTCATTGGCGAGAGCGCCTATGCACGGTTTTTCGGGGCCTGCGCGCAGCGTATGCTGAGTACCGGCTTTGTGGAATAATGTGCAATGACCGGCCGCGAAAGGGGATGAGCTAATATGAACCAAGGGGTGTTCACCGAGGGCATCGACCACGGCGGGCTGACAACCGACTATGAAATACGCATCCTGATCTGCTGGCTGCTCTACAAGATGAAGACGCCGGTCACTTCAGCGCAGCTGAGCAGTGCGCTATTGGGCGAGCGGCTTGTCAATTATTTTGAGGTGACCTGCGCGCTGGGTGAGCTGCTTTCCTCAGGGCATCTGACCGAGATTCAGTCGGAGGAACAGCAGGGGACCGTCTCGGTGACCGAGCTGGGCCGTAAGACCGCTGAGACCTTTTATAAAAGCATTCCGCGCACTGTGCGCGAAAAGGCGATCGACGCGTTGAGCCAGTGTGTGCTTCAAGAGCGTTTCGCCCGAGAAAATCACGCCGAGATTGTTGAGACCAGCGACGGCTTCCGGCTTGAGCTTGCGCTCAACGACGTGGGCAACGATTTGATGCGCGTATCGCTCTATGCGCCCACCCGCGAGGTCTGCGAGACGATGAAGCAGCATTTTATCTCCGACCCCACCGTGCTGTATCGCACCGTGCTCTCGGTGCTGATGGGCGCAAAGGATGGCGCAATGGAATGGATAGACCATGAACCGATGTAATGCTTTGAGCGGCTGTCGCAATGCAGATTGCTACAGCCCGCTTCTGTTTATATGCAATATCCATTCAAAAACGGCTTAGATGGACGCGCGGATTATATACCCCACCACGCCGAGGGGAGAGCAGGCTGTCCCGCCGCCCCTTTAAATATCAGCAGGGTGAAGAATTCGCCGCTAAGACGGCCGTTTTTATGGAATATTAAATATCAGCATTTAATCAAACAATAGTTTAGGAGTGTCAAAATGGCGATCGAAAAAGTCAGGGAATATTTTAAACAGTATGGAATAGAAAACCGTATTCTGGAATTTGAGGTCTCGAGCGCGACGGTGGCGCTGGCGGCGCAGGCGCTTGGCTGCGAGCCGGACCGCATTGCAAAAACGCTGTCATTCAAGGTGGGGGAGGACTGTATCCTCATCGTGGCGGCGGGTGGGGCCAAGATTGACAACGCCAAATATAAGGCTCAGTTTCACACCAAGGCCAAGATGCTCACGCCTGAGGAGGCGGTCGAACAGATTGGACATGCCGTTGGCGGCGTCTGCCCGTTTGGCGTCAACAGCGGTGTGATCACCTATCTCGACGAATCGCTCAAGGCGTATCAGACGGTATTCCCAGCCTGTGGCAGCGGCAACAGCGCCATTGAGCTGACCATTGACGAGCTTGAAACCTATTCCAACAGTAAAGGCTGGATCGACGTTTGCAAAGCGTCAGAGTAACAGGCCGCAACATTTTTACACAGAAGAAGCGAAAGAAAAACTGATTTTGGCACCGCTATGAACGCAGATTGAAAGATTTTTTTCTCCTTTATCTTTTCAACGACATACGGCGCATGATATAATAATTTAAAATATTGAAATATGCAATCGAAAAGGAGTCTTGCGATGAAATGGAGTACGCGTGATCTGATGTACCGCCTGACCGCCACAATGGAGATACTGATAGGTTTTTTGCTGATTGCGGCACTTCTCTCCGCTTGCTTCGGCTTATTGCGCGACTTTGCTCCGGCACAGCTAATAGAAAGTCCCAAAGAGTTTTCGGTGCTTTTAAGCGCAGCGGCAACGCTTGTGCTCGGCATTGAATTTATACGAATGCTGTGCACCCACACGCTTGATTCGGTTCTCGAGATCATGCTGCTCGCGATTGCGCGCCAGATGATCGTCGAGCACACCACGCCGCTTGAGAATATGATCTCGGTGGTTTCGATGGCGCTGCTCTATATGGTGCGAAAATATCTCTACATCCCCAAACTGGATTATGTCAAGCCCGTTCCGACGATCGCGCAGATCCTGTTTGGAAAGAAGAAGGCCGGGCAGGAAGACGAAGATGAAGATGAAAACGAGCGCGAAGGCGTAAACAGAAGCAGAAGCGAATAGCGCAGGGTCGCCCGGGCTGCTGATCGGGCAACCGCGTTTCAGCATTTTCTACATATCGAAGCCGCTGCTTGATGCGGTATTGGTACCACTAGTTTTGTGAATATCATTTTATTAAGTTAAAAAGGCGGCGTCGTTGTAACGACGCCGTCTTTTTGGACATTGGTTTATTCAACGGTTACCGACTTTGCCAGATTGCGGGGCTTGTCGATGTCGCAGCCCCTTAAACGGGCGGTGTAATAGGCGATAAACTGCAATACCGTGACAGCGGTAAACGGCATAAACATGTCGTCCAACGCGTCGAGCAGCAGCAGCGTATCGGCTACATCCTGCGAGACCGACTCGCCTTTTTTGGCGATGAGCGTCACGACAGCACCTCTGGCCTTGACTTCCTTGATGTTTGAGAGCATCTTGGGGATCAGCTTATCCTGTGTGCACAGCGCGATAACAGGGGTACCGTCGGTGATCAGCGAGATGGTACCGTGCTTAAGCTCACCGGCGGCGCAAGCCTCGCAGTGAATATACGAAATTTCTTTGAGCTTTAACGAACCCTCGCAGGCGAGCGCCCAATCCATGCCGCGGCCAAGAAAGAACAGGTCCTCGCTGCGCTCAAAGCCCTCGGCAGCGCGCTCAATCGCGGTCTGGTAGGAGAAAACACCGCGAACCGCGTCCGGCACGGCGTTCAGCGACGCGACAAGCGCCTGTGTCTCCTCTTGCGTCAAATGACCGTTTGCGGCAGCCATTGAGAAGGCGATCAGGTACAAAACAGCCAGCTGCACCGAATAGGCCTTGGTGCTCGCAACCGAAATTTCAGGCCCCGCATAGGTGAGAATGGCGTGGTCGGCCTCGCGCGCAATGGACGAACCGGCCACGTTGACGATCGCCAGCGTCGTGACGCCCATCGATTTTGCAAGCCGCAGCGCGGCCAGACTGTCGGCCGTCTCGCCCGACTGCGAAATGATGATTACCAGATCCTCCGCGCCGATGATCGGCGTGCGGTAACGGAACTCGCTGGCCAGATCAACCTGAACCGGCACGCGCGCCAGACGCTCGATGAGATCGCGCCCAACAAGACCGGCGTGCATCGCGGTGCCGCAGGCGACAATTTTAATCTGATTAAAGCGGGAGAAAAAGTCCTCCGGCAGATGGTCGTGCTCAAAGCAGGGCAGACCGTCCTTGATGCGCGGCGTTAGGGTGTGCCGCAGCGCGTCGGGCTGCTCGTGAATTTCCTTGAGCATAAAGTGCTGGTAGCCTTCCTTCTGCGCCTGATCGACGTTCCAGCTGACTGTCTGCACCGTTTTCTGACGCTCGCCGCCGTCCAGACCAAACACGCGGATACTGTCGGGGTTAAGGACGGCAATTTCGCCTTCCTCCAGCACAAAATAACGGTTGGTATAGCCGATGACCGCCGTAATATCCGAAGCGAGAAAGTTTTCGCCGTCCCCGGGCGCCGCGATCAGCGGGCCGTCCTTGCGCACCGCGTACAGTGTGTCGGGATGATCCGAGAACATGATGACAAAGGCGTACGCGCCCTCAATTTTTTGCAGCGCTTCCCGGATGGCGTCTATCGGGTCGCCGTGGTAGCAGTAATCGAGATAGCAGGCGGCAATTTCGGTGTCGGTCTGGGATAAAAAGGTGTAGCCCTGCTCGACCAGCACCGACTTTAGGGTAAGATAATTTTCGATGATGCCGTTGTGCACCAGCATAACACGCTCGGTGCCATGGGGGTGGGCATTTTCATCGGTGGGGCCGCCGTGGGTCGCCCATCGGGTATGGCCCATGCCGCAGGTGCCGTGCAGGGTGAAATTCTCGAGCGAGGCCTTCAGATTATCGAGCCGTCCCTCGCGCTTAACCGTGACAAAAGCACCGTTCTCGCTCACGAGAATACCGGCGGAATCATATCCGCGGTACTCCAATCGGCTCAGGCCCTCCAACAACACGTCGCTGGCGCAGCGGTGCCCGGAATATCCTATAATTCCACACATACAAAAACTCCTATATCAATATTAAGATGTCAAATTTTATAGTGGTTCCATCTAAAAATTATAAAACGGAATTTTTAGACGGAATTTTAAAAGATACGTTTCGCTTGCAAAAGCAAAAATGCAGCACAGCACAGCCGGGCTGTTCTCAATAAAATTTTTATTGAGAAGCCGTATCAGTCCTTGTGCAGGCCGGATTTGTCCTGCGGGTCACCCCACAGCTTTGCCGCCTGCCTGACATTCCCAAGGAGGAGAACGGAGAGGCATCCGCCGAATTTTCGATAGCCTCTCTCCTCGTCATCCGCCCACTCACGGACGGAACTGGCGCTTGTTCGCACATTTTTTTCAGGCATCACTCCTTTGCTTCATGAATCGCTGTTGCTGTATTTGTCACCTCCTTGACAATCATTTACAGCTATTATGGCATAAAGGCCACAAAACTGCAACCGTATTTATAAAACACCCCGCAAAATGCTGTATCGCGGGGTGTTTTATACAGGAATGGATTTTTACAGCAGTTTGACTTATCACTCGGATTGATAACGCCATTTTGCTTACATGCGGTTAAACTTAAAAGAAGCCCCAGCATCCGAATAATAAGTTCAACCGCGATGGTTGCTACCCCATACTATTCAAATTTCTCCATGCGGATGCCTGTCACGGTATTGACCGCCTTTTGTGTTCAATATTCGGCGGGCCGATCACTCGGAATAAATGCCCCGCCGCTGATTCAAGGCGCCCATTAATGCCATGTTATGATACCGGCAGCCTTTTTGACACCATAATCATATCAAAACGGCAGTAAAGCATCCGAGACGGAGGCCTTACTGCCGTTTTTTCAGGGGCAAGGGTTTATTTTGGAACCGCCATGCCCAGCATGAGCTTAGCGCATTTATAGACGTCGCCGCAGCCGAGCGTCAGGACAAGATCTCCCTCCTGCGCGTTTGCGAGCACATACTCGGCGATCTCCTCAAAGGTTTCAAACCAGACGCTGCCCGGAATTTTGACCGCGAGATCCTCAGTCGTGATGCCGTAGGTGTTCACCTCGCGCCCGCCCATAATCGCCGACATCACGACATGGTCGGCAATCGGCAGCACCTTGGCAAAATCGTCGAGCAGCATAGCGGTACGGGAGAAGGTAAACGGCTGAAACACCGCCCAGACGCTGTTATAGTCGAGCGATTTTGCGGCGTTAAGCGTTGCGGATAGCTCAGCGGGGTGGTGTGCGTAGTCGTCGGCGACCGTCACGCCGTTAATATTGCCCAGAATCTCAAACCGACGGTGCGCGCCGGTGAAGGCTGAGAGTCCCTCGGCCAGCTTTTCGGGCTTGGAACCCGCCTCAAGCGCTGCCGCGCAGGCGGCCACCGCGTTGAGCACGTTGTGTGTGCCGGGTATATTCAGTTGCAGCGCGGTAACCTTTTTGCCGTTTTTTATCAGGTCAAAGTCGCAGCGCGAGCCGCCCTGCCAGCGGATATTCTCGGCGTAATAATCGTTTTGATCCGACAGGCCGAAGCTGATCAGCTTCTTGTCGAGGCCTTCGACCGCCTTGCGGGAGTTCTCGTCGTCGCCGTTATAGATGACGGTATGGGAGGTCAATTCACAAAAGCGCCTGAACGAGCGGATAATGTTCTCAAGCGTCTTAAAATAATCAAGGTGGTCGGCGTCGATGTTGAGGATCACGGCAATATCGGGCGAGAGGTGCAAAAAGGTATCGACAAACTCGCACGCCTCGACCACCATGGTCTGCGACAGCCCCGCGCGGCCGCTGCCGCCGATGGCGTTGACCTTGCCGCCGATCACAGCCGAGGGGTCGAGGTTTGAGGCCAGCATCAGATAGGTGATCATCGAGGTCGTGGTCGTTTTGCCGTGGGTGCCCGCGACGCAGACGCAGTTGTTATAGCGGCGGGTCAAAAGGCCAAGCATCTCGCTGCGCTCGATGACCGGAATACCGCGTTCACGCGCGGCGACCAGCTCGACATTGTCAGCCATGATCGCGGCGGAATAAACAACCGCGTCGGCGGTTTGAACATTGGCCGCGTCGTGGCCGATCGTGACCCGCACCCCCATGGCGCGTTCCTGATCAATCGTGTCGCCCGGGTTATTGTCCGAGCCCGAGATGCTGTGCCCCTGCGCCAGCAGAATCTGCACGAGCGGGAACATGCCCGAGC
>JAEWBS010000023.1 GCA_023391005.1 Bacillota bacterium | reverse complement strand
GGGCTCCATCGGGCGGGATAGCTGCTAACGGCAGCCGAGGGCGACCTTAGGGAAAGTGCAACAGAGATATACCGCCTGCCTTACGGCAGGTAAGGGTGGAAAGGCGAGGTAAGAGCTCACCGGCGTCTCGGAGACGAGACGGCCCTGCAAACCCTATCCGGAGCAACACCAACAAGAGGCGATACGGCGGCCCGTCGTGCCTTTGAAAGCGTGGCTGGAGCTGCAAGGGCGACCTGCAGCCAAGATAGATCGTTGTCTAAAACAGAACCCGGCTTATATGTCCGGTTGGCGGTTTCAAAAAAGCGGCGGTGCGCGACGGCGTACCGCCGCTTTTTTGTGTACTTTTTGGCGGGTTGTTGTATAGAAATAGGAATATTACGCCACAATACTGGCATAGATTATGTCACGGAGGGTGGTGCCCGCATGAGGTTGCAAAACAAACCTGTTCCTGCTGAGAACGGCAATACAGGAATGCGAGAACAATGGATGGCGGAAATCTGGCAGCTTAAGCAGCAGCTTGACGATAACGAGCAGCTATTTAACATGACCGACGACTTTGATATCACCGCATATACCATTCACGAGAGAACGGCTTTGGAATTTCGGTATCGCTATCTCATTCGCCTGATTCGCGCCTATGACGAAGCGCAGGCGCAAAAGGTCAATATTCCCGCGCTGACGATGTAAAGGGGGCTTTTATCATGACCACCTATATTATTGTGGTGCTGTGCTGCGCCGTTATCGTAATGTTGCGCACACTTGGACGGGCCGACGCTCTGCAAACGCTGTTGCCGTCGGCATTTGGTGGCATGCTCGGTCTCTTGACTGTACATTTCTCGTCGCTGTGGGGGGCGTCCCTGCTGGCGCTCAATGCCTTCACCGTTGCGGTCGCCCTATTTCTGGGCCTCCCCGGTGTTGTGGGCCTGCTGCTGATGCGTCTGGTCTGCGTCATTTGACGCGGCAATTCTCACCTTATTTAGAAACTGCCATCGCCAAATCCGCTTAAAAATGTTGCAAAAACTGTTGACAAAAATCGATTGCAATGCTATTATGAGTAAGCTGTCACGCGAGGCAGCTTATAAAATGCGGATATGGCGGAATCGGCAGACGCGCTAGATTCAGGTTCTAGTCGGGGCAACTCGGTGGAGGTTCAAGTCCTCTTATCCGCACCAGAATGAAAATGACCAGTCTTCGGACTGGTCATTTTCATTCTGGTGCACCCGCTGCGGCGGGAATCCGTTCCCTTCGGTCGCTCAACGTGCGGTAGGAACCGGCGGCTTCCCCACACGCCCCCTCCCTCGCTGATGCATTGCGATTTATGTTCGATGTTTTCGTATGCACATGTCGCATGTGAGGTGGACAGTTTAAATCCATCCTTGAGCATTCTATGGTATACATATATCGCACAAACACAACCAAAAGGTCTTAAGAATGGCTTTAAGCGATTTTTAAGACCTTTCTTTGAAATCAATAAAAAAGCCCCTTGGGGCGCACGGATGGCGTCAGTTCTAACGGCGCTTGTCATTTCGCTGCTTTTCTCCATTATTGAGGCGCTTAAACCGGCCGCCATGCTGACTTTAGGTTTGTCCAACACCTGCGCGTAAATATGCATGGTCGCTGTAATAGCGCTATGCCTTAACCACTTGCGAACCGCTTTCATTGAGAAGTCCATCTGTGGTCACAGCACGCGGCATCATGGGCGCGTATCCCCATTATTAAGCGGCAGTCGGTCTAAGAAGAAGCTTCCTCCGCAGGCTTTATGCCAAGATAGTCTTATCAAGTCTTATTTTAACGGCTGCGGCGGTATTTTAAATCAGAAAGAGTCACTCCAAACGAAATACGCCCATTTGTATCCAGTATATCATACTGCCTAACTTTCGGGAGTGCATTTCACATGCGCCGGCCTTTTCTAAATTGATTCCAATTTCCCGACTGGGAGATATCACAAATTTCAGAAGCGAAACTTGACGGTTTTGATAAATCAAAGGGCCGCCGACCGTCAGCGTTGTTTTATAAATTTGTCTTTGTACTCACGGCTATCCATATATCAGCAATTAGATTCGACAGCCACCAGCTCTTTAAGAAACTGAATAAATCGCAGCGTATAGTCGGGCAGCTGCTTGCCCTTTCGATAAGCCACGGAAAAATCCGCCGCCAACTGCCGCTCGCCCACCGAGAAGACTTGCGGTGCGGTAACAAAATTCATATGCCGGAAATAGCTTGCGAGACAGAAGGAGACACCCAAGCCGCAGGATACCATCTGGGCGGCGGTCTCGATATTGCGAATCAGGGTGATGCGCATAGGGCACACGCCCGTCTCCTCAAGAATCTGGTCGGAGTATTGCCGTAAGCTCTGATCCTCGTGCTGAAGAATAAAAACCTCAGGACCAAACTCCTTGAGATCGATCCAAGGGCGGAAAAAGTCGGTGCGGTAGCGGGCGCGGCGACAGCAGGGATGATCCGCCTGAACCAGAAAAACCACCGGGTCCCAGCCTAGATGAATATATTCCAAGCCTTGGTTTACCTCTACCAGATTGCATAGCATCAAATCCAGCTGGTCGGTATTGAGCAGCTCGGTCATAGCCTTCAAATTCCCCTCGTGAAAGATAATCTCCACATTAGGAAAGTAATAGCGAAAAATTTTTAACACCGAAGGCAGCAGGTACGGGGAGCGCCGAATAGGCACGCCAACCCGTAAACGCCCTTGATAGCCATGAACCACCAGCTCCATCTGTGCGTCAAATTCCTCGCCCAGCGCGAGAATTTTTCGGGCCTTTTCCAGATAGACCTCCCCCAAATAGGTGGGTAACAGCCGCTTTCCCGTTCGTTCAAACAGGGGGTGGCCCAGACTATTCTCCACCCCGGCCAGATAAGACGAGATAGCGGGTTGGGTTACCCCCAGCTTTTTGGCCGCTTGGGTCATGCTGCCGCAGCTGGCCAGCGTGACAATATATTGCTGCTCCTTTAAATTCATCCCCGTCCGCCTCCTTTTGGGTTCCAAATGAATAAGTTTTTCTTATGGCAGATAAAAAATGGGTTGATTTTACTTTGTTTCAGATTTCATTATACTAAATACCACGGAGCTCGGCAACCGTTTTCACGTGATGAGGGCACGCGGAACCGTGTAGGGAATACCGGGTGCGGTAAGCCGGAAAGCTTATCTGGAATTGTAAGTAAAAGAGAAAGTGGGAGAAATTTAGTATGGAACCGAACGCTAAGAAAAAAACCTTTAAGATGCCCCACACACTGGTAATCATTTTTGTGATTATTTTGGCCGCTGTGTTGCTGACATGGATCATCCCCGCCGGTGGGTACGATCGCGTGCAGGATGCGGTTACCGGGAAGAAGCTCGTTGATCCTGCCAGCTTTCATTATGTGGACCGCACGCCGGTCAATCCGCTGTCCATCATGCAGCATGTTGTCGCCGGGTTCAGCGGGTCTATCGATTTGATTCTGGTTATTCTGTTTGCGGGCGGCGCTTTTCATATGGTAACCGAAAGCGGTGCGCTTCAGGCTTCGGTCGCCAAACTGGCCCGGAGATTCTCCAACCGCCTGTACATTTTTATCCCCTTGCTCAGTCTCGTGTTTACGCTGATTGCCACCACGCAGGGCGTGAATCTGTTTATCCCCTTCGTCCCCATTACGCTGATGCTATCATACGCGCTTGGGCTCGATTCCATCGTCGGCGTGAGCATCATCCTGCTCGGCGGCGCCGTGGGCTTCTCCACCGGCACCCTTCAGATCAGCACCACGCTTCTGGCGCAGGAAATCGCCGGTCTGGCCCCCTATTCCGGCATCGGCTATCGCTTTATCTGTCTCGTCGTTTTTTATGTGGTCACGAATATCTATTTGATTCGTTACGCCATGAAGATTCAGAAGACCCCCCAGCTGAGCCCCATGTACGATTTAGACCAGCAAAACGAGATGAAAACCAACGCCGATCTCGACTCCTTCGGCAGCATGACTTGGCATCGTTGGGCCATTCTGTCGGCGCTGGTGCTTACGCTGGCCATTATCGTCTACGGCGGGCTCAAGCTAGACTGGGAGATGGCCAACTTTGCCGCTATGTTCCTCTGGCTGACGGTCGTTGTGGGCCTGTTGGATAATAAGAACGCTTCCGCCATTGCCAAGGGCTTGGTGGCCGGCTGCAAAACAATGCTGGGCGCTGCTCTGATTATCGGTATGGCGCGTTCCATCGCCCTGATTCTCACCGCCGGCGGCATTATTGATACCATCGTCCATGCGCTGGCCGGTTTGTTGAACGTGGTTCCCTCCTTCCTTCAGGCTCCCGTTATGTTTATCATCAATATCATTATCAATGTCTTCATCACCTCCGGTTCCGGTCAGGCCGTCGTGGTTATGCCTTTGTTCCTGCCGGTCGCGGACTTGGTGGGTATGACCCGGCAGACCGCCATTCTGGCCTTCAACTTTGGCGACGGCTTCTGCAACTACATTCTGCCCACCTCCACCGCGCTAATGGGCCTGATTGGCGCCGCCAATGTGCCCTATGACCGCTGGATGAAGTTTATGTGGAAACTGTTTCTTATCTGGACGGTTGTCGGCTGCATTATGGTTGGTATCGCACACGCCATCCAGTTGGCCTAACACCCAACCGCGTTGCTTGAAAATCAGCAAAAGCAAAAGGAGAAATTATATTGAAAGAATCGCTTTTTCAGGCCGTTGAGGCCCAGCGGCAAGCACTGACCGCAATGGCCGACGATATTTTTGACCATCCCGAGCTTGGCTATCAGGAGGTCTATGCCGAGAAGCAAATTACCCATTACCTGTCTCAAGGCGGTTTTGTTGTGGCGCATGGCGTAGGCGGCGTCGACACCGCCTTCCGTGCCGAGTTCAAAAACGGAGAGGGCGGCCCGCGCATCGGCCTGCTGTGCGAATACGATGCGCTTGAGGGACTGGGGCATGCCTGCGGGCATCACATGCAGGGCCCGGCCATCATCGGCGCGGCTCGGGCGTTGAAGGCATGCGCGGGCGACAAGCCCTATTCGGTGGTGGTATACGGCACCCCTGCCGAAGAAACCGCTCACGGCAAGCTTCGGATGCAGGAGAACGGCTGTTTTCAGGACATCGATGTGGCACTGATGATGCATGGCTCGCCGACCACCACGGTGGATGTGAAGTCGATGGCGATGTCCAGCTTTGTCGTGACGTTCCATGGCAAAAAATCGCACGCCGCGTTGAAGCCCGAAGACGGACGCAGCGCGTTGGACGCCCTTTTAATCGCTTTTCAAGGAATAGAATTTCTGCGGGAGCATGTGCCCGAGGACACCCGGATGCACTATACGATTCTCCAAACGCCCGGCCCGGTCAATGTGGTGCCCGACCTTGCCGTGGGAAAATTCGCGCTCCGTTCCTACTCCCGTAGCGCCTTGGATGGGGTTGTGGAACGTTTCAAGCGGATTATTGAAGGTGCTGCCCTTATCGCGGACGTGACCTATGAGATAGAGGAAGGGGACCGGCTTGCCAATAAAATCCCCGTGCTCAAGCTCAACGAGCTGCTGTTGGAAAACGCGCGGCTGGTCAACGCACCCCGTATCAGCCCGCCGCGTTTAAAAACGGGCTCCAGCGATTTCAGTAATATTATGTATCAGCTCCCAGGCAGCTGCATCCGCGTAGCGATGGTTCCCCCGGGAACCTCCTCCCACTCGACCGAGTTTTTGGAGGCGGGCAAGGGCGAAGAGGCCCATGAGGCGGTAATAATCGCGTCAAAGGTGCTTGGCGGCGCCGCATGGGACCTAATTGAGCACCCCGAGCTATTAGCTGAGATCCAAGAAGAATTTAGAAACAATAAAAGCATCCATCTGTAACATGCTAACATATGCAACTATAGTTTAAATCCCGCCTCGGCTGCTCAAGGACATACATACAGCGCACAAAACACAGAATAAAATCGCTTAACCAAGCCATTTAGGGCAAGGTTAAGCGATTTTTTATTACAGAAAATTTCTGATTACGACACCACTACGACACTTGTTCTTAATCTTACGCCTGTTCGACCTCCGTCATACGGTCGAATTTATCCGCCTTCTTCTATGCGGCCTCCAACTCGATTTGCAGCTTTTGGCGCTCGGCCTCGTACAGCGCCTTATAAACCGTTGCGATAATAGGCGCAGCGGCCAACCCATTAAGCCCCGCCGCCGCGAGCACCTCCGGGTATTCCTATAGCAGTAATTGCGATCGCACGGGCCGGTCACGTTCGCGCATGCCGCGCCTTTCCGAATAGAGGCTATTGAGAGCATCAAAATTGTGGGCGGTTTCAAGTACTGCTATATACCGACAAGCCGGTGGATTTAGATATCAATGCACCTGCGGCGCGGTCGCTGCATACAATCCATATGGGGGTACAACTCGCGCCTGACTCACGCTTGCTAACGGAAGGATGGACTCTTATGTTTTTTTGGTATCGCAGATGGGCGCGCTGTGGGCGCTGCGGCAGCTCCTGCTGGCGCTGGGGACGCGGCTTCAGATTTTTCTAGGCCGAAAAAAACAATACGCTACTTAGTAACACCCATATCAGACATGATATGGGTGTTTTTTAGCGATTAAGCACAATATTGACAAACTTCACAAAAAGAAGCCGCCCGCGTCTCGCCGCGCATTTCAGAGATCTTTAGCTGAGAAGCCAAGCGGAAACAACTCCCCCAGCGTGTGCGCTTCATAGTCGCCCTCACTTTTGGCCAACAGCAGCACCATATCCGGCGCGGCAAACTCAGCGAGCACCTGACGGCAGACGCCGCAGGGCGACACGGTAGCCGGCAGCGGCGCGTCGAGCACCTCCTGCCCCGCCACCAACGCGAGCTTTAAAAAGTGGCGCTCCCCTTCGCTCACCGCTTTAAACACAGCAGTACGTTCGGCGCAGTTGGTCGGCGAATAGGCCGCGTTCTCGATGTTACAGCCGGTATACACCCGACCACTGGCCGCCAGCAGCGCCGCGCCTACCGCAAAGTGCGAATAGGGCGCGTAAGCGTTTTTGCGTACCGACAGCGCCTGTGCAATCAACTCTTTATCAGAAATCATCCGGTCTTTCCCTCTCTTTCGCTGGCGCAAAGCGCCGCCGATTCTGTGCGACAGCATAGGTCTTTGGTGCACCGCCGGCAATATGCCACCTTTATTTTGAGCTAAAACGGCGCGAAGCCGCTCCTGCTTCGCGCCGTTGCCATTTAAATATCCTAAGCCAGCGCCAGCGCAACCTTCATCATATCGTGGAAGCTCTCCTGTCGCTCAAGCGCCGAGAGACCCTCGCCGGTGGCGACAATATCCGAAATGGTGCAGATGCACAGCGCTTCTTTACCCGCCTGAGCCGCGTTGAAATACAGCCCGGCCGATTCCATCTCGACAGCCAGCACGCCCATGTCAGCCCACTTGCCGTTGCCCACCGCGCTGTAAAAGGTGTCGGAGGACAAAAGATTGCCCACCTTCATCGGGATACCCAGCGATTTGGCGGCAGCGTCGGCAGCCTGCAACAGCCGCCAGCTTGCAATCGGCGCAAAGGTACCGGGCAGACCGTACTGCGCACCGTAGTTGGAATTGGTGCAGGCCCCCATACCCGCGACAAGATCGCGCACTTTAATATCCTTGCCGAGGCCTCCGGCAGATCCAATGCGTATAATACTTTGCACATCATACATATTGTAAAGCTCGTAGGAATAGATGCCGATCGAGGGAATGCCCATTCCACTGCCCTGCACCGATACGGGCTTTCCATTATAGTTGCCGGTGTAACCGAACATGTTGCGCACCGTGTTGTAACATTTAACATCGGTCAGATAAGTTTCGGCAATCACCTTGGCGCGCAACGGGTCGCCAGGCATCAGCACGGTTTTGGCAATATCGCCTTTCTCCGCGGCATTATGCGGTGTTGACATTTTAAAACGCCCCCTTCGTATGAGTTATTATTGAAGCTTATAGTTGCCCTGCGGGTTAAACAGCACGTAATCGCTGCCCCCCGCGGCTTTGAGCGACGCCATCAGCGCCGTGCAGTCGACAAGGGTGCCGTCAGCCGAAAAAGCGGGGATGAAGCCGATCCAACCGGTATCCCGCGCCGCCGAGGAGGCATTGCGCAGCGCCGTGGCCCAGAGCGACGTATCCGCGGGTAGCGGCAGTGTCGTCCGTGGGGTGAAAAATCCGGTGGGAGTGCCGCCATAAAGCCGACCGTTAGAGAACTCGATCTGCGCGTCGCGCGTCGCGTCCCCGGTCGGAGCCCAGCCCTCCTGCGTGCACAAAACCAACTCGCCGCCCTTGGCCTTGACCGCAGCCGAAACGGCGTTGACAAACTGGGTCAGCACCGCGTCCCGCGTCACCGTCTTAGCGGCCGCGCCATATCCGGCCTTGTCAAGTCCCACGCCTGAGGGGAACTGTACCGAATCGAGCAGAATAATCTTGAATCCCTGCGCGCAAAGCTCGCTTGCCAGCGAGATAATATACTGCTGTGCTCCCTGAGAATAAGGATTCAGCCAGGGCTTGCCGCCTAAATCAGGAGAATTGTCATACCAGAATACATCGGTATCATAGTAGTGCACCGCCATATCGCGTTCTTGTAGGGGCGCGATGCTGTCACGAAAGGCGTGAATGCGTGCGGCGGGAACCAGCCCCTTGGCGCTGATCGCCTGAGCCGTCTGTCTGGCCGAATAGGCGGTGTCGGCTGCGGCGCCCGCCTTCTGCGCCAGCGCGTTTTCAGAAGAAAACAGCACCGCGCCAGTGGCATCCTTGGCGTCAACCACCACGGTGTTGAGCTGCGCGTTCACCGCACTGGCCAGCATGTTTGAAAGGACGGTGTCGTTTAAAAGCTGAGCCTGCGGGAGGTAGAGACCCCGCAGCCCCTCGCCCTGATGAACCGGGGCGGGATCGGCAGGCTGAGACTCGGGCTGGGACGTATTTTCAGGCGTGTCTTCGGGCGGCTGCGACGTGGAAACCGCCGGGGCCGAGACCGCCGCAGAGGGGCCGGCAGGCTCGGGCGGCTCGGTGCCGAGCTTCATGACAAATTCATGCACCGGAGTATACAGGCTCCATCCTATAATGCCAAAAAGCAGCACGCCACAAACCATGGCGAGCAGAATAGGCCATGAGCCCGCGCCCATTCCCCTGCCGTAAATATTGCCGTAGCGCTTGATCTTTGTCCCTTTTTTCGCCATTTACAACACCTCCCGGATAAAACATCAAGTGGGCAGCTGGTGGCCGATTAGGCCATAAATCGCAAGACTGAGTATGCCGATGTAGAGCATTGTGATGGGCAGGCCGTCAAAGGATTTCGGAACCTTGCACAGTTCCAGACGCTCCCGCCCCGAATGCACCAGCATCAGTGCAATGATCAGGCCCGCTGAGCAGCCCAGACAATAGGCGATGGTTTGCAGCAGCGTCTCGCGGCTGACGATCGCAATGAGCACCGCGCCGAACGAGGCGCCGTTAAAGGCCGCCGTAACCGGCAGCGAATGCGCCGAGCGCAGATTGCGCGTGCCGACCAGCAACACCAACAGCAAATACGCCGCGCTGATGCTCAGCAACACCGCCGGACCTCTAAATACCGGCCACCAGACATAGCGCTTTAGCGCAAATTTAAAAACCCACGCCAACACGCCGCCGAGGAATGAAACCACACAGTTCAGCGCCCCCAGCCGTATAATGGCATGATAGCTTTTCGTGCGCTCGAGAATATGATCGACACCGATCGCACGTGCAAAAAGTAGATTTTCGGTCACAGCCGCAACGGTGATGATTGCCAGCATTTCATAGATTGCCTTCATTCGTTGCTGCCCTCCCCGCTCGCGGGCGCCGGCATGCGTGAGAGCATGCCGTTTATAATGCCGCGGTCAACGCTCCGGCACAGAGCGTTTAAAAAGCCCAACAGAATAAATCCGAAAAACGGCAGCGTAACGCCCACCATTCGGATGGGGTATAAACCGAAGGGCACGCCCCAGATGGTTCTGCTGCCCAATACCTCGCGCACAGCGCCAATGCCGCAGGCCACAAGCGCAAACCCCAGACAGATGACGGCCGCGTCGCGCAGCCCGCGCTGCGGCGTCTGGCGGGGGTGTACGACTGCGAGATCGATCATGATGCTGTTGACGGCCGCCAGCGGAATATAAAGGCCGAGACTGTCAAGCAGCACCGCCTGCCGCCGCAGCAGCAGCTGGGCCGCGATGATGCCGAGCATGGCCAGCAGAGCGTAACCGGGCACCAGATAAGGCGTCGGCACTTTCTTGTGCAGAACGGGGGCCAGCGTCGCCGCCGGGACGGTTGCCGCCAGAATAAACACGCTAATCAGCAAACCGCTTTTTAAATTTAGCGTTGGCACAATGACGAAGGGCAATGCCATGCCCAGCGCCACAACGGGGTTATTTTTAATCAGCCCCGATGTTTTCTTCAACCGCCGACGATATTTCCGAATTGGTTTTAAGTTCAATGTTCTTCCTCCTGAGGGCGTGCGCTAAATGCTCTCCCCACAAATCAATAATCCAAACCGATGCGTTCATGACCAGAATGGCAAACAGCAACGAATCTTCATATTCTCCCAAATGCCGAAACGTCATGCTGACCACGCCCGCCAAAAAGCCGTAGAGTATCTTAGGCAGCTTGCGCTTGGGCGACGTTACAGGGTCGTTTATCAAAAAAATGGCGCCGATCAGCGTCAGGCCGGTCATCAGCTCGTAGCTGACCGAAGAAATCGGCGTCAACATGGCCCGCGGCACAGCAATCGCAACAAGGGCCGCGCCGGTCAAAAACGCGCCGGTCATCCAAACGCTCACGGTTTTTCTCACCGCGAGGAATAAGAAACATGTACATAAAACTAATATGTTAGTGGCACCCATGGGGCCCGCAAAGTTGCCCAGCAGCATATCTAAAAGATCTGTATTCGGCGCCCCCCCCAGCGACAGCGTATAGGCTGGGGAATTGATCAGCTTTTGTGTGCTGTCCACCGCGATGGGCAGCCGGTCGAACGGAACGGGATATAAAAACATCGACTTGGGCCAGCATACAACCGCAAAGGCCGCGCCGGCCACGGCGGGGTTAAAGATGTTTTCTCCGACGCCGCCAAACGGATGCTTGGCAACGGCAATACCAAACAGCGCAGCCGCCGCGACAACCTCAAACCGGATGGAGGCCGGCATCAAAAGAGGAATCAGCATGCCGGTGACGGTAGGCGAAAGGTCGCGGATATTCGGGATATTGCGTCTGGCAATGACACAGAGCATATCGAACGCGGTCGTGACCATCACGCTTAAAAGCCCCAGCGCGAGGGCGCGTTTTCCGTAGTAATAGGTCGCCATCGCATAAAGCGGGAGCATGGCGATAATGGCGTCGAGCATCACGGTCTGGTTGCTTTCGCGCGAGCGGATATGCGGGGGGTTTTGTGCGCGTAGTTTCACAGTGGGCCTCCTTGCTGCCGGGCGCGCGTCAGCGCCGCCGCCCTAGCCATAACCTGCGCCAAGTCCAGCTTGGCGGGGCAAACGTAGCTGCAGGTTCCGCAGCCGGTGCAAAGCTCGGCATCGGCAAGCGTGAGATTGCGCTTTTGTGGGGTCTGCATCACCTTGTAAATAAAATAGGGCGAGAGCCCCTCGGGGCAGACATCGGTGCAGCGCCCACACCCGATGCAGTTGTAGCCCAGATCCTTAAATTCCTCGGCAAAGGCCAGTACGCCCTTTGTCGTCGCCGACACAAACACCTTATCGGGGTCGGTGATACCAAAGCCGGTCATCGAGCCGCCCGCGACAATGCGCTTAGGATTGGCGATGGTGCCCACCGCGTAAAGCACCTGACCGATTGAGCAACCGATCGGCACCTCGTAATTGCCCGCGTTGGCGATGCAGTCGCCCGCCACCGTGATAAAGCAGCTGTTTTGGCACAGCCCCTCATAGGCCGCCCGGCGCAGATGCATGAGCGCGCAGGCGCCGATGATCAGCACGTTGTCGCGCTTCATCTGCCGCTTGGCGCGGTATTCGGCCGGATAGGCGCCGCTGATGCGCTCGACCCTAACGCCAAAAATATTGTGCGGTATGCGGGTGTCGATATCAAACAGGTTGCGGTAGATTTCAATCGACGTTTTAGACGCGCCAATCGCTCTTCTGGCCAGCGCCAGCCCCTCGGCCAGCTGCTCGGGAAAGTGCAGCGCGGGCCCAAGCTGGCTGGAGATATACGGCTCGTCGTCAAGCGCATCGACCACGATACCTGAAATGCCGTCTCGCGCGGCGGCAGCCAGTTTTTTCCACAGGCGACGGCCGTCGCACTCGTCGATGATTCTGGCCTCACGCGCGATGGATACAATTTCGTACGGCGCGAGCAGCTCAGGCGTGGGCGAAACCGGCGTTTCGGTCCTTTGCAGGGGTATGTCCAACCCGGGCAGCCGCCTGATTTCGCGCGACAATCCCGGCTCTTTATTTTGCTCTAGTAAAATCCCTTTGGAAGAATTGGTTCTCATCAACCGTCCTCCTTCGCCCGTATGGTCTTTTCTTGAATGTAAAACCAATAAGGCGGTGATGTTTTTGGTATTTCGTCTTGTATCGCCCGACCGGTTAAAGGTCGTTTTAACGGCGCAGGATGTGGAACAGGTAGGCATAGACTGGGATAGTCAGGATACAGCCGAGGTCAAAAAGCTGCGGCGCTATCTGCTCGGCGTGCTGGCGCAGGCTCAGTCACAGACCGACACCTCATTTTTGCTGCTCGGCGACCGCCTGCTCATCGAGATTTATCCCGAGGATGACGGCGGCGCGACGGTCTATTTCGTTATGGAGCAGAAGGAAGCGCACACCACCTCGATCTGCGAGCCGGTTATGTTCAGCTTTGACGACACCGAGGCGCTGATTCGCGGCGCGCTACAGCTTTTTTCGCTGCATGGGCATCGCCTGCTGCAAAGCGCGCTCTACCGACAGCAGGACTGTTGGCAGTTGATCATCCGCCCCATGGACGGGCAAAACGGCCCCGCCGTCAACCTGCTCTCGGAATATGGTCAGCGTGCCGAGGGCGGCAGCGTGCTGTGCGCCATCGTCGAGGAGCACTGCAAACCGATCATCCGCGAGCATGCCATCGACATGCTGTCCTATTATTTTAGCTGATCGAGATATTTTCATTAACAGGCACGATGGCTTGGCGCGCAGATTTCGTGGCCTGCCAAATGTGTAGCGTGAGGCGATGTCCGCCGCCCTTCTAACACAGACAGAGCATAATCTGCCGCTAAGGCATCCGCTCTTAAGTGAAATACACGCTGCGCACGGCTAAAGTGCCGCCTCAGCCGCCTTTCGGATATCAGAAATAGGCCCGGCATAGTTTTCATGACGGAAAACCGCTGAGCCTGCCACGAGAATATTAGCCCCCGCTTGCGCGACGAGCGGCGCTGTCGCGACGTCGATGCCGCCATCGACCTGAATGTCGACCGCAAGGTCCAATTCGTCGATGCGCTGGCGGATCAACGCCATTTTGGGCAGCATGTCCGGCATAAAGCGTTGCCCGCCAAAGCCGGGCTCCACCGTCATTACCAGCACCATATCGATCTGGTCCAGATAAGGAAACACCGCCTCGGCAGGAGTTTTGGGCTTTAGCGAGAGGCCCACCTTCGCCCCGCTTCGACGAATGGCATCGATGGTTTGTTGAACGTCGCAGCCGCACTCGACATGAAAGGTAATAATGTCGCTACCCGCCTTGGCAAAGACGGCGGCATAGGTCAGCGGGTCGCTGATCATCAGGTGCACATCAAGCGGCAGGGGGCTGATCTTTTTCAGCGATTCCACCACCGGCACACCGATTGTAATATTGGGCACAAAATGCCCGTCCATCACGTCGACGTGAACCAGATCGGCGCCGCCCATTGCAATGGCGCGCACCTCGCGCTCTAAATTGGCAAAATCGCTTGCCAGAATCGACGGGGAGATCAGAATCATGGAATTTATCGCTCCCTTTTTGGTTTGAAAATACGTCCCTTTTTTACGGCAAGCCCGTGCAAACACCTAGCATGCCGACACATGAATGGCGATAAGCCCCACTCGGGGGCATGCCACAACGAATGAAGAAGATAAAATATCCACCCTGCGGTTATTTTACCTTAAATGCCGCTAAAGGTCAATAAAATGTACCGGGCAATTCCTGTCAGCGCCACTGATACGAAGCCCCGCCAAAACGAAACATGCGGCGCCGCGGCCATTTCGCCCCGTCTCAAAGGCAGTGCCGGCAGCATTCCGCCGGGCAAAGCATTGACGACGCAGAGCCAAAGCCAAACCGCGAGTCGCCACTACAGCAATTTGGCTTATCATACAAACCGATAACGCCATCTTGCTTGCATGCGGCTGAACCTAACGTTCAACCGCAATATTTTAGCGGAAACTTCGTATAACGCAACAGCCGAAAAGCGAGGTTCACATGCCGGGGCAAGGGGTATTGCGGCTGCCCCGGCATGCCGGCGCGCATCTATGTGATGCGGCGGGTAACGCGCGCGCGGGCGGGTCTGTGGGCGCACACAGGCCGGTTTTGCACAGGCTGATGTGCGCCACCCGAACGCTGCCGCCGCTTAGCCTCACTGACATGTTATGCCACAGACGGCAAAACGCCCCGATCCACAGCCCGCCGCTAGCAAAAGCGCAATCGCATTTCCCCCCGCATTATCAACAGAACGCAGCCTTAAAACCCACCGTATTAAATTCAGGCGCTGTAAAAAAAATTTACGTTTCGCTTTAAATGTAATATCCAAAGTGACCGCGGCGGCAGAACGGAAAACCACAGGCTATGCACCGACAGTGCCGCTCGGGGGGGATTTGGGTATTTAAAG
>JAEWBS010000129.1 GCA_023391005.1 Bacillota bacterium | reverse complement strand
AAAGCCTGTTGCCATGCCGTTATCCCTCCAAATAATCTTTTAGGTGGCTGCGAAGCTTTAAAATAGCCTTTGAGCGGGCTTGGCAGACCCGGGCTTCGCTGACCTTTAAAACCTGCGCAATTTCGTGAAGCTTTAGATGCTCATAGTAGTAAAGTGAAATGACAAGGCGGTCGCGTTCGCTTAGTGAATCGATCGCTTCAGCCAATCGCCGTTGCAGCTCATTGCGGATTAATGACGACTCGGGCTGCTCAAAATCACCGGCGGGGTCCTCCGCGCTGTTTTCGGCCACGCTGCTCAGCAACATTTCAAATGAGAGCAGCACCGAATTTGAAATCTCGCGGTAGTGCTTATAAATGACCGACTCCTCAACGCCGAGATAGTCCGCCAGCTCCTTAGCCGAAGGCACCCGCATCAGCTCGTTGGCGAGGGCGTCGTAGGCTGCGGTGATGTCGCGCGCCGTTTTCCGCACCCGGCGGGGTAGCCAGTCCTGCTTACGGATAAAATCGATGTTGGCGCATTTAACACGGGAGAAGGCATACGCCTCAAAGCTGCCGCTTTTTTGGGGGTCGAAGCGCTCGATGCAGTCAATCAGCGTAATGATGCCGTTGTTGACAATATCCTCAACCTCGGCATAAGAGGCGGTAATGCCGCGCATCTGTGCCGCCACCGTCTTGGGTATGTAACTATATTGCATGACAAGGTCGTTGCGAAGCGCGACGCTGGGGGACTTTAAATAGCTTTCCAGCAGGGTTTGGGCTTCGGTGGTCGGTTGGAGAGTCTGCACAGCTTGTCACTCCCTTCGCTGGGGATAGGAATCAGGCAATTGCGATGTTGCCAAGCGCTTGTATCTGTACGGTGCTGTCAATCTCGCTGAACGAGAGCACGATAACATTGGGATAGAACTGGTCAATCAGCTTCTTATAATACATGCGTACAATCGGCGAGGTCAGAATCACCGAATGGGGCACCAGCTCGCGTATTTTATCAATCTGCCCGCCCGAGGAGGAGATGATCGACTGAATTGTCGCCGGCTCAAGTGCCAGATACGAGCCGGTATCGAGCTTTTTAACAGCGCCCATAATCATGTTTTCAATCTTGGCGTCAAGCGTGATGACCTTGAGCTGTCCGGCTTCGGCAAACTGGTGTGAAATGGTGCGCTTTAACGATTGCCGCACATACTCGGTTAGCATGTCCGCATCCTTCATCGACGCACCGTAGTCGCCGAGCACCTCGAGAATCGTCTCCATATCGCGGATCGGAACCCCCTCGCGCAGCAGGTTGCACAGCACCTTTTGCAGTGTTGAAACGCTGACGATATTGGGGATGATGTCGTTGACAATCGTCTCGTTGGTTTTTCTAAGATTGGTCAGCAGGTTGTTGACCTCCTGCCGGGTTAGTAGCTCATAGGCATGCTGGCGAATGACCTCGGATAGGTGGGTGATAATGACCGAGGTGGGGTCGATGAGCGTATAGCCCGCAAGCTCGGCCTTGATTTTTTTGTCCAAGCTAATCCACTTGGCCGGAATGCCAAACGCGGGTTCAACGGTATCGATGCCGTCTATCGATTGCACCTTGCTGTCGGGTGCGAGCGCTAAGTAATGGTCGATCAAAACGTCGCCTATGGCGATGCGCTCGCCCTTAAACTTGATGCTGTATTGGTTGGGGTTTAATTGTCCGCTGTCCTTTAATCGCACTGAGGGGATAACCATGCCCATCTCAATGGCAAACTGCTTGCGGAACATGACGACACGGTCGATAAAGCTGCCGCCGCTGGCCTCATCGACAAGCGGAATCAGGCTGTAACCAAACTCCAGTTCAACCGGCTCGACATTGAGCAGGCCATAGACATTGTCGATGTTTTTATAAAACGAAGCCTCGCTGGCGACCTCCTCGGTCGGGGCAGCGGTGGCGGCGGTCGTCGCGGTCGCAAGTGCAACCCTCTGCTTACGTAAAATTACCGTACCTGTTACTATTAGTATAGCAGACACTAGAATAATCTGCAACGGCGGGAAGCCGATAAATGCGAGTGAAATCATCACGCAGCCGGACAGAATCAGCACAGTGGGCTGTGACAAAAACTGCTTGACCACCTCGATATTGAGGTTTGATTCCGACGCGGAGCGAGTGACGATCATACCTGTCGCCATACTGATCAGCAGTGCGGGAATCTGGGACATCAGGCCGTCGCCAACCGTCGCGGTCGAGTAGATCGACATAATCTCGTTGACGGTGCCCACGTTATTTAAAAACCCCATGAGAATGCCGCCAAGCAGGTTAATGATGGTCACGACAATCGACACGATGGCATCGCCTTTGACAAACTTGGTGGCGCCGTCCATCGAGCCGAAAAAATCGGACTCGCGCTGAATCTTTTCACGGCGGTGACGCGCTTGCGCCTCGTCGATGAGACCGGAGTTTAAGTCGGCATCAATGGCCATCTGCTTGCCGGGCATCGCATCGAGCGTAAAGCGGGCGGCAACCTCGGCTACTCGCTCAGAGCCCTTGGTGATAACCATAAACTGCACGATGACGATAATCAGAAAAATGACAAGGCCAATGATGATGTTGCCGCGGATAACAAACTGGCCGAAGGTTTCGATAACCTTACCGGCGTAGCCGTTGTTGCCTAAGATCAGACGGGTGGACGAAATGGTCAGCGACATGCGAAAGACGGTGGTAATCAAGAGCAGTGCCGGAAAAATCGAGAATTCGAGCGGCTCCTTGATATACATAGTCGTGAGCAGGATCACAAACGAAATAGAGAGGTTTATAATAAACATCATATCCAGCAGCGCCGTGGGCAGCGGGATAATTAGCAACAAGATAATAGCGACAATAAATACCGCTACAATGTCGTTAAAGATATTGCTTGTATTCTTCAACTATTTCAAATCCTTCTCTTTCAGACTGTAAACAAAGGCCAGCACCTCGGCCACCGGCTGGTAGAATTTTTCGGGAACCTCGCGGCCTAGCTCCACCGCTTCAAAAAGGCCGCGCGCAAGGGGCTTATTTTCAAGCGTGGTCACCTTGTGCGCTTCGGCGATCGAAACGATGCGCAGCGCCACGAGATCGGCGCCCTTTGCGAGCACGACCGGCGCGCGGTCGTGGTCGGGGTCGTAGCGCAGCGCCACGGCGTAGTGGGTCGGGTTACGGATGACGACATCCGCCTTCGGGACGTTTTGCATCATACGGCTCATGGCCTGCTTACGCTGCAATTCACGAATACGGCCCTTAATAAGCGGGTCGCCCTCGGTGTGCTTATATTCTTCTTTAATTTCCTGCTTGCTCATGCGCAGGTTCTTTTCGTATTCCCACCACTGATAAGCGTAATCGAGAATACCCAACAGCAGGAACACGACGCCGGCGGTCAGCACAATCGACATGATAAAATCGCCAAAGATGCGCAGCGCCTCGGTCATTTCCATATCCACAAAGGTACGGAATTTTGGCAGAAAATCGACAAGCTTTTTATAAACGATGTAAAGCAGAATCGCAATTTTGCTTCCGGCCTTGACAAGCTCGACCACGCTGCGCAGCGAGAACATTTTTTTAAGGCCGCTGATAGGGTTTAGATGGCTGAACTTAAACTTGATGCTCTCGGTTGTGACCAGCATACGGGTTTGCGCCATTGTCAACACAATGGCTGTCAGCCCGCTGATTAAGAGCAGCGGCAGCGCCGTCAGCCCGATGACGCGGTAAGCGTCTATTAAAAAGATGCGTGTATCCGCATCGGTAATGGCTTTTTGAGTGGCGGCAGCGATAAAATACTGCCGAATCAGCATCTGGGTTGTCTGGAGAATAAACGGTCCCAACAGCTTCAGCGAATAAAAGGTGATGAGTAGCGAAAACGCCGTAACCAGATCGGTGCTTTTAAAAATGTTACCTTTCTTTCGTTCGTCTTGTTTTCGCTTTGATGTTGCCTTTTCGGTCTTTTCACCGGCCATTCCCATCCCCCCTTTTATACGAATTCCATTTTAAAGCTGCGAAACGGGATTGGTGGCAATAAAAATAGTTTTATTCTTATTGGGGGCCCTATTAAAATCGCATTAAAGCAAGATCAGACGAGGGTTAACAGCGCCCGGTTGATATTTTCAAGCATAATGAGGATGTAGTTATTCAAAAATGAGGCAACAACCGGTCCCATCAGAAATAGCGTTGCGAGGCCGAGCAGCTGTTTGAGCTGAAAGTTGATGACGAATACGTGAATTTGGGGTACCAGCTTCATCATGATGCCCATGACCACTTGTAGTGAGAATTCCACCACCGTAAAAGGGATCAGCAGCCGCAGCACCAACGAAAACGTATCGATAAAAAGCTGGAGCACAAACTGAAAGGCCTCGGGAGATAGATTGACCGCGCCAAGCGGGACAATCTTAAACGACAGCGCAAAAATCTGAATCATCACGAGATGGCTGTCAGTCGAAAAGATATAAAGCGCAAATAAAATGGTGAGGAGATTACCGGTCAGCGATAGCTGAATGCTGGTCGCGGGGTCGAACACCTTGGCCATCGCCATGCCAAATTCCGTATCCATCCAGTCGCCGATAAACAGCAGCAGGTAGAAAAAGATCTGGTAGACAAAGCCGCAGATAAAGCCCAGCGATAATTCTCTGAACAGCGCAAACAGCATGTCCACACTGTCGCGGGTGACCTCGGGCGCTTGCAGCACCGGCGCAATCAGCAGCGTGAGCAGCAACACCAGCCCGGCCCGAACCTGAGACGGAATATTCCGCCGCCCCAGCAGCGGATTAAAAAAGATAAAGCCTGACATGCGGGCAAAGACCAGCAGATAAATATTCAGGCCCTGAAGCTGTAACGTCACGGCGGCACCTCATAACAAAAGGATAAGGCTAAACAGCCAGTGAACAAAATCCAGCATGGTGCTGATCATCCAGCTGCCGGTAAAAAGCAGCATAAAGGCGATGATAATCAGCTTTGGTACAAAGGTGAGCGTCTGTTCGTGAATTTGGGTGGCCGCCTGAAAGATCGCAACAATCAGGCCGATCAGAATGCTGGTGATCAAAAGCGGTGCAGCCAGCTTGAGCGAGACCAGCAGAGCCTGTGTGAAAATATCCATGATTTGGTTCTGCGTCAAGCGGTTCACCTGCCCCTTGGTTTTAAAAGGTTATACTGTTATTTCGTTAAGTAAAGCACAAATTATGCGGCACAAATGTAAACTACCGGCTTGCGGCAAAGCACGATGTAAAATATCACCTAAAGCCCTGAACAAGCGTTCCAAGCAGCAGGCTCCAGCCATCCACCAAAACAAACAACAGAATTTTAAAGGGCAGCGAAATGGTGGCAGGCGGCAGCATCACCATACCCATCGACATCAGCACGCTTGAGACGACGATATCAATAATCAAAAAGGGCAGATAAAGCAGAAAGCCGATCAGAAAGGCGCGTTCAAGCTCGCTGGTGATAAATGCGGGTACGATGACAAAAAGACTCAGGCGGGTCAGACTGTCGGTACCCTCTCCCGACTGTACCGACGGCATCTCACTGCCGGAGATGCTTAAGTAAAGATTAAGCGCCTTGGGCGTTGTCTGCTCAAGCATAAACCGTTTTATCGGAAATTGCGCGGCTTCAACCGCTTCGGTAACGGTGTAGCTTCCCGCCTTATAAGGGTCGTAGGCGGTGGTTTTTATCTCTTCAAAGGTGGGCGTCATGATAAACAGCGTCAAAAACAGCGCAAGCCCTACCAACACCTGATTGGGGGGCGACTGCTGTGTGCCCAGCGCATTACGCATAAACGACAGCACAATGATGATGCGGGTAAAGCTCGTCATCATGAGCAGAATGCTGGGAATCAGCGAAATCAGAACAAAGAGGAACATCAAGTCCAAGACGCCCATAGCGCTGTTGTCGGTGTCGTCGGCGATAAAATCGATCGAAACGCCGGGGGCTGCCAGCGCGGTGGTGTTGAGCAGAAACAGCGTCAGCAAAAGCACCACAAGCAGCGAGACGCCAAAAAGCAGCAGTTGTTTTTTTAGCGTTGCCAGACACTGGGTGCGATCGGTCATAGGCGATCTCCCCCTTTGGCGGACGGGTTGTTCTTCTTGGGCAGCATTTGCTTGATCACCGCGGCAAAGGGCTGTTCTGATTCGGGCGCGGTTTCAAACAATGCCCGCTGCTGCGCGTCAAATTCACAGACGGTTGTGACGGCGCCCGCGCTCATCGCGATGAGCAGCGTTTTGTCGCCAACCGAGACCAGCAGCAGATATTTCTCACGGTCGATTACCACCCGGTCGAGAATTCTGATGTGCTTAAAATTGCTCTGGATGGGCGCGTGACCGCCAATCCAGCGCAGCAAAAACCACGCCAAAAATAAAACAAACGCCAAGGTGAGAAAAACCGAAAAAAATACCGAAAACGCCTCTAATCTTTCCACGCCTTCACCCTGTCCTGTTCTTAAAAATAAATTAGCCGAGAATCTTTTTGACCGTCTGCAAAATGCGGTCGGGCTTAAAAGGCTTGACAATAAAATCGAGTGCGCCAAAACGGATGGCGTCGACGACCATCGCCTCCTGACCCATGGCGCTGCACATAACGACCATGGCGTTGGGGTCATAGGCCTTAATTGCCTGAAGCGACTGGATGCCGTCCATATTCGGCATCGTGATGTCCATGATGACCAGGTCGGGGCGCTCGGTCTTATAGGTCTCAAAAGCAATCTGCCCGTCGCCAGCCTCGATAATGTTGGTATAGCCGTTACCGGTGAGGCTGTTCTTGATCATCATTCTCATAAAAGCGGCGTCGTCAACGATCATAATTTTCTTGTCCATAAAATCTAATTCCTTTCAGGATGTATTGATATATATTTTAAAGAAATGTCTATAAATCCTTTTCCAGAGAGGAGAGCAGTGCCCTTGTGCCAAGAATTTCGGTGATACGCACGCCAAAGTTATCGTCAATCACCACGACGTCGCCGTGGGCGATCAGCTGGCCGTTGACCACGATATCCACCGGGGCGCCAGCCTGTTTTTCAAGCTCGATGACGGTGCCTTGCGCAAAGGCCATGATATCCTTAATCTTTCTGCGCGTCTGACCGATTTCAATCGTGACATCCAGCGGTACATTCATCAAAAGATCGGCATTACCGCCCAAAACAGGTTCGCCGGAGGGGTTGCCTTTGCTAAACTGCGGCAGCTGCACATTCTGCACCTTGACGGGCGGTTGCGGGTCGCTTTTTGCGTGATGAACCGGCACGGGAGGCTCAGGCTGCGGCGGATAGGGCGGGTAAGGATAATAAGGTGGCGGATACCCCGGGTATGCGCCTGACGCCGCAGGGGGATAGGGCGGGTAGGGCGGATAATAGGGCGGATAGCCCGGCGCAGCCGCTGCGGGCGGCATCTGCTGCTGTGGCATCGGCATGGCCGGCATTTGCGGGGCCTGCTGTGGCACTGGGGGTTGCTGTGTGATAGGCGGCGGGGCCGCCACTGACGGCGCGGCCGGTGGCGGCGGTGCGACCGGCGCAGGCGGTGGGGTAATCGGTGCAGGCGAGGGTGCTGGGGCCGGGGCCGGAACCTCCTCCTCGGCCATCGCTTCGCTGAAAAAGCCACCCACCATCGATTTTGCAAGGTCGCAAGGCAAAGCACTGACAAATTCCGAGGTCATAACGCCTTGAATATCCATGT
The DNA here is from genome assembly GCA_023391005.1 of Bacillota bacterium. Lineage (GTDB taxonomy): Bacteria > Bacillota > Clostridia > Oscillospirales > Ruminococcaceae > Yanshouia. The sequence continues at coordinate 3,096 of JAEWBS010000129.1, read as the reverse complement.
TGAAGTGCACCGAAACAATTTGTTGGTTCACATCCATCCCGATGGCGTCGGCGAAGGTATAGTCCGGTGTGATAATGCGTGCCTCGGGCGTTGAGATATTGATTGATTTGCCTAAAAACTCGGCCAGAGCCGTTGCCGAGGCCCCCATCATCTGGTTCATGACCTCGCAGGCGGCGCTCATGCTCAGTTCGTCAAGCACAAAATCGTCGCTGGGGGGTTCGTCGATGCCCATAAGCTGATTTAAGATCAATTGCATGTCCCGTTGGCGAAAGATTAGAACATTAGAGCCGCTCAAGCCATCGGTATAAGTAATTTTAACACTTAGGGCCGGCTCAAGCGCCGAATATTCCACTAACCCCAGCGGTTCTACACTGACGCGCGGCGTCGTGATGGTGGTTTGCTTGTCGAGCATGGTAGAAACAGCCGTTGCCGCCGAGCCCATGCTGATATTCAATACCTCTCCGATTGCATCTATTTCCATCGGAGAAAGCCCTGCGCAGGTGCAGGTATCTTTCGCTGCATTATCCAAAATGAATCTAACTCCTCTCAATTCTCAAAGGATCGGTCGGGTATGACTTTGTGATTTTTATTGCTTTATTTGCCTTCACAATACCCATTTTGCCACAAAACCATGGCTGGCTGTCAACCAAGATTTTAATGTCGCCGCTTGCAGGATTTTCGAGCTTTATAATATCGTCCACCCTGAGATGCAAAATGTCCTGAAGATCCATCTGCACCTCATCGAGTACGGCGTTAATTTTAAGGTCGGAGGCATATATGGCTCTTTGAATCACTTTTCTAGCCATTTCTTTTTTGGCGTCGTCTGAAAGGTTTTTGGAAATGCGGGAGTATTTTGAAACAAAGCTGCCCATCAGCTCTTCTAAGCCAATTGCCGGAATGCAGATATTTAACGTGCCGATCACGTCCTGCATCTTTACCTCAAAGGAGACGATTACGACGATATCTTCGGGGGCGTAGATCTGTATTAGCCGGGGGTTGGTCTCGATGGTGTCCAGCTCGATATTGACGTCGATATAGTCGCGCCAAGCATCCTGCATATAAACCGAAAACTTTTGAAAAATATTGCGCATGATGCCCAGCTCAATATCGGTGTAGTCGCGGTTTAAAATCATGCCGCTGCCGCTGCCACCCAAGAGGCGGTCGATCATAAAAAACGCCAGATTTGAAGAGGTATCCATCATCATGGTAAACTCGTTGATGTTTTTGTCGCTGGGATTGAGCTCCATCAGGCCAATTAAGGCCGAGTCGGGTAAGGCGTTGTTAAACTCATAATAGCGCTGTTCCTCGACCTGCAACAGGTTGACCTCGCTGTTTATGCGCATCGAGCCTGAAAAGTAGGAGGATAGCAGCCGCGAGAGATTTTCATGGATGCTGTCTACGTTTCGCAGCTGCTCCTTCGTAAACTTTTTGGGAGAATAGAAATCATATTCCTTAATCCGCTTATCAGGCGTTTCGGGCTTGACATCTATATTACCACTGCTCATGCCTTTGAGCAACGCATCAATTTGTGATTGTGAGAGAATTTCGGGCATTTGGTCTCACCGCCTGTCTAAAAAATAAAGCTGGACAACAAAAAGGGGCTACCGGTCGTCTGGGCCAGAACCGGATTGCGTTTCAATCTCGGGTATTGCGAGGGAAGATGCGCCGCCCTCGGAATGCGATTTATCCGAGTTGATAATATCGGTGCTGCTACTATTATCCGGGAAAAGCTCAGCGTTGACCAAATGCGAGAGCATGGCATAAAGGTCGTCGGGGTTGTTTTTATCAAACGAGTTTCCGAGCACCATAATTTCAACGCGGCGGTTTTTGGCGCGGCCCTCGGAGGTGTCGTTGCTTTCAATCGGATAATTCTTTCCGTAGCCGTTGCACATCAGCTTTTTAGGATCAAGGCCTTTTCGTTCTTCGAAATAGATAACCACCTGACTGGCGCGTTCGCCTGAGAGTGTCCAATCGCTGATATGATAATTCTCAGCGCCCGGAATTGCGGCGGTGTGGCCGTTGACACGTGTGACAAAAATCTGATCTTCCACACTTTTGAGGCAGTCGCCCAAAAAGTCGAGAATTGGGTAGCTGCCCTCGCGCAAAACGTAGCTGTCGCCATCAAAAAAAATGTTGTTATCAAAGCGAATGTAGACATTGTTTTCAGAATCCTTTGAGATCGAAACCGAGGCTGACATCTGGTTTTGCTCAACATAACGCATCAGATATTCGTAAAGCTGGTTGAGGTCGGTAGGCAGTTCGTTGTCGGTCACCTGATCCCCGAGGTTTGGAGAGACGCCGAAGGCCGGCGCGATATCATCGCCTTCGCCCTCCTGCACCAGAATAATCTGGGCGGTCGCGGCATCGGGGTTTCTTGCAAAGGCGCGGACTAGAATTTCCCACTTTTCTTCGTTGACCGTCGACATGCTGAACAGCATGATAAAGAAGGTTAAAAGCAGCGTTACCATATCGCCGTAGGTGTCCATCCAGTTATAACCACCGCCGCCGCCACCGCTGTTTTTTTTACGTCTGGCCACAAGTACCCCCTCCTTTCTGATAAATGCTGTTTAACGCCGAGAATTTAACCGTCTGCGTTATCGGCGTCGCGCCCCTTTTTGCCTTTTTTGCTCTTTTTCTTCTCCTGCAAGACCAGCATTTGAAGCTTTTCTTCAATAAAGCGGGGGTTCTCACCGGCCTGAATGGCCTCAACGCCCTCACAGATCAAGATCTTGCACAAATATTCCTCATCGTGGCGGACGCGCAGCTTATTGGCAATGGGGTTAAAGAAGATGTTGCCCATCATACTGCCGTAAAGCGTCGTCAACAGCGCCGTCGCCATGGCGGGGCCGATGGCGGCCGCGTCGGACATGTCGGCCAGCATGTTGACCAGACCGATCAGTGTACCGATCATACCAAAACCCGGCGCGTAAGCCGCACCTTTTTCATAAAAGGCGCAGGCCTGTGAGTGACGGTCCTCAAGATGGCCAAGCTCGGCGTCTAAGAGGGCATGCACCTTTTCAGGCTCGACCGAGTCGACAACAAGCATCAGGCTGCTTTTGAGAAAAGGATCAGAAGCGCCCTGAAGCTTGTCTTCCA
>JAEWBS010000072.1 GCA_023391005.1 Bacillota bacterium | reverse complement strand
TTAATCAGCACGACCAGCGCCGCCACAAGCAGAATGGTCAGCACCGGCGTAATAACGGTGACGCGCTTGGTCGTCGCCGCGCCGATGTTTATAATATCGCTTATCCACGGAATCGGCGGATATTGCTTTGCCAGTCCTCCCGTGACATAAAGCGCCATGTTCTGAAGCAGATAAGAAACGCCGATGGCCGAAATCATAATGGACATGCGCGGCGCGCTGCGCAGCGGCTTGTAGGCCACGCGCTCAATGACAAAGCCGATTAGCACGGTGAGCGCCAATACCAGCGGTATAGCGACATACAGCGGCATAGCGGCGGAGAGATAGATCATCATTAGGCCCGCCACCATAAAAATGTCGCCGTGGGCAAAGTTGATCAGGCGCAGAATGCCGTAAACCATCGTATAGCCGATGGCGATCAGCGCGTACTGCCCGCCAACCGAGATTCCCGCCAATATGTACGGCAGATTCTCGTTTAAAAATTTCATCCTCCAAAAAACCCCCACACAATACAAGGTTTGGCGGGAACAGATAGATGCTATTTGCCCCCGCCAAGCCTATTTTCTTTTAAGGTGTCCTACCCTTTTAGGTTAAAGCCTACTTGACGCCCTGAATCGCGACAAATTCCCACTTGCCGGTCTCGGTGTTGACCTTTTTGACGAAGGCCGCGTCACGGTTGGCGTCGCCGGTCTCGTTAAACGTAATTTTGCCCGAAACGCCGGTGTAATCGACCTTCCAGAGCGCTTCGTTGATGGCCTTGGAGTCGGCGGTACCGGCGGCCTTGATCGCCTCAAGCGCCGTGAAATAAGCGTCATAGCCCATGGCCGAAACCGCGGAGATGGTGTCGTCGCCGCCGTTGTTCGCGAGCATGGTCGGGTTCGACTTGATCCATTCCTTAATGCCCTTGACGAACTTGGCGCCCTGCTCTTCATCGGTGCCCTCGTCAAAGAAGGTGGTGACATAAACGTTATTCTTGGTGCCCTTGGCAGCGTTCAAGATGACGTTGGAATCCCAAGTATCGCCCGCCATGACCGGCAGACCCAGACCCTGCGCGTTGGCCTGCTCAATGATGAGCGCCGCCGCCTCGGTCGAAACGGGGGAGAAGAACACGTCTGCGCCCTCGTTCTTGGCCTTGGTCAGATAGGGCGTAAAGTCGCTGTTGCCCTCGGGGAAGGTCTCGGAAATAACCTTGCCGCCCAGCGCCTCAAACGCCTGCTGGAAGTAATAGCTCAGGCCCACCGAGTAGTCGTCGCCGAGCTTAGAGAGGCAGTAAGCGGTCTTGGCCGAGAAATTGTCGACGGCAAAGTTCGCTAAAACGGTACCCTGGAACGGGTCGAGGAAGCAAATGCGGAAGTAATGGGTGTTACCCTCGGTAACCTGCGGATTGGTGCAGGTGATGCCGATAACCGGAATGCCGGCATTGGCAAACACGTCGGAAGCAGCGATCGACACGCCCGAGCCATAGGAACCGAGCGCAACCGACACGCCCGAGCTGACCAGCGAAGCGGCAGCCGACGGGCCCTTGTCATTCGAGGACTCGTTGTCGACGATGACAAGCTCGACCTTATAGTCCTTGCCCCCGACATTGACGGTATTGACAAGGCTGTTGGCATACTGAATGCCGAGCGTCTCCTGCTTGCCGCCCGCGCCATTATCGCCCGAGGCGGGTTCGTAGACACCGATCTTGATCACATCGGCGGCAGCGCCACCCGAAGCGGACGAGGCCGTAGAGGAAGCCGAAGAAGTGGAACCGCCGCATGCAGTCAGGGCCAGCAGCAGTGCGAATACCAGTGACAGCGCTATAAGCTTTTTCATTACAAATCTCCTCCAAATTAAAGGATGCCCGCATAGGAATATGCAGGGCGTGTGGAATAATTCTCCCACTGAGATACAATTATACGCACTAGCAATACAGATTTCAATAGAAAAGCGCGGATTTCCGACGATTGTACATTTCTTCTAATTATCAATGGTTTTCTGTTTTTGAACGGCGGAATGTCTGTTAAATATGACGGTTTTGCAGCTTTGTTTGCCATTTTAATGTTTAGATTCACGATATAAATCCATTTTTGGAAGATATTTCTAGAATACAAGCGTAAATTGATGCCTAAACAGGCATTGGTTCTCCTGCCACTGGGTGGGTAAATTGCGCCACCCGCCCATGCAACGCTCGCCTGTTTATACATGCTGTCGTTCCACCATAGAATAGGGGCCCGTTGTACAAAAAGCAGACCGCCAAAAAATGTGTGCGGGTCTTATGACCTTGCCCGGCGTCTGTCCGCCGATCGTGACATCTTCAAATAATAAAAGCTTGGCGAGGGTCGATTTATTAAACTGCCCTCGCCAAGCCTATGCTATTTTCAGACGTCACGCCGCTGCCACTTTGTCTTAATCCGTAATGCTTTGAACCGCGACAATATCCCATTTTCCGGTTCTGGTATTCGCCTTTTTGATAAAGGCCACATCGCGTATGGCATTGCCGGTCGCGTCAAACGCGATGGGGCCGGATATGCCCTGATGTTGGACTTTAAAAAGTGCCTCGTTAATAGCCTTGGGGTCTGCCGAGCCGGCCTCTCTTATCGCCTGAAGAATCGTGAAGTACGCGTCGTAGCCCATGACCGAAACCGCCGCGATCGCGTCATCGCCGCCGTTATTTTCAAGGTTGGCGGGTTTGGCGTTTATCCATTGCTGAAAACCCTTCACAAAGGCCGAATCCTCATCATTGATGATGCTCTCATCGAAATAGGTGGTGATATAAATGTCAAGGTTGGTGCCCTTTGCGGCATTGAGAATGACTTTAGAATCCCAGACGTCGCCCGACAGCAGCGGCATAGCGAAGTTCTGCGCGTTCGCCTGCCGGATAATGTTCTGTGCCGACGGTAGCGAAACCGGAGCGAAAAAGGCATCCGCACCGCTATTTTTAGCGTAGTTGAGGTGTTGGCTAAAGTCGGTATTGCCCTGAAGAAAGGTCGAGTAAATCACCTGACCGCCCCGTGCTTCAAACGCCTTGCGGAAATATTGGCACAAGTCTACCGAATAATTATCACCCAGCTCCGCCAGACAATAAACGGTCTTGGCCTTTAAATAATCGGTGGCAAAATCGGCAAGCACCTCGCCCTGAAAGGGATCCAGAAAAGTCAGCGTAAAATAGTTCGTGTTGCCCTGCGTCACCTGCGGATTGGTGCAGCTGGGGCATACCCCGGGAATTTCGGCTTTTGAAAATATATCCGAAGCGGCAATCGTAACAGCCGAGCCATAAGAGCCGATCACCGATGAAACGCCCAGCCGGACAAGCGCGTCGGCAGCAGCCGGCCCTTTTTTGACCGAGGACTGATTATCAACAATAACCAGCTTAACCGGGTAATCTCTGTCGCCGATACGCACGGTGTTGACAAGGCTGTTTGCGTACTGAATGCCCAGCGTCTCCTGCTTACCGCTCGCGCTATTGTCGCCTGAGGCGGGCTCGTAAACACCAATCTTGATCACATCGGCAGAAGCCGCGACGTCCGGCGCCGCGGGCGCAGCCGTAAAAAAAGACCCGGCGCACGCGTTTAATACGAGCAGCAGAGCAACGAATAGCGATAGTATTATGATCTTTCTCATACGAATACACCCTCCAAATTCCGGTGCTCGCGCTAATGCAAAACCGCAAAGACTGCGCTGGGCAGCAGTAGCGATTTTAGTCAAAAAAATATTTTCTGAGCCGATTGCGCCTCAGACGATTTACATTTTATATTGTATTTGTCAATGAGCGATTGTATGTTAAAAACGACAGTCTCGACCTTTAATCGCTTATCATCGGGCACAGGCCGTTTTGTTCCATAAGCTTGAGGATGTCATCGGGCAGGGGGGCAAACAGGCACAGCTCTTCTTGAGTGACCGGGTGGATAAACCGAACGTTGACGCAATGCAGCGCCTGTCTTTGAATCTCGGCAGTTTCGCCGCCGTAGAATACATCCCCTAAAAGCGGATGCCCGACAGCGGCAAAGTGCGCGCGGATCTGATGCATACGCCCAGTGTGGAGCGTACATTCCGCGACGGTTAGGCGGTCGTTTTGGTCCAGCACGCGATATTCGGTACAGGCGTATTTTCCGTCGGCGCACACCACCTGACGGGGCTCGTAGGGCGTCTCGCGCGCCAGCGGCAGCGTGATAAACCCGTGCGGCGTCAAAATTTTGCCCTGTGCCACCGCGACATAGCGCTTCTCTATATTTTGCCACAGCCGCGCCGCCGAGAACTGATGTTTGGCCGTCACCAGCGCGCCGCTCGTGTCGCGGTCCAGCCGGTTCATCGCGCGAAACACCCCTTGGGCGGTGTTTTCAAGCGTGTCGGCAAAATGTCCGCCCGAGCGGTGGCACACCAGCCCGGCAGGCTTGTTATAGACGGCAATGTCGGCATCCTCATACAGCACCGGCACAGCCGTATCACTGGCCGCTCGCCTGACCGCCGGTTGCGGTAGCGTCACGGTCAGCGTCTCGCCCAGCTTTAGAATATAGGTTGAGCGCACCCGATTACCCGCGACGCAAAGCCCGTTCTCGGTCTGCTTGAGCGCGACGATCAGGCGCTTGGAATAGCCCTCAGCCAGCAGGCGCTGCTGCACGCTTTGCCCGCCGGCGTTTGCGGAGTATGAAAACTGCCGCGCATCCGCCGGTGTGTTATTCATGGGTCAGCGCCTTTCTTGACCACGGAAAGCGCTTGCTCTCCGACAGGATCAGCCCCGCGAGCGTCAGCACCGTGCCAAGCGCCGCCAGCCCGGTAATCTTTTCGTGCAGAATCAAAGCGGAGGTCACAACGGTGATGACTGGCACCGCGTAAATATAAACGCCGGTTTTGACCGCCCCCAGCAGCTTGACCGCCGCGCCCCATGTCACAAAGCACATCGCAGAGGCGCCCAACCCTAGAAATAGCAGATTAAAAAGGTTCACCGGTACCAGCAATTGCGCTTTATCCGGGCTAAAATCAAGCACGAGCAGCGCGGGCAGCATGAATATAAGCCCATAAAAGAAGGCCTTGCGCGTCGTTTGAATCGTGTTGTAGCCAAAATGGCTGATCTTTCGGGTCAGCACCGAATAGAAGGCCCATGTCACCGCGGCGAGCGCCGAGAGAATATCCCCGGTGGGATTGAGCCGCAAAACGGCGCTGCCGTTAAAGCTGATTAGGAAGATGCCGGTCAGCGCAACAGCAAAGCCCACGAAGAACTGCGCGCGCAGGCGCTCGCCGTCGAGAAAAAAGTGTGCGAGCAGCGCGATTAAAAACGGACTAATCGACACAATGACACCGACGTTGGAGGCCAGCGTATAGGTCAGCGCAATATTCTCAAGCAGAAAATAGAGCGTCACGCCGCACAGCCCCGCCGCCGCGAAGTACAGCTCCTGTTTTTTATCGGTGATTTTAAGCCTTTTGGGGCACGCGATCCACAGCGCTAGAAAGCCCGCGAGAAATCTTAAAAACAAAATCTCAAGCGGCGAAAAGGCCCTGAGCAAGACCTTGGTCGATATAAAGGTGGTCCCCCAGATAAAAACGGTGACAAGCGCGGCCAGATGACCGGTTAACTGATCTTTTTTCTCCATAAAAACCTCTCATTCCTGCGTCGGGTTAGGCGCGTCCTTAAAGATATTCATATATTGCCTTGGCGTCAGCCCGATAAATCTTTTAAAAAAATTAGAAAAGTGGCTCTGATCGCTAAAGCCCGTCTGCAAAGCGGCCTCCAACGGGGGGACACCCTGCGCCAGCAGGCTTTTAGCCCTGTCGACGCGTATCGTTTCTAAATAACCATAGGGCGAAATACCCTGCCATTTGGTAAAAGCACGCAGCAGCGTATATTTTCGCAGGCCGGTCAAACCACATAGATCATCCAGAGTAATACGCTGTGCATAATGCGCCTCTAAAAAGCTGCGGACGGTTTGCAGCGCCGGCTCGGACGCCGCCTGCCGCGCGGGCGTCTGCTGCTTGGTATAGTCGGCCAGCAGCTGCTCCAAAAGAAAATAGAACAGCTCCTCCTTTTTAAAATCGTCTGTTCCCTGCATCAGATTCAAGTGCAGCTCCTTGAGCAGCGGTGAAAGCTCGCTGCGAAAATTGGCCTGAGGCGAAAACCGAGGTAAATAAGCCTGTCCTGTCACCTCAAAGACCGCTTTTCGCATCGACTCCGGCTGAATATGAATGCTGCGGTAATCGAACGCCTGATCGTCAAGCCGCGCACAGGCATGATTATCTCCGGGATTAAACAGCACCATATCCCCCGGCGCCATAATATACGATTTGTTTTTGCTGAGCATCTGACGGCGGCCTTTTTCAATAAAGCCAAAGACATAATAGGCATGAAAATGGTTGGGAAAAGGCTGCATAATCCCCTGCAAATGCAGCGCTTCAAGCCCGAGCACCGCGTCATATACCACCGTTCTGGTTTCCTGCGCCACAAGCTGACCGCCCTTCGTCGTTTTCTGTTATTCAGCCTACCACAAAGACGCTGCGCGGGTCTTGTAAGATATTGCGCTGCCTTAAAAAGATCTGGCGCCCTAAACAGTCAGCTGCCTTTATCATAGCTATTATAACGGCACAGGCAAAAAAATACAAATCCACGAGAAAACATTTAGAAATTTGTCTAAACGTCTTGACTTTGTTGTCATTCATTGTTAGCATACATTTAGACAATCTTCTAAATATATTGTAAACTAATAAAAATGAGGAGGTATCCGGCGTGAGCTTTCAGACCACTTTTAAGGCGCTCTCAGACCCCACGCGGCGCG
>JAEWBS010000021.1 GCA_023391005.1 Bacillota bacterium | reverse complement strand
CCCTTATATTCGTCAATAGGCTTGCCGTAGATACGCTCCTTGGGCATAAAACGATAGCCGTAGATACGCCCGTGGGTCATCAATTCCTCTAAAAACTCAGGCGCCAGCTGCTCGTGCAGCGATTCGGGAATGTAGCGCAGCGCATTTTTCAGCGCCAGCTTGATTTCGCGTTCGTTCAGTGTCAGCTCGCGCTTAGGCGCACGGCGAACCCCTTCTTTAAAAACAGGGTATTCCGGCAGCACAGCGTCAAGCTTTATGGTCATAGCGCTTCCAATTTCACAATTATTCATGGCAGATGCCTCCCTTTTCGGTTTTTACACACTCATATTATCATAGGGATGTCTAAATAACGTCTATAAAACTTAAATTAAATTTGCTTTTCTTTATTTTTGTAGATGCTTTTTTGGGAAAATATTGTATAATAAAGGTGTTAAGATGTGATGCAAAATTCGACGCATAATCCGTGGATGCCGTTTGGATTTGTAATTAAGAGAAAGAGAGCGTGTCTATGGCTGTAATTTCCTTTAAGCTGCTGCAAATGCCGATGATATTGTTAGACGGTCAGCAGGTTCTGCTGCCTTTTAAAAAGGCGGAGGCGCTGCTGTATTGTTTGGCGCTTAAAAAGACGATTTCGCGCGAGCAGGCGGCAAATCTGCTTTGGGATACCGACGATTCACAGATCGCAAAAAAGAATTTGCGTCATACGCTCTATACGATTAAAAGAGTATTCGATATTGAATTAATCGTCTCGCCCAAAAAGCATTTGCTAACGCTTAACACCGAGCTGGAATATGACATCGATTACGACTATTTCATGAAAACTCATGATTTTTCGCTCTACGACGGCGAGCTGTTACAGGGCTTCAGCCTGAAAAATGCCGACGCCTTTGAAAACTGGCTTGAGATGGAGCGCAACGAATTCCGGGAATATTATCTGCGTCAGCTCTATGACGCGATGAGCCAGGCGATGGAGCGGGACGTTTCAGAAACGGAGATGCTCTTTAACCGTTATATTAAAAAAGACCCGCTCGACGAGCGCGTTTATCAGCTCATGATGGTGTGCTACCAGAAAAACGGGCTTTACTATAAGGGGATTAAGGTTTATCAGAACATCAGCAAGCTTTTAAACGCTGAGCTGCGGATTGCGCCTTGCGCCGAGCTGACACAGCTCCACCGCGAGCTTTTAAGCGCATGGACCGAATCTACCACCGAGGATCAGGAAGAGCAGGCGCCGGTGCGGATTATCGGCCGCGCGGATGAAATGCAGTATATGATGAAGGCCTACCGCTCCTTTCTTTTGGGTACGCCGACGTCAGTGCTTATTCTTGGCGAAAACGGCGTCGGAAAAACCTATCTCGTCAACAGTTTTCTCGATAGCATCGGCGAAGACGCCTGCATCGTACTCAAGACCATCTGCTTTCAAGCGGAGCGCGAGTTTATATTGCAGCCCTGGAACACCATTATGCTGCAGCTGGACCAGCAAATTCGTACCCGCAATGTGACCGTTCCGGCCAGCTATACGGGCTATATCAATACGCTGTTCCCACTGTTTGGTGACAGCGCACAGACCGCGCAGGTGCCCGAGGACGTGATGACCTCCTACAACTACCGCACCGCCAGAAACAGCGTGCTCAAGCTGTTTTCTTATGTCGGGGAAGAGAACCCGATCATCCTATTCTTTGACAACATTCAGTTTATGGACAATCACAGCCTCGAGCTGCTTTCGCTGATTATCCGCGACCGCAACCCGAATATCTTTTGTATCTGCACCTGTTTAGATGTGCAGATGCCTTATCTGCAAAAGCAGATCAACGCGCTGGTGCGCGAGAAATTTCTCAACCAACTGCTGATTCCGCCGTTCACCGAAAAGGATGTGGCGGATATCATCGCCGACCGGCTCGGGCCAAACGCGCTTAACGAACAGATTATTTCGCATATTCATCAAGACTCCGAGGGGAACGGCTTTTTTCTGGATATGCTGATCGGCTATCTTTCCAACGAGGCGGGGGACTTACGCCGGATGCCGTCTAATCCGCAGGATATTCTACTCGAACGGCTCGAGGAACTCTCGGCCGATTCCCGACAACTGCTCGACACCATGTCGGTCTGCCCCGAGTCGATTACGCTGGACATTGTCGAATATATCCTCAATCGGGACACGCTTGAGATTATTGAGCTGACCGACGCGCTCAAGCAACACAGCCTGATCAAAGAAAGGGTCACCGACGGGCAGATTCGGTTTCAATTCCGTCACGCTAAAATGCAGGATTTCGTCCATTCGCAGCTTTCGCCTTCTAAACGCAGGCTGCTGCACACCCGGGTGGCGAGCTATTATGAACAGACACCGGAGCTTTTGCATAACAACAACTGGTATCAGCGGATTATCTATCACTATGCGCAGGCTGGCAACGACGTCAAGGTGCTCAAGTACAAAATTCTCAGCCTCGCGGACTATTCGCGCTATAACTACGAGCTCTATCCGGTGCTTCAGCCGCAGAAGGATTCGGCGCTTGAGGCGCCCAAGCAGCTTTCAAAATATTTTGATGAGCTGGTGACCGAGTTGGTCAGGCTCTATAATTACCAGCCCAACGCCATCGATTTTGTCGAGCTTGAAACGCTGCTCTATCTTGTCATCGGCAAATATTGTATTTCTCAGGGGCTTTATAAGAAGGGGCTTGAGGCGATCCGGCATAGTCAGGCGCATACCGACTATTTAGAGACGCACCCGCACATCTATATTTCCTGCCTGCGGCAGCTGACCTTTTATGGTATACAGACCTGGAACCCCAACCTGATGCGGGAAAATATCGAGAAAAGCATGGCCATTGCAAAAGAAAAGCGCCTGAGCATCGACTATGCGATTGAATGCCGCCTATATGGCTTATATCTGACCATGTGCGGCCGCTATGAAGAGGGCAGGGAGCGGCTTAATCAGGCCATAGACCTGTTTGAAACCACCGCGCTCGACAGCCAAAACTATGTTTTAAATCTCGCGGCCTGCTATAACTATCTGGGCGAACTCGAACGCAAGCAGAAGCATTTTGAGGCCTCGCTGACTTTCTATGAGCGCGCCATCGCGGTGTGCAGCGACCGCAGATATCCCAAAAATCCTATTTTCTTTTCCAATCAGGCCTGCTCTTTGCTGATGCTGGGGCAAAGAGATAAGGCGGCGGAGCTTTTCTTTTATGCCAACAAGCTATATGATGCCTCGAATATCCTCGTCGGGCGCTCGATGACCAAGTCGTATTGCTGTTTGCTGCACGCAATGGACGGCAGCATGACCGATGCCAAGCGCCTGCTGGCGGAGGCGGAGAAAACGGCGTATACCATCAGTTCACCTCTGGCGTTGGGCATCGTCGAGCGCATGAAGGCGATATTGCTTAAAAACTTCCCCGAAGCGTTTGACGGTGTCATCACCGACAGCCTGGAGGCCTGCTGCCTAAAAAGCGAGCAGTATCTGGCCGGAATTCCGGGCGCTTACGAGCTTGAGCTCCCGCTTGAGCTGCCATGGGCAAACGAATAAACGCAAAAAAGACGGCGGCGTATTACACTGGGAAAAAACACACCGGGTTTTCCGGTGCGAGAGGTGTTAACATCTATGGAGCTCTCAATTAGAATTGCGAACCCGGCAGGCAATATCACGATTTTTGTCATGAGCGCCGTGCCACAGCAGCAGTATGCGGCGGTGGCGGCAATGCTGTTGGCCGAAGGCAGCTTTCGTGCCGAGCAGGTGGCGTTCCATGTCGCGCCCAAAATGGGCGGGGATGGCCGCATTGAGATGATGGGCGGGGAGTTTTGCGGCAACGCGACCCGCAGCTACGGTTATCTTTTAAGCAAGCTGCTGTCCGGCAACCCCGACAGCGTGAGGGTTGAGATCAGCGGCGCCGAGCGTCCCCTGACGGTTAAAGTGGACGCGGTGTTTGGTCGGTGCGAAACCGAGATGCCGCTTCCGACGGAAAAGATTCTGATCGAATATGATGACGAAGCCTTTAGCGCCGTCTGCTTTGACGGCATCGTTCATACCATTGTTCCCGGTGCGCCGCGCAGTCAGGCCTTTGTTGACGGCCTTCTCACAGCGGTGCGCAACGCGGTGGACAGCAGTGCTTACGGCGTCATGTTTCTCGACGGCGCGCATATGGTGCCGGTGGTCTATGTCTGCGAAACCGACTCGATGATATGGGAGAGCAGCTGCGGCAGCGGCTCAATGGCGGTCGCTGCGTTGGGTGCCATGACACAGCGAGACGGTACTTATTCCTGTGCGCTACAGCAGCCGGGCGGCATTATTGAGGTGGTCGCCACAGCCGAAGAGGGCCGGGTGACGCATTGCAGCATGGGCGGTCCGGTCAGTCTGTCCGATGAGATTTTATGGACGCTGCCAACGCCTTAATAAAAGGGCATCCGTTGAAAATCTGCACGGCGTCCAGGGCTGGGTGGATATCGACGCTGTAGGGCAAACCAACCACACGGTTCTTGAATATATCCATGCAGTCAGGCGATATAACGGCAAAAGGCTTCTCTACGGCGTGAGGTTTATTTTTAGTGAGCAAAGCGCGGCCCTGCATGATGATATGCAGGGGCCGCGCTTTGTATGTGAAAAAGGCTGCCATCCGGCAGCCTTTTTCACAGGAGTTACATGAACTGAGAAGCAATGATCGCAGCGATCATCAACGGAATATTGTAGTGGAGGAAGGTGGGAACGCAGGTGTCCCAAATGTGGTCGTGCTGACCGTCGGCATTCAAACCGCAGGTCGGGCCAAGCGTTGTGTCGGAAGCGGGGGAGCCGGCGTCGCCAAGCGCTGCCGCTGCCGAGATCAGCAGAATGGTAGCAGGGGTGCTAAAGCCCATCTGCTGGCAAAGCGGCACATAAAGAACCGCCACGACCGGAATGGTACCAAACGAGGTGCCGATGCCCATGGTGACCAGCAGGCCGATCAGCGTGATCATAGTGGCCGCAACCAGCTTGTTGCCACCCATCAGGCTGATGGAGCCACGAACGAGCTCGTCGACAGCGCCGGTATCCTTCAGAACCTGCGCATAGCCGCCCGCAACCAGCATGACGAAGGCGATAAAGCCCATCAGCTTGATGCCGCCCTCAAACTGGGCGTCAATATCTTTCCACTTGATCGCGCCGGTGAGAATCATCAGCAGCAGGCCGCCGACAGCCGCGATCGGGAGAGAACCGAGCGTTAACTGAAGAACAACCATGACGATAACGGTCAGCAGGGTCATCCAATGGCGGCGCTCAAATTTCGTATCCTCGGTGACGACGTGGTCAACCAACTGAATGTCCTTATAATCGCGGGGTTTTCTGTAGGTGAAAAGCAAAGCGATGCACAGGCCGATCACCATGGCTATACCGAGAATCCAGTTGGCTTTCCAAACTTCCTTTACATTAACCGGCATGCCGTTAGAGGTCATATTGTCCGCGATAATGCCGTGGAAGATCAAGCCAAAGCCGACCGGCAGCGTAATGTACGGGGCTTTCAGACCAAACGCCAGCGAGCAAGCGGCGGCGCGGCGGTCGATTTTAAGACGGTTCATCAATATAAGCAGCGGCGGAATCAGGATGGGAATAAACGCGATATGTATCGGAATAGCATTCTGAGACAGGCAGGCGATAAATGCGAGGGTCCATAAAAAGACCATTTTCTTGTCGCCGATAAACTTGGTCATTTTTTGCCCCAGAATATCGACGATACCGGTTGTGGCCATTGCCGTAGCAAAGGTACCCAGAAGGACGTAAGCCAACGCGGTTTCGCCGTTGCTGCCCAGACCGGCCAGCAGGGAGGACATGGTGCCGTCGAATCCCAGACCGCCCACAAGACCACCCGCAAACAGCGAGAGGATCATTGCCAGCAGGATGTTCATCTTCATAAGGCAGAGCACGCATAGAATGGTCACTGCTACAATTACAGGGTTTAACAACATATAGTATTCCTCCAATCCTTATATATCGAATTTAGTCGCTTCTTAAAGTCGCCGGGATGAAACGTTTGCCCCGTCGTTTCATCCTGCGGCCTTATGAACGATCAACTAAAATTCAATCGGTGAAGCATGGCTCTCTACATTAGAGACTAAGCTGCCGTCGATAATAACGCTTTCGCACTGGTTGATGTCCTCGTACAGCGGGCGATCCTCTCCGAGCGGGGCGACAAGCGCGCGGATGGTTTCATACGCCGGTTTGGTGCCGACGCCTAACCCCTTGTCTCCGCGCAGGTCGATGGCCTGGCAGGCGCACATCAGCTCCATGGCAAGCACGCGGCGCGCGTTTTCAAGAATCTCCCGCGCTTTGCGGGCCGCGATGGTGCCCATGCTGACATGATCCTCCTGATTGGCGGAGGAGGGGATGCTGTCCACACTGGCCGGATGCGCGAGCACCTTGTTTTCAGAAACGAGCGATGCCGCCGAGTATTGGACGATCATAAAGCCGGAGTTGACGCCGCCGTGCTGGGTCAAAAAGGCCGGGAGTCCGCTCAAAGCGGGGTTGACGAGACGTTCGAGGCGGCGCTCAGAAATATCGGCAAGCTCGGCAATGGCGATGCCTAAAAAGTCAAAGGGGAGTGCCATCGGCTGGCCGTGGAAGTTTCCGCCTGAGATGCATTCCATCGTTTCTTTGAGAATGATGGGGTTGTCGGTAACCGAGTTGATTTCGATCTCAACTTTGTTCTTTACAAAATTGATGGCGTCCTTGCTGGCACCGTGAACCTGAGGCACGCAACGCAGTGAATAGGCGTCCTGCACACGTACCTCGCCCTGACGGGTTGTGTTCTTGCTGCCCTCTAAAAGGTGCTTGACGATGCGGGCGGTATCCATCTGTCCCTGATGCGGGCGTATGGCGTGAATGCGTGCGTCCAACGCGTCGGTGACGCCGTTGTGCGCTTCAAAGCTCAGTGCGGCGGCAATATCCGCAACCTTTAAAAGCGAGATTGCGTCGTAGACCGTCAGCGCGCCGGTGGCCGTCATAACTTGGGTGCCATTGATCAGCGCCAGACCTTCCTTCGCGCTGAGCTCGATGGTCGGAATACCCGCGCGTGCCATCGCTTCTGCGCCGTCAAGAATTTCACCCTTGTATTCGGCTTTGCCAAGGCCAAGCATCGGCAGCACCATATGAGACAGCGGCGCCAAATCGCCCGAAGCGCCCAGCGAGCCCTTTTGCGGCACGATAGGGGTTACGCCCTTGTTGAGCATATCGACCATGGTCTGCACGACTTCCATACGTGCGCCCGAAAAGCCCTTGGCCAAATTGTTGATGCGCAACAGGATAATGCCGCGCGCCGCGTCTCTGGGGAACGCCTCTCCCGCGCCTACGGCGTGGGTAACAATGAGATTTTTTTGAAGCAGCTTGCATTCGTCAGCACTTATAACAACGTCGCTGAATTTTCCAAATCCGGTTGTAATGCCGTAAACGACGCGCTCTTCTTCAACGATTTGATTCACAACCTCGCGCGAAGCGATGATATTTTGTTTAGCTGTGTCGGAAAGTGTCACCTGTGCGTCCTTGCGGCAGACAAGCACGACCTCTTCCAGGGTTAGATCCTGACCGGTCAAAACAATGGTTTTCATTTCGTACAATCTCCTTCTATCAGGGGAAGACGTCGTGACGTTTCGCACAACGCTCCGGTTTGTGTTTAAAGTATACAAATAGTCTGTCAAAGAAACGTCTAAGTATAATTGTCAATGTTTCGCCGTACAGCCTGTTTAAGACGCACTTATGCCGGTCTTGCTGTGTGCACAGCGTGGAAAAATCAGCGGCAACGCATGTGCCATTCTACGTATTTATCTAATCTCAAACGTATAATTTAGCAAAAATGACAGCGCGCAATCAACACTGTGATAAAGCGCTAAAATACAGTCTATGGAATTAATCCAGAATTTATGACAAAATGGCGATAAAAACGCTCTTTTACAGGGTGGGATTGATTGTAGATAATAGACAAAAGACGAAATAAAGATGAAACTTTATTTCGGTGATATGCTAGCGAAATGGCGAATCGGCTATGACACTGGCTTTTTGATGTTTAGCCGTTATAATGCGCCGCGTCGGGCTTCGTTATAGTCCCTACGGGATATTTTACTAAAGTGTGTTGTAAAAATAAATAAAAATTTAGCCGAAAATTTGTTCGCCATAAAAATACGATTTTAAGTACAAAACGACCGAGCCGTTCTTGTTGATTTTAACAGAATGCCAGCCGTTTGTAATTTGACGTTATCGGGAATTTAATAAGGCTAAGAGCGCCGCCTATCGGCGATGCGCAAATTAAAAAGGGCGACCGGAAAATCCGGTCGCCTTTTTGGCGGGGGACAATATTAATTTTCAAGCGGAGAAGAAGCGAGCACCGTAGCCTCGGCACCGATAATGCCGGTCTCAATCTGCCGAATTTTTTCCTTCATTTCGGCGACGTAGGCCTCATCCTTGATCGAGCCTAAATTGATTTTGACATTGAGCAGCGCGCCCAGCACGGCGGTACGCGTCATCATAGCCGAAACCAAACCGTCGGTCACGGCGTTGGCATTGCCCTTTTTGACCAGAACCGCTGCCATCGGCATAATCTTGGCCGCTGTCTCAGCGACACTCAGCGGCACCTCGGCGGCTTTTTTGAGTGCTTCCTGCATAGCCTGCCGACGGACATCCTTTTCTTCGTCGGTGTTTTTCGGCAGAGCCAGCGCGTCCATATAAGCGTTAAAGGAGGTGCTGTCGCGGGTGATATCGTCGAGCAGCTCGGCACGCAACGCCGCAGCCTGCGGAATCAGCGCGTTCATTTCATCGGCGGCGTCTTCGTAGCCCTTTTTACCGACGGTCAGCTGCGCCACCATCTCGGCGAGCGATGCCGCGAGCGCGCCGGCCAGCGCGGCGACACTGCCGCCGCCGGGCGCGGGCTCGTTAGATGCGGTGGTTGCGCAAAAGACCTCAAGCGTCATTGTTTTCATATCCATGAATTATCCCTCCGGTTCAAGCGTTTAAAGTCTTGTCTCGAGAACCTGATCCATATTGAAGTTCTCAATTTGTAGATAATACTCGGCGCAGTCGATCAGCGCGGCCATCGGTGTCAGGCCAATCACTTCGCTGCCGACGACGTTGACGCCGTAGCGGCGGGCTTCCATCTTCACGGTTTCAAACACGCGGTAGATGGCGCTCTTGGTGTAATCGGTCAGGTTCATTGAAACCTGCGCAATGTTGCGTTCCTCAAGCATAACGCCCATCGCCTTGACAAAGCGGAAGCCGCCGTTGAGGTAGCGCACCTTATGCGCGATCTGGGTGGCAATCTCCACATTGGGCGTATCAAGGTTGATGTTGAACGCAATGAGCGGCATACGCGCGCCGATGGCGGTTACGCCGGCGGTCGGGTGGATCGTCTCAGGACCGAAATCGGGTTTCCACTTGGCGTCCTGCATTTTCTCGGCCATGCCCTCGAACTGACCCTTGCGGATGTCGGACAGGTTGGCGCGATGGGGCGCGGTGGCGGATTTCTCATATAAAAAGCTGGGAACGCCGAATTTCTCGCCAATCGCAGCGGCGACTTCGCGGGCGATCTGATCGGCCTCTTCAACGGTGCAGTTGCGGATCGGAATAAACGGCACGACGTCGGTCGCGCCCATGCGGGGATGCTGGCCCTCATGCTTGGTCATATCAATCAGCTCAGCGGCAATGCCAATCGCTTCAATGACAGCGTCGCGCACCGACTCCGGCTCGCCGACCACCGTAACGACGCAGCGGTTGTGGTCCTTGTCGGTGCTGTAGTCGAGCAGCTTGACGTTTTCTTTGCCGCGAAATGGCGAGACAATCTTTTCGACCTTATCCAGGTCGCGGCCTTCACTGAAGTTTGGTACGCATTCCAGAATTTTGTTCATAGTAAATCGGCTCCGTTTCTGTATAATATTCCTTTAATCTGTCCAAAGGACGGGTCTATCATTCCGTAAGTTAATCATAATGGATGATTTTAGCGAACGCAACCATATAAATTGTTTTTTGATATCCCGACCCTTGGTTTATGACGTTTATTAGACGATCAAAACGTTATACTTTTAGACAGAAAGCTTCCGTCGCAAAGGCTTGCAACCAAGACCCCAAGCAGAAAGGTGAGGGAAAATGATTTTAAAAAAGGTGACGCCGGATACTTATATTATTAGCGACTGGTCTGGCGGGAAAACAACGCAAATCGCTATTGATCCGCCCACGGCCCTGTACGCCGACAGAGCTTTTAACTTTCGTCTCAGCTCCGCGACCGTTACGCTCGAGGAATCGGATTTTACACCGCTGCCCGACTATAGCCGCATTATCGCGCCGATAGAAGGCCAATTGAGTCTGACGTTCAACGGCGGCGAGGCCATCGTATTAAACGAAATGGAATTGTGCCGTTTCGACGGGGCTTGGCAGACCCGCAGTAGGGGAAAGGTCACCGACTATAACCTGATGACGCGAAAAGGCATCTGCGCCGGCGAGGCTTCTGCCATAACGCTGACGGCGGGGGAAAATAGAGCGTTACCCGCGGCGTCTAATCCCGGCGGTAATCGCGTTGTGATGCTATTGTGGTGTGTTGAAGGGGTTGTGGAGATCGAAGCCGCCAACGAGGTCGTCCGGTTGACCGCCCCTGAGGCTGTCTGGCTTGAAGACTTGGCCGGAGATTGGTACATTCGCCACCTGCAAGGCCCGCAGGCCAAGCTTATGCTGGCCGAGGTTCGGTTCAATTAGCAACATGCTCTTGCCCATCAATAATCGTGGCCTTCTGTTAAGATAGACGTAAAAAGCATCTTTTTTTCGTCAAATGTGGCAATCTAAATGAGATTTGCACTTGTATCGCCGAAAATCATGTGTTATGTTGTAGCAGTAAACGCGGCGCGGATAACGCATGTTGGCACGGCATCTGAAGCGCCCGTGAACCTGAAAACAAATTAGGAGGATTATAACAATGGCTTTTTTATCAGATATCGAAATCGCGCAAAGTTGTGAGCTCAAGGATATCCGTGACATTGCAAAGACCGCCGGCGTAGATGAAAAGTACCTCGAGCTGTACGGCCGCACCAAGGCCAAGATCGACTATAAGCTGCTCTCCGACCTCGCGGAGAAGCCCAACGGCAAGCTGGTTCTGGTCACCGCGATCAACCCGACCCCTGCGGGCGAAGGCAAAACTACCACGAGCGTCGGCCTGACCGACGGCCTGCGCTACATCGGCAAAAAAGCCATTGTTGCGCTGCGTGAGCCCTCGCTTGGCCCGGTGTTCGGCGTCAAGGGCGGCGCTGCGGGCGGCGGTTATGCGCAGGTTGTGCCGATGGAGGATATCAATCTGCACTTTACCGGCGATTTTCACGCCATCGGCGCGGCGAATAACCTTTTGGCGGCGCTGATGGACAACCACATCTATCAAGGCAACGCGCTTCGCATCGACCCCAAGCGCATCACCTGGAAGCGCGTTGTCGATATGAACGACCGTCAGCTGCGCAGCGTCATCGACGGACTTGGTGCGCGCACCAACGGCGTCACCCGTGAGGACGGCTATGACATCACCGTCGCCTCTGAAATTATGGCTGTGCTCTGCCTGTCCTCGTCGATCAGTGACATGAAGGCCCGGCTTGCCAAGATGATTATCGGCTACAATTACGACGATGAGCCCGTTACCGCTGGCCAACTGCACGCCGAGGGCGCCATGTGCGCGCTGCTCAAGGACGCGATTAAACCGAACCTTGTTCAGACGCTTGCGGGAACGCCCGCGTTCATCCACGGCGGCCCGTTTGCCAACATTGCGCACGGCTGCAACTCAGTTATGGCGACCCGCATGGCGCTCAAGCTCGGCGAATATGCCGTCACCGAGGCGGGATTTGGTGCCGATCTCGGCGCGGAAAAGTTCATCGATATCAAATGCCGCATGTCCGGTTTGGTGCCGAGCGCGGTTGTCATTGTCGCGACGGTGCGCGCGCTCAAGCATCACGGCGGCGTGGCCAAGGCCGATTTGAACAACGAAAATCTTGAGGCACTCCAGAAGGGCCTGCCCAACCTGCTGCGCCATGTCGAGAACGTCACCAAGGTATACGGCCTGCCCTGCGTCGTGGCGGTTAACCGCTTCCCGACCGACACCGAGGCGGAGCTGACACTGATGCGTGAAAAATGCCGTGAGATTGGCGTCAATGTCGCGCTCAGCGAGGTGTGGGCCAAGGGCGGAGAGGGCGCTGTGGAGCTGGCCGAAGAGGTTGTGCGCCTGTGCGAAACGCCCAACAACTTCAGCTATGTCTACGACACCGGCATTTCGATCAAAGAAAAGCTCAACACGATTGTGCAGCGCGTTTATCGCGGCAAGGGCGCTGTGTTGACCGCTTCAGCCGCTAAGCAGGCTGCTCAGCTTGAGGCGCTCGGCTTTGGCAATCTGCCCATCTGCATGGCCAAGACGCAGTATAGCTTCACCGACGACGCCAAGTCGTTGGGCGCGCCCGAAGATTTCGTCGTCACGGTCAGCAACCTAAAGGTATCGGCGGGCGCGGGCTTTATTGTTGCGTTGACCGGCGATGTCATGACCATGCCGGGTCTGCCCAAGAAACCTGCCGCCGAGAGCATCGACGTCGATGAGAACGGCCGCATCTCGGGTCTGTTCTAATTCCTTCGCATTCACCAAGCCTTATCCATAAACTCTCAAAAAGCGTTTGCCTGCCGATATTCGACAGGCAAACGCTTTTTGCAATCAGAATTGTGATGGTTTAAGTTGAAAATATATTTTTACGATACTAATTGTTCCCAGATTTTTAATATCCGATCAGTATAATGCTAATTGTAAGCAATGGCATACATAAAAATGTTTATGGGGTAATGTTGATCATGAACATACTGGTGACATTGAATGCGGGATACCTCAGGCAACTGATCGTTATGCTCTACTCACTGTTAAAAGCAAATCCGACAACGACCGTTTCGTTGTATGTAGTTCATACCACGCTGACCGACGCGCATTTTTCACAGCTTGACCGCATCTGCCCCGACAGGCTGACGGTTCATTCCATCCCGGTACCCGGGGGTTTTTTGTCCAATGCGCCGACCACCGGGCGCTACCCCGTCGAAATGTATTACCGCATTTTTGCGGCGCGGCTTCTTCCTGAGACGGTTGACCGGGTTTTATATTTGGATCCGGATCTCGTGGTAATCAATCCTCTGGATGCGCTATACACATTGGAATTTGAAGAAAACCTGTTCGCGGCAGCCTCCCATATCTCGCAAAATTCAAAGCTGACGTTGGTTAACGATCTGCGTCTCTCGATGCCACAGGGGAGCAGCTATGTCAACTCGGGCGTGATGATGATGAATCTCGAAGCCCTGCGCCGTGAGCAAAACGAGGGGGAGGTTTTTGATTATATTGAGACGCACAAGTCGGTTCTGATGTTGCCCGATCAGGACGTGCTCAACGCCGTTTACGCGACGCGCATTCTAACGGTGGACCATCTGCGCTATAATTTAAGCGAGCGGTGCTTTCATTTATATAACCTACGCCCTGAAAACTGGGAGCATCCGCTGACGCTCGACTGGGTGCGGCAAAATACCGCAATTGTGCATTACTGTGGCAGAAATAAGCCGTGGAAAGAAAAATATATCGGCAGCCTCAACCGCTTTTATCTCGAGCTGGAACAACAGGTTAAAATTGGGGGATTATTATCATGAACTGGCTGCGCAACTTTATGATCGGACGCTATGGCGTCGACCAGCTGCAATGGACCCTGCTGGGTACTTATCTGGCGCTTTCGCTGCTGTTGCCCGGCGGCCTGTGGCGCTTTCTGGCACTGATTCCGCTCGCGTTATTCTGGGTTCGCTTTCTCTCGCGCGATGTGTATAAGCGTAGCGCTGAAAACCGCGTCTTTCTGCAAAAAGCCGAGCCGGTCATTGCATTCCTCAAGCGTTGGAACAACCGGCTCAAGGACAGGGAACACCGCTATTACAGCTGCCCGCGCTGCAAGCAGATACTGCGTGTGCCGCGCGGCCGTGGCAAAATCGTTATCACCTGTCCGAGCTGTCATACCAGCATCACAAAAAAAACTTAAAAGTACCATCTACCTACCGCGTTGTCTTAAAGACAGCGCGGTATTTTTTTGTTCTAGAAGTCAGGGGCTGTCCATACAAATAGCAGTAGAAAGAGGGGAGGAATTTTAAAATGCTGACTGGACGAGCCGCGTTTGACCAAGCGGTCGCCTCGCTTTCAGAAAATATTAAAAGAAGGCTATCCGGATTGCCGAATACGCTTTGCGAAAACGCGCAGGAGCTGCGGCTGATCGCTGGCTGCTGCCCGCAGCTTCGGGTCAATAACCGCAACATCACGCTGCGCGATTGGCCGCCAATCACTGCGCAGGAGCTGGCGCAATGTTATATCACGCTGTGCGGACAGGCTGTACACAGCCACCAGCGGGAGCTGGCGCAGGGCTATCTGACGCTGCCGGGCGGCCACCGTGCCGGTTTTGCGGCCACGGCGGTGTATGGCAGCGACGGTGGACTGATCAGCCTGCGGGAGGTCAATGCCATTGTGCTGCGCGTCGCGCGGGAATACCGGGGCGCGGCGGACAGGCTGTTGCGCGAGGCCTTCGGCGGTGGCCTCTGCGGCCTGCTGCTCGCCGGCGCGCCTGCGAGCGGCAAAACCACGGTACTGCGCGACTTGGCCGTCTCGCTGGCAAGCGGGGCCGTCAATGGCTGCGACCGGGTGGTTGTGGTGGACGAGCGCGGCGAGCTGGGCGATTTTTGCCGGGGCTGCTGTGTGCTCTCGGGCTACGACAAAGGGGACGGGCTGTTGCTCGCGGTGCGCAATCTGTCGCCGCAGGTCATCCTCTGTGACGAGTTGGGCTCGGAGCGGGAGGTGGCGGCGGTGGCCTACGCGCTCAACTGCGGCGTCGCGGTCGTCACAACCATCCATGCAGGCAGCAGGGCCGAGCTTCTGGGCCGTCAGTCGGGCAGGTTACTGCTGGGTAGCGGCGCTTTTGATAAAGCGGCAATTTTAAGCGAATTTCCGCATCCATCCAGCATCAGGGAGGTGTTTTCGATTGATGATCTGGCTTCGCATCGCGGGGTTGAGTCTGCTGGCGCTCAGCTGCTCGATTGGTGGGATCTTTCACGGCGCGCGGTACCAGCGGCGCATATCGGCCATTGAACAGGCCCGCACCTTTCTTCTCACATTGCGCCATACGTTGCGCTTTACGCTGGCGCCGCCGACGCAGCTGCTGTCCATGTTAAAAAGCGACCCGGTGTTGGCCGGTTGCGATTATCTCGATGGAATGACAGGTTATGTTGCGCCGACCGATTTTTCCTCCGAGTGGGTCCGTGCGGTAGAGGAGAGCAACGCGCCGCTCGACGCGCCGGAGCGCAGATTGCTTTCATCGGTGGGCGATATACTTGGCGCCAGCGATCTTGATACTCAGCTCGGGCAGCTCGGCCTTTTGATTGAGCAGCTCGACGCTATTTTGTCCGAAGCGCGCGTTTCCTGCGAGAAAAACCGGCGTCTTTCGGCAACGCTCGGCTCGCTGCTTGGGCTTTCTTTGGCCGTCATACTGTTTTAGGAGGGTAAAGAAGATGGACGTCGATTTAATTTTTCGCATTGCCGCCGTTGGCATCATTGTTTCGGTGCTCAATCAGGTGCTGATTCGCTCGGGCCGGGAGGAGCAGGCCATGATGACGACGCTGGCCGGTTTAATCGTAGTTTTGATGATGATGATTTACGAGATCAACACACTTTTTGAGACAGTAAAGACGGTGTTTAATCTGTGATTCAAGAATTTTTTGCCGTGGCGGCCGCCGCGTTAATGGCGATGCTGCTGGCGGTTACGCTGCGCGATTTAAAAAAGGAATACGCATTGCTGCTATCGTTGGTGTGCGGCATTCTGCTGCTATTGTGGGGCATCAACACGTTGAGCCCGGTTGTGACGCAGCTATCCGAGCTCGTCGCGCTCACCCAGCTGGACACCGAATATTCGTCGCTGCTGCTCAAGGCGTTGGGCATCGCGGTGTGTACCCAGTTGGCCTGCGACGCCTGTAAGGACGCGGGCGAAACAGCGATAGGCAGCAAGGTGGAGTTTTGCGGAAAGGTCTGTCTGTTGGCCTTGAGCCTGCCGCTGTTTGGCGAGCTTTTAAGGCTTGCGACCAAAATATTTTCTGCGTGAGGGGAGCCGTGGACGTGAAAAAGCTGATCTTTATATTTTTTTGCATCCTGTTGCTGACGACCCACAGTCTGGCGGTCTCCCCCGTCGAGGAGCTGGCCGACGAACTGGGGCTTGAGCTGCTGCAGCGGCAGATTCCGCCTACGGCGCAGCAGATGGCGGACGAGCTCTCACTCGACGATTTAAGCATGGGCAAGGCGCTGAGCATCTCGCCGCAGGCGCTTTGGAATCTGCTTACCCGACAGATTGCGCAGACGGTGTCCGCCTATAAAAAAGAGATGTTCTCGATTCTCGCCTCGGTGTTGCTGTGTGCCATTTTGTCGGTGCTCGGCGAGAAGACACAGGCCTCAAGCGTGTTTGGCCTGATCGGTGTTTTGAGCATTACCGCCATTTTAAGCGGCCCAGTGCTGGACTGTCTGGCGCAGGGAGCCGAGAGCATTCGTGCCTGTGCGCAGTTCATGTTGGCCTACATACCGGTGTATGCGACGGTCGTGGCCACCGGCGGCGCGCCCGCTACGGCGGCGGTCTACCACACGGTGCTGATGATCGCGGCGCAGACCGTCTCTCAACTGGCCGCCGGTGTGTTCCTGCCGCTGACGCAATCGTATATGATGCTGTCGCTCGCCGGGGGCATTGGACAGAACGGCGGCATTATGATGACCTCCAGCGCCATCAAAAAACTGATTAACTGGGGGTTGGTGCTGGTTATGACGGCGTTTACCGGGCTGTTGTCGTTGCAAAGCTTCTTGAGCGCGGCGGCGGATGGCGCCGCTGTTAAAACCGCCAAGTTTTTGGTCGGCAGCTTTATCCCGGTGGTGGGCTCGGTGCTGACCGACGCGCTTTCGGCCATGCAGGGCAGTCTGCAAATTATAAAAGCAAGCGTCGGCAGCTTTGGCATTCTGGTAGCGGTGCTGACCTTTCTGCCGGTGCTGTTGCGCATCACGGTGTTGCGTGCTGTTGTGGCGGTTGCATCCATCACCGGGGAGATGCTTTCGGTTTCGCCGGTCAAGGGAATTTTGACAGGTTTTTCAAACTTGTTGTCAATTATGACCGCGATTTTGCTTTCGATGATGATGCTGCTGGTCATCTCCACGGCAGTTATGCTCTCATTGAGTGGAGGGACAGGCTTATGACATCAGTAAAGTTGAATAACTTTACGCTGGTTTTGTTGCTGATAGGCAGCTTAATGATAGCGATGCGTGCGCCGATCGGAGAGGAATTTGCATGAACGATATAAAGCTATGGACCTTTACACTTCTTGTCAGCGCGATGGTGGCCGCCATTTTTGAAAATCTGACGCCGTCCTCCCAGAAGAAGCAGTTGAGCTATATTCTGCAAATGTTTTTATTGCTTTGCCTGATCGCACCGGTCTCCGGTTGGCTGGGCGACCGGCCTAAAATCGACCTGTCATCGGTTCAGGAGCAGGCGGTGGAGGCCCTTGATACCGACGCAATCTTAGAACGGCAGTTCAACGCAAAAATGACGCAGGTGATTTCCAATAAATTAGAAATGCTTGGCATATTTCCGCGAGAAATCGGAATAGACTTTAGCGTATCGGAGAACGCGGTAGAAGTGTCAGGCGTGCATATTATTTTAGAGCCGAAGGACGGTCAAAGGCAAAACGAGACTAAAAAGGAGCTTGAAAGCTTTTTAGGTATAGCTGTTCAGACCGCTATATATGAGGAGGTGAAATGACGTGGAAGTCTCTAAATTCTTCAAGGGATTGTTTTCAAAAAGCGGTATCTCACAAAAACAGGCCAAATGGCTGACGGCGCTGGGAATAGCCGGTATGCTGCTGATTATGTTGACCGGCCTGTGGCCCGATATCGGCGGTCGGGAGGCTGCGGCTCAGGACACAGGCGGCACACTGACAACCTATGCGCAGCAGACCGAGCAGCGTTTGACTGAGATATTAAAACAGGTTAAAGGAGTGGGCGCGGTTCATGTTATGGTTACGTTGGAAAACGGTGTTGAATACCGATATGCCGCAGACGAAAAGCAGTCGGGCGACAGTGTTTTTACATACGCTGATGGTGGCGCCGCCCCCTCAAAGGTTCAGGAAAAGGAAGACCGGCAGCAAAGCTATATTCTCGTCGATTCTACAGGAGGCAAAAAGCCTTTGGTGCTTACCGAGCTTTCACCCCGGGTAAAGGGTGTGGTGGTGGTTTGCAGCGGCGCGGGGAATCCGGTGATACGCCAGCGTGTGACCGACGCGGTGACAACGGCGTTGGGCGTGACATCCTTACAGGTATGCGTAATTCAATCAGCAGAATAATAAGCGGGAGGCAATCCGAATGAAAAAGTTTAGAATGAATATGATTGTTGGCAAGAAACAGATTATTTTAGCTGCTTTGGTGCTCTGCCTGTCTCTGGCGGTATATCTCAACTGGGTATATTCCGGCGACGGGTTTGAGCTTCCGACCACCAATATTCTCGAGACGGATAAGAACTACGGCGACTCTCAGTATGTCAATATCGGCGAGGATGCCGACGCCTTCTTTGCCGAAGCAAAGATCAGCCGCCAAAAGACCCGTGACGAAGCCGTGCAGACCTTAAAGAACCTCATTGAAAGCGAGGCCATCACCCCCGAGCAGCGCACCGAGCTGGCGTTAAAGACCACCTCTATGGCCGAAGCGATTGAGAAGGAAGGCAAAATCGAAAACCTGATAAAATCCAAGGGTTTTACAGAGTGCATGGTCTATTACGATACCCAGCGCGTTGACGTCATTGTCAAAACCGAAGGTCTGCTAACTAACGAAGTCGCACAGATGAAGGACATCATTGTCAAAGAGGTCACGATACCCGACGAGAACATCGCGATTATCGAGGTCAACTGATCATTTTACCGCAACGGCCCGTAAGGGGGTGTTCGCTAAAATTTGGGTGAATCAAGTATTCGGCGAGCAGCGCCGCCGTTAGAAAGCCGACTTTAAGCTGCGATCTCGAACATATCCTAACAGCTCGCGAGAAAACCTCGCTTTAAGTATTAAGGCGCACAAATTGTGCGCCTTAATACTTGCACCTCAAGAAAAACATCGGTTTTATCAGAGGCTATGATCAAGGGTTTTGGCGGTAAACGGCAGATAATTTTGTATCATCCGGTTGTCTTGCCGCAAATATGTGGTATAATAACTGCAAGATGGTTGTGATACTAAGAGGATGCGCCACAGCCGCCGTCCAAAACGGCTTGCTGCCGTTCATGCGCCATTCACCATTTGCTTGCGCTTTTTGATTTTCCGCGGTGGTTGCGCGGTATTTAAAAGGACAACGGAGGAATTTGATAGATGAACGAGAAAATTCACGAGGGCGCGGTGGGGACGCTGCGCATTTCCAAAGAGGTTTTAATCACGATTGCCGGTACAGCCGCTTCAGAAGTCGACGGCGTGGACAGCATTGCCGTATCACCGGTCGACTTTAAGGGCATGCTGTCTAGGAGATCCTTTCCCAAAGCGGTTGCTATTGTGCTCAACGACGATATGGCCGAGATTACGCTGCACCTAATCTTAAAGCGGGGTGTCAAAATTCCGGTTGTTTCCGAAAAGGTGCAAAAGGCCGTCAAGGAATCGATTCAGAGCATGACCGCCATCACCGTCTCCAAGGTCAACATCGTCGTTGAGGGAATTGCATACGAGGCCGGCGAGCAGCAGGCTTAAACCAAGCAATGAGATACCCTCCTGCCTAACGCGCCGGAGGGTATGTTTTTGTATTTTTACATGAGAGGTCGTTCCTATGAAGAGAAGAGATGCGCGAGAAGCCGCATTCCTGCTTATTTTTGAAAAGTCCTTCCGCGAGGAACCGATGGACGAGCTGATTACGCTGGCGGTTGAGAGCCGCGCGCTTGAGCTCAACGATTATGCCCGTCGGCTCGTGATGACGGCATCCGAGAAAGAAACCGAGTTGGATCAGAATATCGAAAAATATCTGACAAAGTGGAAGATTGGCCGTCTGTCGCGGGTGACGCTGACGCTGCTGAGACTGGCTGTCTGCGAGCTGGCTTATTTCCCCGATATTCCGGTGCGCGTCACCATCAACGAGGCCATTGAGCTGGCCAAAAAATACGCGACTGAAAACGACGCTTCGTACATCAACGGCGTGCTGGGCACCTATGTTAAGGAGGCCGCGCCGGTCAAGAACAAAGAGGCTGATGAGAACGAATCATGCGCGGATATTTAGGAATTGATACGAGTAACTACACCACCTCCTGCGCCGTTTACCGCGCGGGGGGGACTGTTGAGCAAAAACGGCTTTTGCCCGTGCCGCAGGGTCAGGTTGGACTGCGGCAGAGCGATGCCGTTTTTTCGCATGTTAAGGCGCTCGGGGAACTGATGTCGCTGCTGCGCGCCAAGGACGACCAGCCGCTCTCGGCCGTCGGCGTATCGCGTCGTCCGCGCGATGTCGAGGGCTCATACATGCCTTGTTTTTTGACGGGACTGATGGCGGCCCAAACCACCGCCGCCGCGATGAACCTGCCGCTGCACACCTTTTCGCATCAGGCGGGACATGTGGCGGCGGCGCTCTACGGCGCGGATCGGCTTGATTTAATCGATAAAAGCTTTTTGGCGTTTCATCTTTCGGGCGGTACGACCGAATGCCTGTGGGTAAAATCGCTGTGTGAGGCGGACATCGTTCTCATAAGCTGTACCAACGATTTAAACGCCGGGCAGGTGGTGGACAGGGTGGGGCATATGCTGGGACTCCCGTTCCCCGCAGGGCCCGCGATGGATGCGCTGGCACGGCAATCCAACCGAAGCTTTAAGGTTAAGGCGGCGTTTCAGGGGAATAACCCTTGTCTGTCGGGCATCGAAAATCAGTGCAAAACGATGCTGGATAAGAGCGAGCCGCCCGCCGATATCGCCCGTTTTTGCCTGCTGTCGATCCTCGCAGCGCTTTTAAAAATGGCGGGGGAGGCAAAGAATGCGACCGGCTGTGCCGATCTGGTTTTTGCGGGCGGCGTCATGTCCAATACGCTGATCCGTGCCGAGGTTGAGGGCTGTTATAATGGTATTTTTGCGCCGCCCGCCTTTTCGTGCGACAACGCGGTGGGCATTGCGGTGCTCACGGCGCTTGCTGCGGGCGAGACGGTGACACGCATCCACAGGGGAGGTACCGAAGCATGAGACTGCCGGTTTTAAAGGTTTCACAGCTCAATCGCTATGTCAAATCACAGCTTGAGTCCGACCCGAGGCTCAAAGAAATTTATGTCGCGGGCGAGATCGGCACCCTGACCGCCAATCAGCGCTCGGGCCACCTCTATTTCACCTTACGTGACGATTCGGCCTCGATCAAGGCCGTCATGTTCGCGAGCAACACGATGCTGCTGAAATTTATGCCACAAGCCGGGTTGGCGGTGGTAGCACGGGGCGCTGCCACGCTGTATGAGCGGGACGGTGGGTTTCAGCTCATCGTATCCGAGCTGATGCTCGACGGCGCGGGCGCTCAGGGCTTCGCTTTTGAAAAGCAGAAGCAACTTTTGGCCGCCAAAGGTTATTTTGACGAACACAAAAAACGCCCAATTCCGTATAACCCGGCGGTCGTCGGTGTTGTGACCTCTGACTCGGGTGCGGCGCTGCACGATATTATCAGCGTGATCGCGCGCAAAAATCCGTCGGTGCAGCTGCTGCTGGCGCCGGCAAGTGTGCAGGGTCCCGAGGCCCCGGCGGCGATCGCAGCGGCGATTCGGACGCTCAACCGCGACGGCAGAAGTGCTGTTATCATCGTCGGGCGCGGCGGCGGCTCGGCCGAGGATCTCTGGGCCTTTAACGAGGAGGCGACGGTGCGCGCTGTGGCCGAATCTCGCATTCCGACCATCTCGGCCGTGGGGCATGAGACCGACGTCACACTCTGCGATCTGGCCGCAGACCTACGGGCCGCGACCCCGACTGCTGCTGCCGAGCTGGCCGTGGCGGATCGCGCGCAGCTGGCCGAACGCCTGGCACAGCGTCAAAATCTGCTTAAAAATGCAATGATACGGCAGCTTGTTTTAAAAGAGCGACTGCTTCTTGAAAAAAAGGCCGCCGAACCGCTAAAAAATCCTTGGTTTTTTATTAATAAAAATAGACAAAGATTGAATAATTTGATAGAATCGATGTATAACCTTTCTCAAACTGACATTTCAAAGCGGGTCGGGGCTGTTTCGCAACGGGCCGCTCTATTGGATTCTTTAAGCCCGCTGCGGGTTTTAGCCCGCGGCTATTGTATCGCGGTCAAGGACGGACACCCCGTTCTCTCCGCCGAGCAGCTACAAGCGGGAGACAGAATCACGCTGCGGCTGTATGAGGGTGCCGCCGCGGCTGTCATTCAAAACACCGCCGCAGAAGGAGAAATGCAATGACCTTTGAACAGGCAATGGCCCGTTTGGATGAAATTACGGTTCTGCTGTCAAATGGCAGCACGAGCTTAGAGCAATCGCTGGCGCTTTATGCCGAGGGCGCCGGCCTGATAGACAGTTGTACCCGGCAGTTAAACGACGCCAAAGCAAAAATAGAAACGCTTTTTCCTGAGAAAGAAGGCCTAAGCGATGCGATTTGAAGACGCATTTTCCACACTTTGCACACAGGTTGAAAATCATCTCGAATTGATGACCGAGTATGATGAGGGCATTATGCAGGCTCCCGTACTGGAAGCCATGCGTTACAGTCTGCTGGGCGGCGGAAAGCGCATTCGTGCGGTGCTGGCGGTAGCATTCTGTCAGGCGTTCGGCATGCCGGGCGAGTTGGCAATGCCCGCCGCCTGCGCGCTCGAAATGATCCACGCTTACTCCTTGATTCATGACGATCTGCCCTGCATGGACGACGACGACATGCGCCGCGGCAAGCCCTCAAACCACAAGCAGTTTGGCGAGGGGCTGGCGGTGCTGGCGGGCGACGGCCTGCTGACGCTTGCCTTTGAAGTAGTATCAAGCGAAGAAACACAGCGCCTGCTTGGCGCGGGTTGTGCACTCGCAATGGCTCGGACGCTCTCAAAGGCGGCCGGTGAGTACGGCATGCTGGGCGGTCAGGCCGTCGATGTGACCAGCGAGGGAAAATCGCTCACGCTCTCACAGCATCGTGACATGGTCGCGATGAAAACCGGGGCGCTTATCCGCGCTGCGGTTCATTGCGGCTGCATTGCCGCCGGGGCCTCGACCCATCAGACCGATCTGGCACAGTCCTATGCCAAAAAAATAGGGCTAGCTTTTCAAATTACCGACGACATTCTCGACGTGACCGGCGACAGCGCCGTGCTGGGCAAAAATATTGGCAGCGACGAAAAGGCGCACAAGGTTACCTTCGTTTCGCTGTTGGGCCTTGAGGCAGCACAAAAAGAGGCGGATCGTTTGTTTGACAGCGCGCAGCGCGATTTGGCTGAGCTGTTTCCTGAAAACACCTTTTTGCCCGCGCTGACGAATCTGCTGGCGCATCGCACCGCCTGAAAGTATTCTCCAATTAAAGGAAGTAATCAACATGCCGATTATTCAGGTTCTTTGCAGCAACCCGCTTGTCAACATCTGCGCGGTGGCCTGGTTTGCCGCGCAGGTGATCAAAACGCTGCTGCATTGGGTTTCTCATGGCAATTTAAAGCTGGAACGCATGACCGGCTCGGGCGGCATGCCCAGCTCGCATTCGGCGCTGGTGGTGTCGCTCACCATTGGCATGGCGCGCGTCGTGGGCTTCGCGTCGCCGCTGTTCGCCCTGACCATCGCCTTTGCGGCGGTAGTCATGTATGATGCCATGGGCGTCCGGCGGGCCGCTGGCGAACAGGCCAAAACCATCAACTGGATGCTGGGCAGCTATAAGGATTTCTGGGATGTTTTAAAAGATCATCCGCTGCTGGATTTTGAAGACGACGAGGATATAGAGTCTGAGCAGGAAGAAGATGAGCAGGACACTTTAGTCCGCCAAAGCCGCAAGGCGCTCAAAGAATATCTGGGCCACACACCGCTGGAAGTCATTGCGGGCGCATTGCTCGGCATACTTATTGCAATGATCTATCCATTATAATGAAAAATTCAAAGCACCACTTATCGGTGATGCACAAACTAAATCTCTGCAATATTTTTAATATTTAAGGGGTATGACATGGTTCCAAAACGAATTTTAGATCTGTCCGGCAACCCGCAGGGCTTACGGCAGCTTTCTGTTTTTCAGCTCAAGCTTCTCGCCGAAGAGATCCGGGCCGAGCTGGTTAATACCGTCTCGCGTACCGGGGGGCATTTGGCTTCCAACCTTGGCGTGGTGGAGCTGACGCTGGCGCTGGTCTACTGCTTTGATGTGGCCAAGGATAAAATTGTCTGGGATGTCGGGCATCAATGCTATACCTATAAGTTGCTAACCGGCCGCCTGAGCCGTTTTTCAACGCTCAGGCAGGAGAACGGCATTTCGGGCTTTCCAAAAACCGAGGAGAGCGCTTATGACAGCTTTATCTCGGGGCATGCCAGCACGTCGATTGCCGCGGCCTACGGTTTAAAGCGCAGTATGACGTTACAGGGCAAAAAAGACCATGTGGTGGCGGTTATCGGTGACGGCTCCTTGACCGGCGGCATGGCCTACGAGGGTCTTAACAACGTCGGAAAAAGCGGCGAAAATCTGATTATTATCCTCAACGACAACGAAATGGCCATTTCTAAGAACGAGGGGGCCATGGCCAAATATCTGTCGGTTATCCGTTCAAAGCCCGGCTATTTCAAGATGAAAAAGGCGACCGAGCAAGTACTGCTCAGCGTGCCGGTGGCGGGCGAGGCGCTGCGCGACCTTGTCGCGGGCTCCAAAACGGTGCTCAAGCAGGTTATCTATCCAAGCCCCTTCTTTGAGGAGCTTGGCTTCACTTACTTTGGCCCGGTGGATGGACACAACCTGCAAAATCTTTGCGATATATTGGCCGAAGCCAAGAAAACCACCGGCCCCAGTATCATTCATGTGCAGACCCGGAAGGGTAAGGGTTATACCTTTGCGGAGCAGAACCCGGGGGCATATCACGGTGTTTCGCGCTTTAACATCGCAACCGGCCAGCCGGTCAGCGCAGCGGGTGAAAGCTTTTCTTCGGTGTTCGGCCAAGAGCTGGTTCGTCTGGCTGAAGAAAACCCGCGCATTTGTGCGATCACAGCGGCGATGGAGCACGGCACCGGCCTGCAATATTTCGGCAGACGCTTTAAGAAGGCCGGTCGATATTACGACGTGGGTATCGCCGAGGAGTTTGGCGTGACCTTTGCCAGCGCGTTGGGGGCAGGCGGCATGCTGCCGGTCTTCGCCATCTATTCCACCTTCCTACAGCGTGGCTATGACCAATTGATTCACGACGCGGCGATCGAGAAACGGCACCTTGTGCTGGGCGTTGACCGCGCCGGTATTGTCGGCGATGATGGTGAAACGCATCAAGGCATTTTCGATGTGGCTTTTTTGTCGACGATTCCAGGCGTGACGGTACTGGCGCCCGCCAACTTTGCCGAGCTTAGAGCCATGCTCAAGAGCGCGTTCAACGATTACGACGGCCCTGTTGCGGTGCGCTATCCCAGAGGGGGCGAGAGCCCCTTGCTGGCCCAATATCCCGCAACTGAAAAGGCCTTTGACGAATATGCCCCCGCTGGCAGCAGCCGGGCGATTATCACCTACGGCAGAACCTTTGCCGCCGCATTGGCAGCGGCCGACCGGCTAGGAGACACTGCCGTGATTAAACTAAACCGCGTGTTGCCGCTTGATAACGGCGCGGTGGCGGCAGCGGCAAAATACGATCAGCTCCTTTTTGCCGAAGAGGGTATCCGCAGCGGCGGCGCAGGCATGCAGTTTATCGCCGCGCTCTCGCTGAATGGCTATCGAGGCAAAACCGCGCTGCACGCGATCGACGGCTTTGTGCCGCAAAGCACGATTGAGCGCGCGTTGCACACGCTGCGGCTTGATACCGACGGGTTGGTTTCGCTGCTGCAGCAAATGGAAGAATGACAGGTGCGTGTTAACATGAAAAAACGGCTCGATGCGCTGATGGTCGAACGCGGCTTAGCGTCCGACACGGTGCAGGCGCAGGCGCTGATTATGGCGGGCAAAGTGTATGCCGCCGGACAAAAAGCGGATAAACCCGGGGAAGACTATAAAGAGGATACCCCGATCGAGTTCCGGGGTGACGCGCTGCGGTATGTCAGCCGCGGCGGGTTAAAGCTCGAGAAGGCGCTTGCGGTGTTTCCGCTGAACCTTCAAGACGCCGTCTGCTGCGACTTTGGCGCCTCCACCGGCGGTTTTACCGATTGCATGCTGCAAAACGGTGCGCAAAAGATCTATGCCTTCGATGTGGGCTACGGTCAGCTGGCCTGGAGCCTGCGGCAGGACGCGCGGGTCGTCAGCCGAGAGCGCACCAACGTGCGCCACCTGACTCCTTCGGATGTCGGCGAACCGATTGATTTTATCAGCATCGACGTTTCGTTTATCTCACTGGCGCTCGTGCTTCCGACGGCGTATGCGCTGTTAAAGCCCGGCGGGGCGGTTGTCTGCCTGATTAAGCCGCAGTTTGAGGCGCAGCGCGATCAGGTCGGCAAAAAGGGCGTTGTCAGCGACCGGCAAGTCCATCTTTCCGTGATTCAAAAGGTGGCGACTTGTGCCAAGGCGCTCAAGTTTAATGTAAAGGGATTGTCCTTTTCACCTGTAAAAGGGCCGGAAGGGAACATTGAATACTTGCTTTATCTCGTTCGAGAAACGCCGGATGGGCAAGCCATAAATGATGTCCAAAAAATTGTGGAGGATGCGCATCAGGCCTTGGGCGCAACTTAAATGATGATGGAAAAAATCTTACTTTGCCCGAATCTCAAGCTTGCGAATGCGTTGCCCTGTACCCAAGAGGCGGTTGACCGCCTCCGGGACTGCGGCCTTGTGCCGATGCTATCTAAGGCCGACGCCGAGGCGCTCGGCTGCTGTGCCGATATCGCCACCGACGACCTTGAAACGCTGCTGGCCGCCTGCGACGCGGTCATCGCCATCGGCGGGGACGGCACCATCTTCCATCAGGCCAGTGTGGCGATGCGCTATGACAAGCCGATTTTGGGCATCAATTCGGGACGGCTGGGCTTTCTGTCTCAGATGGAGGCGGGCGATCTCTCAGCGATTGAGATGCTTAAAACCGGCGACTATGACATTGAAAACCGCATGGTGCTGCGTATGTCGGCCTTTGGCGCCAACGCGCAGCAGGTGACCGGTTATGCGATTAACGACGTCGTGATCTGCCGCACCCAGTTTGGACGGGCCATTGATATCCGTGTGCTGTGCGGCGTCGACACGGTGGGGGAATACCGCGCCGACGGCATCATCTTTGCGACGCCGACCGGCTCCACCGCCTATTCGCTGTCGGCCGGGGGACCGATCATCGATCCTTCGGTAGAAACGATCACGATGACGCCCATCTGCCCGCACTCACTGTCGGGTCGGTCGATCGTTTTCTCTTCGGACAAATGCCTCGTTGTGCGCCCCCGCATGCCCGACCCCAACGCCGAGCTGTGCGTGATCGTCGACGGCACGCCGGTTGAGGATATCGGCGAGATCGATCATGTTTCTATTGAAAAATCGCGGTATGTTTCCCGCTTTATATGCTTAAAAGACCGCAGTTTTTACCAAACCTTGAATCAAAAGCTAAAACTAAGGGGGTAAACCACATGAAAGCAAGTCGTCATGCCAAAATTCTGGAACTGATCTCCGACGAGGCGATCGATACGCAGGAGGGACTGCTTGAGCATCTTAAAAGCAGCGGCTTTGACGTGACTCAGGCCACCGTCTCACGCGATATCCGGGAGCTTGGCATTCATAAGGTGCGTTCCGACAACGGCAGATACCGTTATGTGTCGATGCGCATCAAGCAGGGCGCAAACATGTCCGGCAAATTTGCGATGATCTTCAGCGAGTCGGTCAAATCGATCGATTATGCGCAGAACATTGTGGTCATCAAGTGCTTTACCGGCATGGCCAACGCCGCCTGCGCGACCTTTGACGCGGCGGAATTTGGTGATGTCGTCGGCACGCTTTCGGGCGATGACACCTTCTTTGTCGTGGCGCGTTCGATCGAGAGCGCCGCGCAGATCACCGACCGACTCAAAAAGCTGATTAACAAATAAGGCGGCGAAAGAAGATGCTTTCACAGCTTTGGATACAAAATATTGCGGTCATACAGAGCGCGCAGATCGCCTTTGAGAACGGCTTAAACGTGTTCACCGGCGAGACCGGCGCGGGTAAGTCGATTTTGATCGGCGCTATCGGCGCTGTTCTGGGCTCGCGTACCTCTAAGGAGCTGATCCGCACCGGCGAGAAAAAGGCTGCGGTCACGGCGCTGTTTACAAAGCTTTCGGATACGGTCTGCCAAAATCTTGCAGCGCATGGCATTGATATTGAGGGCAGCGAGCTGCTGATCGAGCGCGAAATCACCGCCGACAGCACCGTATGCCGTATCAACGGCAAGCTCTCGACCGTCGCCATGCTCAAAAATATCGGCGGGTTATTAATCCATACCCACGGACAGCAAGACAGCCAACTTCTCTCGCTGCCCGAGACCCATCTGCAATTTGTTGATGGCTACGGCGAATTACAGCCGGTACTTCTGGAATATCGTCAGCATTACAACGACTTGTGCGCCATTGAAAATAAGCTGGCCACAATTGAAACCGACGAGGCGGCAAAGGCCCGCCGGATCGACCTTTTAAACTACGAAATTGAAGAAATTACCGCCTGCCGCCTGCGGGACGGCGAAGAGGAAGAGCTGATCGCCCGCAGACGGGTCATCCGCAACGCCGAGCATCTGAGCGACCTGCTCTACCGCTGCCGCCAGAACCTTTCGGGCGGGGAAGACTGGCAGGGCGCCGTTGCGCTGCTCTCCGACGCCGCCGAAGCACTCACCGATGCCGGTAAATACATAGACGGCCTTTCTCACGCCGCGCAGGTGATCGCAGGCTTTGAATATGAACTTGAGGACATTTCGGCCCAGCTGCGGGATCAGCTCGACGCGCTGGAATTCGACCCGCAGGAGCTCGACGACATTGAAGAACGGTTGGATGCGATCGGCCGCTTGAAGAAGAAATACGGTGGCAGTATCGCCGAGATTTTGGCCTATTGTGAAAAGGCGCAGCGGCAGCTCGATGAGATCACGTTTTCGGAGCAGACAATTCAAAAGCTCAAAGAAGCGCGGCAAAAGGCGCAAAAGGCCGCCGAATCCGCTGCCGAAGCCCTAACGCAGGCACGCCGTGCCGCCGCCGATGGATTGATTTCCGCCGTCAAGACCGAGCTGCGCGATCTGGACATGCCCGCCGTACAAATGGATATTGCGATGACTCAAAAGCGCCTTGGCGAAAATGGCGCGGATGAAGCGGAATTTCTGCTTTCGGTCAACCCGGGTGAGGCGTTAAAGCCCTTATCTAAAACCGCCTCGGGCGGTGAAATGAGCCGCATCATGCTCGGCATCAAGAATGTGCTCTCAGGCAAGGAGGATATCGGCACACTGATATTCGACGAAATCGACACCGGCATCAGTGGGCGCGCCGCGCAAAAGGTTGGCGCCAAGCTGCAGGCGGTTTCGGGCAGTCGGCAGGTCATCTGTGTCACCCATCTGGCGCAGGTGGCGGCGTTTGGCGCGCATCATCTATTAATCGAAAAGCAGGTCAGC
This sequence comes from Bacillota bacterium, assembly GCA_023391005.1. GTDB lineage: Bacteria > Bacillota > Clostridia > Oscillospirales > Ruminococcaceae > Yanshouia. The sequence goes on along the minus strand of JAEWBS010000021.1, from coordinate 418 downwards.
GAGGGGCGCACCTTTACGCAGATACAGCCGCTGGACGAAACGGGACGCGCCAAGGAGCTGGCCCGTATCATGAACGGTGAGCCGATTACCGAGCTGGCGCTTGAAAACGCGCGGCAGCTCCTCGAAAACAGCCATTGTTCGGCAACATAACTGTAAAACTGCAAAAAGAGTTGACAAATATGTCACACCGGGCTATAATCAAGCTCAATGGCTGTGAAGGGAATAAGTAGCTTCTGTTTGCGCGCCGCAGAGAGTTCCTGTCTGGTGTAAAGGAACGCCGCAGATTTTAGCGAATACCTCCCGGAGCCGCAGATGCAAACGCCGCCTAAGGGCGGTCAGTCGTGTCTGCCGGGTGCGCCCGTTATGGCGCGGGAACGTGCTTGCGTTCGGTAAGGCTGCTATTTTTGGCGGCAAACAG
>JAEWBS010000002.1 GCA_023391005.1 Bacillota bacterium | reverse complement strand
GTTTCCACCGCCCGGTCGTAGGCGGCGCGGCTTTTAAAGGCCGACGCATAGGCATAGCCTACAATCTTATCGCCCTGCAACGCAACCAAATAGGGGTAGCGGGTCAGGGTACTGCGGATGCGCCCGGCAAATTCCTCGACCGAGGGTACGGTATATTCAAACGAAATTGCGGTGTTTTGCACATAGGGCGCGTAGATCTCAAGCAATTCCTCTGCGTCTTCGGGTGCAGCGGGGCGAATGACAACGGGCTGCGGCATAAACATCTCTCATTTCTGTACTGGTTTTGATAAAGCTATCGGCATGGCTGCCTTTAAACTATTTAGATAACGCGGCTTTTTAGGTGAGATTAGTATAGCACGGGGCGGGGGACGCATCAAGCGCAAAGAAGCTTTTGATCTGGCGCGCCGCGCCCGACAGTGATCAGCGACGATGGTGCCAAGGCACATCGGTTAATATTGAAAGTCTTTGATGCCGCCATAAATTTTAAGTGCGGAGTGGCGGCGGCCATTCGCGAGAGCAAAGCATAAAACATGCCTAATTGTATTTAAATGGTTTGTTTTATCCCAAAAAATGCGGTATAATGGCCCTGAACCCGTCGATTTTAGTCGACAAATTTTTGGCATATACAGCCGTTTTTCGGCACGCGATGGGCGCTTCGCTAAAAAGCGTGGCAAAAGGATTTGTTATGAACAATATTATCAGGTGTAATTTTCGCGAGCTGCTGCTGTGCCTCTCAAATGCGCAGGATTTGATATCACCGTTGCTCGATAGCCACCAGCAGCAGGTGGCTTATTTGTCGTACCGGCTGGCCGAGCAGCTCGGCTTATCCGCCCATGAGCGCAAGGAGATTTTTCTGGCGGCGCTCGTACATGACCTTGGTGCACTGTCGACTAATGAGCTGCTTTCGATCACCGAGCACGAGCCGATTACGGCCTATAACCACGCCTTTAAAAGTGCGGCGCTGATAGAGGGCTTTCGACCGCTGCGGCCGGTTGCCAAAATCGTCAAATATCACCATGTCCCGTGGTCCGACGGTCAGGGGCTGAATTTTAATGGCGAGGCGGTGCCGTTGTACAGCCACATCCTCCATTTGGCCGACCGTGTCTGTGCCGGGCTTAATCAAAAGAGTAACGTGCTCTCTCAGCTGCCCGGCGTACTCGAGGGCGTCAACCGGCGGTCGGGGGCGCTTTTTGCGCCGAATTTTGTCGCCGCGCTCAACAAGCTGAGCAAAAAGGAGTATATCTGGCTCGATCTAACCGCACGTAGACCGGTGGACATGCTGCCAACGCAAGAGCTGTTTGATAATCTGTCGCTTGATATTGATGAGATTATCGATTTTGCCATCCTTTTTTCACGCATTATCGATTTTAGAAGCCGCTTTACCGCCAGTCACTCCGCAGGCGTTGCGAAGGTTGCCGAGTCTTTATCGCAATTGGTGGGCTTTTCACCCATCGAACGTAAAATGATGCTGATAGCCGGCTATCTGCACGATTTGGGCAAGCTGGCGATCGACAACGACATTCTTGAAAAGCCAAATAGCCTTGAGCCGGATGAGTTTAACGCCATGCGGGCGCATACCTATTACACCTATGTTTTGCTTGACCAAATTAAACAGTTTGATACGATTAAAGTATGGGCGGCCTACCATCATGAGCGCTTGGATGGCAAGGGCTATCCTTTTCACATTAGCGGGGATAATCTGCCGCTGGGTGCGCGGGTGATGGCCGTGGCCGACGTTTTTACCGCTATCACCGAAGACCGCCCCTACCGCAGGGGCATGTCGATGGAACGTGCGACGCAGGTGCTTAACAATATGGTTGATGACGGCGCGTTGGACGGCAATGTAGTCAAAGCAGCGACCGATAATTTTATGTTCCTCCAAGATATCCGTGCAGCGGCGCAGCGCGTGGCTGAAAGACAGTATCAGAATTTCCTTGGCATTCCACCCCAGATGCCTGACGCTGTGGCACTGTTGATCAATTAGCTGCTGTTCGCGTTCGCACTGACCACACACAGCGGGTTGCGACGGCAGCTTATACAAAAGCGGCGAAACACCTGCCGATAAGAGGCCACCCGATTTTGGGCCCGTCAAAGCCACCTGCAAACGGTTTAAAATATTCGCTCAGAATCACCTTGCATTCGCCGTTAAATTGCGGTATAATCAATGAGCGATTGATCCGCGCAGGTATGGTGTAATGGTAGCATCTCTGCTTCCCAAGCAGATCGAGCGGGTTCGAATCCCGTTACCTGCTCCAAGCAAAACGCCCGATAAATGGCTTTAGAGTGCCGTTTATCGGGCGTTTCTTTTTGATCAAAATTCAATTTGCTGTTTGTTTGCTGTTTATTTCTCTGAAATCTTCAAATCAAGCACTTCGGCAATTGCCTCAGTGGCCTTTGCCTGTGTGACTGCAAAGGTGTGCGCATAGATGTTCAATGTGGTGCTGGCCTGAGAGTGGCCGAGGGCAGCCGACACGGTGCGCACGTCTGTGCCACTGTTGATCAGCAGCGTGGCGTTCAGGTGCCTGAAGCTGTGGGGGTTGACTTTGCGCAGGCCGGTTCTGGCAAAGAAACGCGAAAGCCAATTCTCCACACAAGAAGGATTCAGCGGCGCGCCGTCCCATGCGGCAAACAGCCGGTCATAATCCTGCCACTTGTCGCCGACCTGAAGCCGCTCGGTTGTTTGTACGACCTTATACCGCCGCAGCAGATCAATGACGCCCTGCGGCATCTTTAGCGAGCGCATCGAGCGGGCCGTTTTGGGCGTGTCGGTATAAACGCCGCGCTCTTTGGTGTAAAGGCTGGTGCGCCTGATGCTGATAACGCCGGTATCGAAATCTATGTCTTTCCATTCGAGGCCTAGCAGCTCGCCGCGTCGGAAACCGCCGAAGATGGCCAGCGTATAAAATACCTGCCAGTGAAGCGGCTCATTTTTGAGCGCATCGAGGAAGTTCTGTGCCTCTTCAAGGGTATAACAAACCCGCTCGACTGGCGGGGCTGTGGGCAGCCTCACGCCCCGGCATGGGTTGTCCTTTACCACACCTTGTGACACAGCATAGGCGAATATACCCGACACCAAGGAAAGATAATGCTTGATTGTTTTCGGCGCCAGCGGCTTGCCGGTGTGTTTATTGGTTCCCTCCTGCCCCAGTTCCTGAACAAATCGCTGCACGGCTCTGGTGGTGATCCGATCCATGCGCAGATGTCCCAGCGCGGCATAGGTGCGTTCTTCAAGCTGGTGGTATCGGCTCACGGTTCTGGTTTTTAAGGAAGGCTCGGCGTATTCTGCAAACCACTGTTTTGCAAAGGCTTCAAATTTAATGCTGCCTCCCTCGCTCACACCCGTCTTGCAGTCCTCTTCAAAAAGCACTTGTTCACGCTGCAAGGCTTTTTCTATTTGTTTGGCGGTCATACCCGGTTCTGGTTCCCATGTTCTGTGACGGCGCACCTGTTTGCCGTGGACGTCATAGCCGCATGACACGGTGATGATGTAGGTATCGCCTCGTTTTTGCACTGTGGCCATAAAATAAACCTCCTCAAGGTATGCTTGCGCAAGCCCTGCGAAGGTGTTATAATTTACCTTGCAGAGCGGCTTTGTTGTGGGGCCTCTCGAATTGCATCCCGTCTCCTGTTGGCGCAGGGGGCGGGATTTCATATTTGATCAATTGTATTGCAGTTATAAGATGATTCATCAATACTATTAAAAATGTTCTGCTGGACTTCAAACATCAAATCAATTACCAAGCTTGAAAAAAATTCTAGGTCAGACGTATAGACGACAATACTTTTGCTACCATGGGCAAGTTTATTACGAAACATCAAAAACCTTTGAAGTTTTGCCTTGTATTTGTCTTCGAGAACCATGGTTACTCCGAAACGAGAGCAGATAGTTTTAAGCTGATCATAATCAACGTTTGAACCAGTAGGAATAGGGGCCGTGACAAATTTTTTAAATAAAAAGCTGTAAATACGTTTTATAAACTCTTTTTGTTTATTGTAATCTCGAGGGGGGTTATGCAATTGAAGCGAGGAAAAGGAATGATGAGTTAATATATCTATATTTACATCACAGAAGTCAAGCTCCATGCTATTTAAATATTTAGCATATTCCGAAAAAGAAAAATCGATAAAACCTTCCCAAACGGAATACAAAGCAGGAATGGCATATTTTAGCGCGATTTCTTTCTTTTGCTGAGAGAAGCCCGGATCGATTGCAATTGCTTTAATTAAAGCAATCTCGCCTAAACGCCAGTCAATGTCTTCAGTAATTGATTCCTTAATTCTGTCCATTGCCCGCAACCTCAAAGATTTCAATGGCGCGCTGTATGCGTTTTTTTGCTCGCTGCTGGCTTCCTGAGGCTGAACCAGAGTATTTCTTAAAGAATTCGTCATTTTTAAGTGTATCTATTTTCTCTTGTAGTAACTCCGGCCTTTCAAAATAAAAACTATAAAATGTTGATGTAGCTATCGTAATTGATTCAAATAGACTAGGGGAAAATAGATTGCTTCCATTGAATCTAAAAATATCTTTACCATGGGGCGATAACAAATGAATAACATCTTCAAATATACGTTGATCGCTGGAATTGAGATCTGAGCAGGCATCAACTTTTTCTTTCATAAAATTTGTCATATGAACAGAAACGGAAGTAGATACCCGCTCCCAATCATGAAACAACGACATAAAACGGATAACTAACTCTTGGTCATAAAGCTGCTTCTTTTGTTTGTCAGATATAGCGATAATTCCTTGAAACTCTTCATTCTTAGACATTTCCTCTAAGAATTGATAGAACGAAGATAATTTTCCTCTGAAGATACAATTTCGTATTTCTTGATCGGTTAATGGCTCTCCTCCGGTATTCAGCCTGCTGAACAATTCATATCGCATATCCCATTTGCTATCCCACTTTATTACTTCGACCCGGCATACCGTCCTTTTCAAATTTAAGACATATTTCAAGGGCAAAGAATCAATATTATATCCTTCGAGTGAGGGAATGAGATCGCCGCCAACAAGGGGCCATTTATTTTGATCGTAATTATTTAGTAGCCCGAAAAATGATAACACAGTAGATAGTCGCTGCAAACCATCTACTAATTCCCACTTGCCTTCTTGGCCTTCAGCTACAAAAATAGGAGGTATAGGAATGCCTAAAAGAAGCGACTCGATGAATCTGGTTTGCTGATCAATACTCCAGCGAAATAGCCTTTGAAATTCTGGTGAAATTATAATTTCACCTCGTTCGTACATACTCATTATTTCGCCAAATGACATATCTAGCCTATCGGTTGACAGACTATTTCTTCTTTCTGTTATCTCGAACTCCAAAGTAGCAATAGAAGCAATATCTTCTCCCTGAAACCGAGTTGATTTAAAATTCTCATTCCCCATGGCTAAACCTCCTCATATTTAAAGCTGAAGTAACAATGAATAGTTGATGTATGGGCTATTTGTATCGCGTCCCGTCTGGTGTTACAGCACCGGGCGGGATTTTTTTGTGGGCAAAATTAGTTATTCCTTTTTATTTTGGGCTTCGTTTTTCTTTTTTGCCAAGAAAAGTGCAAAATCTAATATGCTTCTCATTTCTTGATCCGACATTTCGCCCATTGCCTTATCCAACTCAAGAAATGTTTTCAAGCTCTCTTCGGACAGCGAATAATCTTTGCCGGTTAAAAGCTCCTTTATACGCCGCGACATTCTTCCAGTACCTACGGGATCGTTTTCATAGTAACGGGGAATTGTTAGAATATCATCCGATGACAACCCGAAACCTTGTGCTATGACATCTAAATGCTTCATTGCTCCGTCATAATCACCCGTAAACCATCTTTCAACCTCTTTCAGCGGTCTATTAATACGAGCTGAAAACTCTAAGAGACTAAGTCCAGAGTAATCAAGTAGCATTGAAAGCGATTGCATCAATATAGCTTTAGAAAGGGACTTCTTTTGCTTGATTCTCTCAGTATCTACAGGAATTGAAACCTCGTATCGCGTCGTGGTTACAACGTCTCCATTAGCCTTAACCCGTTTGGTGATTTTGGGAATTGGCATCCCTTGTGAATCTTCCCAGCCCATAAGGTAACCAGGTGACACTTCTAAAACTTCTGCCAACTTAGCAATTTTATCACGCCTCAGATTTTTAATTTCTCCGCTCTCCCATCGGGAAACTGTAGCTGCGCTTACACCTACATTTCGGGCGACTGTCTCGAGGGTTAAATCTAAACTCTCTCGGCGGGCTCGGATAATATCTTTAAGTTCCATTCCTCTTCACTCCTTACAGATATATTATAACCATCTATTGCATTATTGCAATACCTTTACGTAAATTATCATATATTATTTGCGTAAACGTATTGACTTAATGCAAATTATGGGCTATATTAATTTTGCGTAAACGCAAAAGGAGGTGTAACAATGTTTAATAGACGGTTATTTAAGGCGCAGGTAGCATTAAAAGGCAAGACTATGCGTTCTGTCGCAAAGGAACTGGAGGTGGATGAAGCTACACTTTATCGAAAAATGAGCGGGGAAAGCGATTTTTTCAGACATGAAATACAGATCCTTTGCAAGTTTTTAGATATCACAAATCCAACAGATATTTTTTTTGCAAACGATATTGCGTAAACGTAAAAGAAAGGAGCCCTCAACATGCCCAACAACTCAAACGCCCTCACCCGGCTATTCGACTTCGGCAACGTATTCATCGAGCCGAGCGGGAACAAACAGGACGCATTCACTGATTCGGAGATCATCGCCCAGTGCGCAGAGGTGCAGCGTGAAACCGTGATGCGACTGCTGCGAAAACATCAAAATGACTTCGAGGAATTCGGAAAGCTCGGATTTAAAATCCGTAAAGTCGAGACGGGAAGGCCTCAAAAAGTCTACCAGCTCAACGAGCAGCAAGCCATGCTTTTAATCACCTATCTGCAAAACACCCCGCCCGTCAGAGCCTTTAAAAAGCAGCTCGTCAAAGACTTCCACCGCGCGAAGGAGTACATAACCAACCAGCGCATTCAGCGTGAAATTGGCAAGCCGACGCAGCGCAGCCTCATGGACGCAGTGAAAGCCAGCGGCGAGGCTGAAAGAATGCACGGTGATATGCTGGCCTACTCCAACTACTGTAATCTGGCCTGCATAGCGGCGACCGGCGTCAACAAATCGAAGCTGGCAGCGGAACGCGGTTTCCACAAGTCAGCACCGGCGGCGAACTTCTTGACTGTGGAAGAGCTGGCCGTTTACGAGCGGGCAAAAGACCAGATGCGCGTGCTGCTCGATCTCGGTATGCAGTACCCGGAGATCAAAAGCCATATTTTGAAGGAGGGATAACCGGTGAAAACCTATTGCTTTTTGGCTCTCGTCATCAAAGACGGTAAGGATCACACGGTTCCAATCCTCGTACACGGTCAGGGCAGTTTGAAAGAAGCCGTTGAAGCGGCGGACCTGTCTATTACCGCCAGTCACGGCGCGACCGCCTGCGCCCTGCTGTATTTTGAAGGACTACACACCCTCGAAGAGCTGCGCAGCATGCCGGCGCCTGAGATCAACGAGCGCGCCCCCGGTCCCGGCTGGCGAATATTCATTCTTGACCTGCCTGCCCTTCGCACATTGGACTGCTACCCAGAAGAGAAAGGAGGCAAACACCATGCAAAATAGCGCTGTGACCCCAACAACCCCGCCCCGGATGCGCACCATTCTTGAAACGGCAGAGATCACCGGCGTAGCGGCATACCGCATTCGCGTTCTGTGCAAGACCGGCCAGATATGCGCGCTGCAATGCGGCAATCGCTGGCTGATCAACTTGGACAAGTTCATTGAATTCCTCAACGCCCCGCAAGAGGCCCCGCAGCCTGCCCCCGGCAGCATCCGGAGGATACAGGCATGAAGCAGCGAATAGGCGGCACAGTCGCCCTGCTGGGGCTTCTCCTGTGCTTGTGTGAATCGGACAACCTGATGCTTTACATGGCCTGCGGCGGGCTCGGCGTCGCGCTTATGGCAGCCGGCGCCGGTATCGCTGGCGTTTACATAACGAAGGGAGATAATATCCATGAATAGTGTAAAAGAAAAAGCGCCCTCAACGGCGGCAACCGTTCAGAGCGCAAAACCCAAAGTCCAAAATCAGAATAGCACAGGCGAGCAGGATTGTAAAGCTCCCGCTCATGGAAGATTTTACACCGAAGCCGAAGTAAACGCCGATCTGGACAAGTTTTTCGACGATCGCGAAATCGCTTCGCTGACCCGCCATATATTCGTTGAGCTGGGCAAGCGCGGCCTGCTGGACGCCTTTATTGAGGTGGTCGGCGGTATGCCCGATGATTACGAAAGCGATCCGATTCAGTATTTCGAATGTGCGGTCAGAGAAGCGCGCCGGCGGGTATCGGCCTAACCCCGCCATTACATAACAAGGAAGTGATAACCATAGGACAGGCTTTAAACCCCGCGGAGCATTTCAAGAACATCCCGCCTGAGCTGGTGCAGCTTCCGCAATGGATTGTGCGCAAGGGTAAAATGCCCTTTAGCCCTGTCAGCGGGGTGGCGGCCAAGGCGGGGGACCCTTCGACATGGGGCAGCTTTGCGCAGGCATTCGGCGCTTATGCCAAGGGCGGCTATGATGGCATCGGCTTTGAATTCCACAACAATGGTATTGTCGGCGTTGACCTCGACCATGTGATAGACCCAGCGACCGGCGCGCTGCGAGAGGATGCCCGGCAGGTGGTAGATGCGCTGGACAGCTACACCGAAATTTCCCCCAGCGGCACCGGCCTGCATATTATCGCTTTCGGGCAGCTGCCGGTTAAAGGGCGCAAGCATAGTCAACTAGGGTTCGAAATGTATCAGGCTGCCCGGTATTTCACCATCACCGGCAAGGTGTTTGAAGGGAGGTGCACCATGCAGCACCGCGAGCAGCAGTTGACGGCGCTCTTTAACCGGCTGTTCCCAAAGGAAGATGTCAAGCCGCTGGCGGCCCGTTCGCCCGCGGTGACGCCGCAGAATCTTCTTGCTGTGGGCTTGGAGCGCGACAAGACACTTGCGGAATACTGGAACGGCCGGCGCGACACCGGCGACGAGAGCAGTAACGACATTGCCTTCATGAATAAGCTCGCCTACTGGTGCAACAAGGATATCGACCAGATGATAGCGGCGTTCGATGCATCGCCCTATGCTGCACAGAAGGACGGCAAGCACCTGAAGAAGATGGAACGCGCCGACTACCTGAAGCGCACAGCCGAGCGGGCTTGCCGGGATTGCCAGCGCACCGCGGCAGAGGATAACCACCAGTATAAGCAGGAACGCGCCCAGCGGAAAGCACAAAGCGCCTTTTCAGACTTTGCCCCTAAAGGCATCCAGTTTATAAACCCGCTCGAAACCAAGGAGGCCCGCGAACGGTACACCTATGACGATCTGGGTATGTCACGCTTGTTTGCGGACACCTTCCGGGGCATTCTGCGGCACATCGCAGAGTACAAGCGATGGTTTATTTATCTCAACGGCGTGTGGCAGGATGAAGATGGTATTGCGGAGATATACGCCAAAATGCTGGCAGATTATGTCTGGTCAATCGTACCGCCCCCACCGGCTGCAAATCCGGGCGAGGAAACTGCCTCAGACGAATGGAAGAATGCGCGCAAGCACTATGGCAAATATCGCGCCTTTAAGTGGCGGGAAACGCTGTTGAAGGATAGCCGCTCAGAGCTGAGAGGGAAGGCTGCCGACTTTGACAGTCAGCCGATGCTCTTTAACTGCCTCAACGGGACGCTTGACCTTCAGATGCTTCAACTGCGGCCGCACGACCCCGCCGACTTCATTTCAAAGCGCGCCGAGGTCCATTACGACCCGAAAGCGCGCTGCGAGCGGTTTGAACGATTCATAACAGAGATCACCGAGGGCGACCGTGAGCGGGCCAAGATGCTGCAAAAGGCCCTTGGCTATGCCCTCAAAGGTGAGGCCAACGAGGAATGCTATTTTAATGCCGTAGGCGAAAAGACCCGCAACGGCAAAGGCACGCTATTCGATACCGTGTTGCAGCTCTTCGGCAGCTATGGCGCTCAGGTTGATTTCAATACCTTTGCACGGACGTCCAACAAGGACGGCAGCAAGCCCACACCTGATTTAGCGAGGCTGCGCGGCGTTCGGCTGGCCGTGGCCAACGAGCCGGACAAAGGCGTGTTTGTCAACGAGGCGCTTTTAAAGCAGGTGACCGGCAACGACGATCTTGTGGCCCGCGCGCTGCACTCGGCGCCGATCCAGTTTAAGCCGGTGTTCAAGCTGTTCATAACCGCCAACAGCCGCCCCAACGTCACCGACGACAGCTTATTTGCCTCCGACCGCGTGAAGGTGCTGCCGTTCAATCATCATTTCACCGCCGCCGAGCGGGACACCTCGTTAAAATCCAAGCTGCGCACCCCGGAGGCATTGAGCGGTATTCTCAACTGGCTGCTGGACGGTTACGCCCTTTATGTTGCCGAGGGCTTGCAGGACACCGCCGAAATGAAGCAGCTCGTTGAATGCTACCGGCGCGAGAATGATTACATAGGCCAGTACATAGACGAATGCCTTGTGTTTAATAACGGCGGCCCCGGAGGGCGCACACCCTTAAAGGCTGTACGGCTCGATTATGAACGCTGGTGCAATGAAATCGGCGTCAAGCCGCTAGGCCTGAAAATGTTCAAGGCTGATCTGGATCGGCGCGGGGTGCATGTTTATGATTATGCCAAGCAAGCCTACATCAACGCGAAGTATCGCCGTTCCGATGATTTTACAGAGTACAGCCGCCCGCCGTAAGTATGAAATTTGGGAATTTGGGAATTTTGGGGCCTTTTTTTCTTACTTTCTCCTTTCCCCAGCGAGCGAGTAAAAGTATATATAAAAAGAAGAACTAAGAAAAAACGACTTCATTTTTCCCATTTTCCCAAATTGCTTTATTTAGACTGTGGACTATCCAAGAAAGGAGCCCCCGCTCATGGACTATAAACGCTGCCCTATGATTGTACATTCAGGCAAACCAACCCCGTGTATGGAATCAAACTGCGCATGGTGGACCGGCGCCGGCTGCGCTATTGCCGAGCTACCCGAAAGGCTTATGGATATCTCCGACGAGGTACGCGAGCTGCAAGACGGCCTTGTCGCTATCGCCTCGGAGCTCAACGGCATTGTGTGACCTTGTTTCACGGTTTTTCTTATTATTTCACAAACGAAAGGAGCGTCCCAAATGTTTTACATCAAAGAAGCAAACAAGAAGATTGACCTTGCCGAAACCCCAATATTCACCGCCTGCCCGCGCTGCGGCGCCGAGCATGAGGTTGATCTTGTCGAGCTGGCCCGCGGCATAGACGGCTTTGACCTCTACGGCACCGCCGTTTACTGTGAGGAATGCACCGCGGCCAGAGCTGACGAGCGGGCACAGTGACCAGCTAAAATTAAACGACGAAACTCTTCGTGGTTTGCTGCCCGCTTTGTAACCCGAAACGGGATTTCCCGCAACTCCACCCCGACGGGAAATCCCGTACCCCTGCACACAGTCGCCCTTCTCCCCAAAATCGGGGAGATCAAAATATTAAAACATAAAGGAGAAAACACCATGAACACAACCCTGACTATTGTTTCAACTTCAGACGGCAGGCCCGCCCTTGACAGCAACGAGGTATCGCTGCTGTTTGAGATCCCTCATAATGTTCTTTACACTCGCATCAGCGAGCTGCGCCGGGAGCTGGCCGCCGCCAAGGTCGACCCGTACCCTTATTTTGAATATTATCTCTACATGGATCAGAACGGTAAGCTTGAGAGCTATCACATGACGTGGGAGGGGCTTATCCTGCTGGCCAATTCTTTCCCCGGCGAGAAGGGGCTTGTCATGCGGGCCGCGTGCGCGTCCGAAATTGTGAACCGGTTTAAGGCGCTGGCCGCCAAGGAGGGTAAAGCGGAATGAAATACTATGTTTCTCTCGGTGACATTGAGCTCGACAAGGTCACAGCCGCGGTGCAATCCAGCAACCGTGACATTTCCGTTTATGACAGTGTAGGGGGCGGCAAGTTCGCAGTCCCTCAAAATAAAGGCTTGAGGGAATGGACAATCAAATGTGAGATTGATGACTACGATGTGATCAAAGACTTGGACAAGATGCAGAAAAGCAAAACGCCCGTTCGCCTTGTCATCAACTGTGAAGGATACAAGGTGAGCGAGCGCGTGCTGCTAAAAGGCTATACTGCCCCGGAAGAGGAATACGCTGGCGTCTGGCCGGTGACACTCACGGTCATTGAGCACGTAAAGGTTGGCGTTAAAACCGCCGCCGTGCCATATGTGGCGCGGGAGGGGAACCAGGCGTTGCCGATGACGGCGGTTCTTGGTGACGGTACAGGAGGAACCAAAACGCCGTTCCAGCTTGCCCTCGAAGCGGAACAGGCCGGGCTTATTGCAGACGGCAAAGACCTGTTTTTGGGCGGGTTCGTGCGCGACGACAAGGGACGTATTGTCTACAATCCGGTGGCGGTTCCCAACGGTACAGAGGTCAATATTAACCCTAGTATGTGGGACGGCAGTATATTTGAAGACAGTGTATGGAACAAGCGCCCGGATTTTGCCGGGAACAACACCCTTTTGGGGATGGCATGGACGGCAGGCGACGCGATATCTTCCGCAGGATCAGCAATTTCCAATGCGACTAAGTATGATTTACCCGCCGCCGTTGGCCGAGGAGTAGAAAGAGCCGAAAAGGCTATGAGTGACGCATGGGATCAATTCAACAAGCTAATGGGCGGTTGAGCTTATAAACTACCGCAACCCTGCCTGTGCCTTGGCTACAACTTTTCCGTTTTGAAATGTGACGTTTGCATTTGCTCCTATTGAGCCTTCGCCTTCCCATCCCACAATAACGGTCTGATAACCTGCCATTTCTGTACGAGCCATCTCATAGCCATAGGAACCGATGATTTCGCAAACCTTTTCATAGGTCATGTCTGTTTCAATTTTAGTATATTCGGCGTAGGATATGGTTTCTGCATTTTTTGGTGCGGTAGAGGCAGATGGAGCGGGGGCCTTTTTGGTGGAGTGCTGACCACTGTTTGTGATGACGATGAAACGGCAGCGGAAACTGCCTCAGCATTATTATTTGATAGTGGTGGCACAATGCCTAACCCCGGCCACAAAATAAAGCACAAGAAAGCAAAAGGAAGTACGCGCCAAAATATTGCTTTAAGAGAAAGCTTCTTCTTGTGCCGGGGAACATGATCAACGTTTAAATCAGCGGTTACCGCTCCACCGCAAAACTTGCAAAACGCACTTTCCTCATCGATTTCTTTACCACAGTGATCGCATTGCATAAAATCACCCCATGTAAAATATTACCTAAACGATACCACGGAACGCGCCTTTTGTAAACCGTCGAGCGGGCCTATCCAAAAATGGATGCACCCGCTCGGAAGGGCATAACGAATCGTTACCTTCTCGGGAAACCCGCTCAAATTTGAGCGCTATTGGGAGATTCGGGAGGCCCTAAAAAGGGCGGCGATCAATTTAATGACACGATAACGCGCGCGACCTCCGTTCGTCATGTAGGGCGAATGACAACACTATTCGGAGATTTCGGAGGCCTTAAAAAAGGGAGTGGCGTTTTACCACCTCACCAGCGCATCTTGATATTTTTGAGGCCCTAAAAGGGGCGCCCTAAATCGGGGCATAGGTCTATCGTGAAACGCGATACAGCGCCGCATCCCGACATTTCGGACGCCCTAAAAAAGGGTCTCCTCAAAAATGAGTACACCCGATCAAAAACAAAAAGCCGCTCACGCTGCCCACGTGAACGGCAAGCCTTCCAGCTCTATCCCTACCGCTATTATACAACGAGCAAGGGAGGAAAGCAACTTGACGAATGAAGAAATGGCGCTGGCCATTCAACAGGGCGGCAAGAGCCAAATAGCGCCCCTATGGGAGCAATTATATCGATTAATCGGCATGCATGCCGGGCGGTGCTTCTGGCGCTTGCAAGACCGTTGCGCGGCTGCTGGCGTCACCGAGGAGGATTTGATTCAAACCGGCTTCTTTGCCCTGTTGGACGCCGTGAGAGCCTACGACCCCGCGAGCGGGTACAAGCTGACCGCCTTCTTGCGCTACCCCTTGCAGAACCGATTTAACGCCCTTCTGGGGCTGCGCACCGTCAAAGCGCAAAAGGACCCGCTCAACGGCTACGAGAGCTTGGACGAGCCTATAGGCAGCGAGGACGCCGACTTTACCCGCTCGGATGTCCTGCCCGATGAGAACGCGGGGCAGGCATTCGAGGACGTCATAGAAAGCGAGTGGCGCCGAAGTCTTAGGGTTGTGGAAGATGAAATTATCAGCACCCACCTGACCGAAAGCCAAGCGACAGCCGTCCGAGGCGAGTTTTTCGAGGGTCTGAAGCTTCAGCCTATCGCCGATCAGCTCGGCGTATCGCGCGAGCGGGTGCGGCAGCTTCGGCAGACCGGCTTACGGAAACTGCGGGCTGATACCGTCTCATGGAAGCTGCGCCCCTTCCTTGATGATGAATACGGCACGCTTGGCCTGCGCGGCACCGGGCTTTCTGCATTCAGATATGGCGGCAGCGCAACGGAACGTGCGGTTGAGACGTTGGAGCAGCGGCGCGCAGAAGCTGAAGCGCGCTGGCAGCAGGCAAAAGCCGAGCGTGACAGGCTCCATCGACAAATAGAAGAACGCCACCGTGCACGGCTCAACTTTGAGCTGTCAAAAATCAGCGAGGAAGGAGGAAAAGCCATTGGATAAAACCGATATCATGCGGGAGAAAATTCTTTCGGCGCTGCTGTCTTGCTCTTCGGTCAGGGCTGCCGCTGAGAAAGCCGGCGTCAGCCCCCGGACGGTCTACAACTATATGAACCGCGATCCCACATTCAAGCAGCGCTATGAGAAGGAAAAGGCACAGCTTGTCACGGCGGCCACCGAGCAGATACAGCGCAGCCTATCACCCGCTATTACTGCCTTGAGCAGCATAGCAGAAGATGAAGCTGTTCCACCGGCGGCCAGAGTGCAGGCAGCCCGCGCGCTGCTGGAATACGGCATCAGGCTCACCGAGATTGACGACATTTACAAGCGTCTGGACGAGCTGGAACAGTCCACAGGGGTATCTGTTGGATGGAGAGGGGGCGATTACAATGCCTAAAAACTATGCGCAAATAATCAGCCGGTTAGAGCGAATCAGGCAGCAGACGCAGACGGCAGCCGATGCAGTTATTATCGTGGAAGAGCTGTCCGATGGGCGCTATATGAGAATGAGCCAAGACAGAAGCGGTAGCTTTTGGAACTTTGAGAATCAGCCGCCCGGCTCCACGGTTGATTTCAATAGCCTGTTCATTGATGAAAGCGTTGTACGAAACCCGCCGCGCGGGTGTGCGGTTATAATTGATGACATATCAAAAATTTTAAGGGAGAATGAAAACCATGAGTAAATTAGCTCCGTATCTTTCCGACATTCACGCAACCCTTGCCGGCATGCACGACCGGCAGCAGCTTTATATCGAGCGCATGAGCCAGTATAAGGCGCAGGCAGCCGAGACGGCCAAGGCCTACGGCATTTCTGTGCACGATGCTATGTCGAAGTTGAAGGTCGCCCAAGAGGAAGAGGCTGCCGCCCGCGCTGATCTCACTGCCCTGCATGAGCAGCTTGTAGAGCGCACCGAGCAGCTTATAGCCAAGAATGCGGAAATGGCCAAGGAATGGCCCAACGCCAGCAGCGCCGCCCTGCAAAACCTGTTCAAGGTCATTGAGTTGAGCGGGGAACACGTTGATAGGGCGCAGGCGATCGCCACAGCGGGCGAATTCCGGGGCGATTATATTTCCCTTCGCGCTATTGCCGAGGCTTACCGCAAGGCCGGTAATGACTTTGCTGTGCAGGCTGTTGAGAAGCTTCTCCCTGATGTCCCAGCACTCATGGGGAAAATGCTGGAACGCTCGGAGAAGGTTAAAGCCGTCAAGTACGGTGTTGAGCAGATTGCCAAGCCCTACTATGAACTGTGTGAGGCCCTAGGCGATACATATAACCCGGCTAAGTTTGAAAACCCGTTTGAGATGGAGACATGGAGGACGGAGGCGGGGTTGTAATTTAATAAGGACGAAGGGGCCTCCTGAAATATCAGGAAGCCCCTTTTTTTTGATTAGAATTTGAAACTTGTAATATGTTGTGATAATTTGTATAATGGTGGAAGATTATCCTTGAAAACCCTTAATAAACCTAGACAGATTAACTAAACATTAATATTTTAGGAGGGGAAAATATGCTGGCTATAAAAGGCAACAATTCAAAAACATTGGCAAGCCTTGCTCTCATGGAGTCAAATCTTTTATCTCAAGATTATATCTCTTCATTTTTACCTTTCGTGGCAACTCTTGTATTAAAAAAGAATTATGAAGCAATTGATATTGGAACCGTAGTAAAAGATTTTAAAGATGAGTTTGGAATTAATATAACTCGAGCACCAATGCAATCTATTCTTTCAAAAGCAGTAGCCCACGGACTTATAAAAGCATCACAAGACGGAAGATTTTTACCGATAATTTCTGAAATGCAAAAGTTATCTTTTTTAAGCGAACAAAGTGAAAATCAGTTTAAAATAGATGCTTTCTTAACCCGATTTGTTAATTTTGTCAAACAGGAATATAGTATTATATTATCTAAGGATGAAGCTATAGATATCTTTATTAGTTTCTTAGATGAGTATTCACCACGTACTGTTTCAGGTGACTATAGCAATTCAGAAAATGAAAAAGTTTCATCAAACAGAAATCTATATTTAATGGGGAATTTTATTCAGACAATTGCAAGTACTGATCTACAATTATTCGATATAGTTCGCAGACTTGCTATGTCTTATCTTATTGTATCTGCTCTAACTTTTGATGAACCTACAGAAACGCGCGCGCAAGAATTTTCAGATATAGTTTTATATCTTGATACGCCAATTATTTTAAGGTTGTTAGGGTTGCAAACTACAGAACTGAGGGAAGCTTATGTTGAAATGTTTTCTAATTTCACCTCAACATTAAATCCTACGTACATGATTTTTCAACATACATTTGATGAAATTTCAGGTATAATTGCAGACTGCGTTAAATGGATTGAAAATTCTGCTTATAATCCCATTTATGCTAACCCGGCCTTACTTAGTTTTGTAAAAAGGAAATTTAGTAAAACGCAAGTTGAATTGTTTAGATCAACTTTAGAAGGAAAATTAGCTGAAATGGGCATTTCAGTTGATAATAAAGAGTACTACCATCTCGTTCATCGTACAGCCCAAATTGATGTTATTAAACTAAAAGCAAAACTTATTGAGGCATATAAGTATAATAACCCTCAATACAATGCAGATAAAAATCAAACGACTATTGATTATGATATTCGCTCAATCGAGAACATTGTAAAGCTTTGGGGTACAAAGAGCGCACGTTCGTACAGTAGCCTTGGCTATATGTTTATCACAAGTAATTCTACACTTGCGTATGTTAGTCGAAGGTTTACGAGTGAATATTGGTGGGATAGTAAAAATCACAAATCGCCCTGCGTAACTGATTACTATTTAGGTACTATGGTCTGGCTAAGTACTCCATCGGATAAAATGGAGGGGATCAGCAAATTAAAATTGCTGGCAGATTGTAGTGCTGCTACAACACTTTCTCGCGAAGTAATGGAAAAATTTTTATATGAGCTAAAGCGTTTGCAAGATGAAAAAGGTATTAAAAATAGCGATTATCTCTTGCTCCGTCAATATGCCTATGAAAATAATTATATTCAAAAGGCCACTTTAAACGAAGAAGCGGCTTTCAAAGATGATACTCTTGACCAAATACTTGAGGATATAAAAGCAGACATACAGAAACCCCTTGTGAATACCCTTCGAGAAAAAGAAGAGCTTATTGGGAGCTTGAAGACTTCTCAGTACGAACAAAGGATACAGATTGAAAAGCTTGAGCAAGAAATAAAAGAAGGGGAACAGAGCCAGATTTCTGAAATTACAAAAGCGAAACAGATTGCGGAAGAAACAGCTAAAAAGGTAGTTAATACATATGCGCCTATAGCAATTGCATTTTTTGCTTTCATTGCAGTTCTATTGCAATTTATACCTGCATTGTCTAACTGGTTTGGGGCAATTAAAATAATGTCCGCTACCATATCTTTTGTGACAGCTATATTTTTAGGAGTAATGAAATCTAATTTGTGTGGAGCTTATAGCGGATTTGTTCTACGGGTATCAAGACAATATCAAGTCAAACAGTTTAAAAATAAGCTTTTGTAGAAGATTTTGCTAACAGCCTTAAAAGGCTATCTAAGGCAAGAGATTATACTTTTAAACAAGCCAACCGAGAAGTTAATGTTTTATTTTGCTGTTTATTTGCTGTTTATTTTCACAAAAGGCTATTAAATGGTGTGCCGAGTTACAATAAGTCAGACGCGAAAAACCTCATTATAATCAGATTTATTTAATGTTCCTTAATCTCGCCAAAAGCCAAACCCCGCTTTCGAATCCCGTTACCTGCTCCAGATATATAAAGGCCAGTCTTCGGACTGGCCTTTATATATCTGGAGCACCGCCGCGGCGGGGAATCCGCTCCCTTCGGTCGCTCAATGTGCGGTAGGAACCTATGGTTCCCCCACACACGCCCCCTCCCTCTCGATCGAGGGACACATACAAAAATCTTTTTTGCGGCTCTGCTCCCAAAAAACATAGCTTTCCACCGAGGGGAAGCTGCGTCTTTTTTATATGTTTAAAGCGTGATATAATAGTTGCCAAAGATGATGAATCATTATAGGGGGTCCCGAGTATGCTTATTCTGACTTCAAATGGCCTATCATCCCAAGCGTTAATTGATGCATTGCGTCCAATTACTGACGGATTAAGCAAGGCAGTTATCGTTACGACTGCTTCTGTCGGATACAAGGAAAACGATTGGCATATTCCAAAGTTAAAAGAAGAATTGCATTCTTTAGGGCTAAGTTCGGATTATTTTGATTTTGACCTTCAAGACCCAAGACTATTACTACAGTATGACCTTATCGAAATAAACGGCGGGAATCCCTTTTATTTGCTAAAATCAATGAAAAACTCTGGTTGCGGCAATATATTGAAAGAATTGGCCGAGTCAAAAATACTGATTGGTGTCAGTGCTGGTTCAATTGTTCTGCAAAATAGCATCCGTTTAGTTGCACAATATAGTCCCGAAATGAATAATGATGTCAATTTGTTTGATTTGTCAGGGTTTCGTTTAACAGATATTGAAATACTCCCGCATTATAGCAGATTTCTATCCCGCTTCGAGAGATTTGAAGAATGTGCAAGGAAGTATGAAGAAGATGTGGGCCATAAGGTAATCAGGTTAGACGATGGTCAAGGTATTCTTATTGAATCAAGTAAGTACAGCATAATTTGAATGATGATAAAATCCTTTTTTACTATTGCTCCAAAAAGACATAGTATTTCCGTCAAGGGAATGTTATGTCTTTTTTATGTAATAAAGCGTGGTATATAGATTCAAGGTTCAGCCAAACAAATAAATTAGGAATTTATCGAAGACGGAGGTTTTATATGAATCCCCAAATATATGAATTTGATGCAATTATTCATAAGGTTTCTGACATAGACGGCGCATATGTAGAAATCCCCTTTGATGTAAGGGCGGAGTTCGGCAAGGGACGTGTACTTGTTCATGCTACGTTTGACGGCGAACCTTATGACGGACAGGTTATGAAAATGGGTACGCCATTCTATATCATCGGTTTGCGCAAAGATATTCGTTCAAAAATTGCGAAACAGCAAGGTGATATGGTTCACGTGACTTTGAGGGAACGGGTAAAAAATTAAAATACCAAAGACAGGCCGACAAATTCCAATGTGGGTCAAGTTATGAGCTTGCATTATTCTGTTGCTCCAAAAAGACATAGCATTTCCGCCAAGGAGATGTTATGTCTTTTTTATATATTCAATGCGGCATGATAAGACTCATCCAGTCAAACAGATAAACAGGAATTTAATAACGATAGCTACCTTTTCGTAAAACAACAGGGGTAACCGTTCCCACATAGAACGGCTTAGGCTCACCAACTATCTGCCACCCATTTTGCATACTATTTTCGCTGTCACATCGCTGGCATCCATATAGATTTCATCAATCCCTTGTGCAAACAAATCATCACGATAACCGTGCTATTTGCGTACCAATGCGGTGTCCTCTATAGTCGGGGTCTGTAACGAATCGTCCCCAATGTACGATGTTATCCTCTTTCCATGCAGCGACAGCACCTATAACAATATCGTTAAGAACAGCGCACCAACATTGTGGCTTTCGGATCAAAAATTCTGATATATCATCAGGCGGGATTTTTTGTTCGCCGTCAAATATTCTCATTTGCAAATCAATAATTTGCGGCAGGTCTTTTTCGGTTGCTTCCCGAAACACTATATTTTCCAAGACAAGATCCCTCTTTCAAATTCTAATTTGTCGGTCGGGCTATAAGCTGCTGTTATTTTAAAAATCTCTTTTCCGTGCTTACAGAAAGGCATAACTTCCCATCAAAGAAGAGTTAACCTCTCCAAAGGAGATGTGGTGCCTTTTACTGAGCCGGCACAGTGTGATAGTTTAAAAAGCTGATTCATCCCGCAGCCAAACAGGAATAGCCTTGGCCTATGATAGGATACTTGACTAAGGGGCTATCAATCAATTTTCACTTGTTTGACATGGATAACTGGAATCGGAGAGAATACTATAAGCATTATATAAAAATCGTGCAGCCTGATCAATAAGGATTGAGATGATCAACATCATGCGAGGCAACTCAATTTGGCGGTCAGGATATAGGCCCGTCCCGCTTGGCGAAAAACTTCTTTTGGCCGTTTTCATCGGCTCTCGCATCGATATACAGCATGAAAACGTTTCAACTTGTATTTACGTATATCTTATGTTAAAATATATCAGTAATCTAAAAAACGAGGTAGCGGTATGGCATTTATATTCCTGTAATTCGTCTTTGAGGCAGAGCCCTTGCGAGAGAGGGCTTGGTATGTTGTGCTTAAAGACATGAATTCACAGGGATGCCTATCTGTTTTAGATATGCCTTGTAGAATGATGTCTTTTTGCACGGACAATGCTGTTTTTAAGCATTGTCCGTTTCTAATTTTCTATAAGGAGATTTACAATGAATACAAGTTGGAAAAAGCAATTTGCCATTATATATGCCGGGCAGGCATTTTCGCTGCTGGGCTCGGCCGTTGTGCAGTTCGCCGTTATCTGGTGGCTCACCGTTCAGACCGAGTCGGCCGTCACGCTGACCATTTCATCAATCGCCACCTTTCTGCCAAACATGTTGATCGGGCCGTTTGCGGGCGTGTGGATCGACCGATATAACCGCCGAACCGTCATGATTGCCGCCGACGGCCTCGTGGCTCTGTCGAGCGTTATTCTCGGCGGGGCGTTTCTACTGACCGAATCGCCCCCCATCTGGTTTATCTATATCATACTGTTTATGCGCGGCTTAGGCAACACCTTCCACGGGCCCGCCATGCAGGCGGCCATTCCGATGCTGGTTCCGCCTGAAATGCTGACCAAGGCCGGGGGCTGGGGCAATTTGATCAACTCCGTCTCCGCCATGCTCGGACCCGTTCTGGGCGCCGCGGCCATGGGCTTTCTGCCCATTGCGGGCGTGATGCTCATCGACATTTTAGGCGCCGCCTTCGCCATCGTCTGCTTGCTGTTTGTCTCGATTCCCGACATTCCCCAGACCGGCGAGCGGATGCATATGCTTTCGGATATGAAGCTGGGCTTTGGGGCCATGCGGGCCAACAAGCCGTTGATGGCGGTGTTTGTCCCGCTGTTGCTCATGAACGTTCTCTACATGCCGCTGGGGTCGCTGTTCCCGCTGCTGGTGCGCACCCACTTTATGGGCAGCGCGTGGCACAACAGCCTTGTGGAGTTTGCCTTTGCAGGCGGCCTGCTGATATCCTCGGTTATCATTGGCATATGGGGCGGGATGCGCAGGCGGTTTCTGATGGCGTCATGGGCGATCGGCCTTTTGGGTCTCGCCTCGCTTTTAAGCGGCGCACTGCCGCCTGATGGGTTTTGGCTGTTCGTCGTCTGCTGCTTCTTCATGGGCTTTTCGGGCACCTTTATGAGCGTGCCGATTATGGCCTACACACAGGAAACCATTGCCCCCGAGATGATGGGCAAGGTGTTTTCGCTGTTGATGACGGTGATGACGCTGGCCATGCCGGTCGGC
>JAEWBS010000099.1 GCA_023391005.1 Bacillota bacterium | reverse complement strand
TGACAGGGCACTCGGGCTCGCAAGCGCCGCAGCTGATGCATGCGTCGTTAATAACATATGCCATGTGAACACACCTCCTTTTATATTTCGTGTCTATAATAGCATAGATTTTGTTAAAATAATAGCGTTTTGCAAAAAATAGTTATAACAAACCGTCATATTATTTTTACCAGTCAGAATTTTCGGCGTTTTTAGCTCTGTTTTCTGCAATCTATGCCCCCAAATATATCGACAAAGACCGTTTAAAGCCCGTATAGGCGATAAAGCCTTCAAGACAAAAAAAGGGAGGGCGCTGCCGCCCTCCGCTTTATACAAATTTTGCATGCCGCATGAATAAAAAGACGCTTTGCAGGCAATTTTGCGCACAGACGCGCCACGCTTAGTCGTTGGTATTTTCGGGTGCGGCGGCGGTGGGCTGCGGTTTGTTTTGCTGGCCGGGCTTTGCGCCCGGTTTTCTGGGGGGGCGGCTGCCGCGCGCGGGCCGTTTGCCGCCCTCGCGGCGGGGCTCTTTATTATCCTCGCGCGGGGTGTCGCCGTTATTATCTTCAGTCGCGGGCTGTGGCTGGCGGGGTTCCCGTACGGTGCGGCCATCCTCGCGCAGCGGAGTCAGCTCATGCTTCATAAAGTTCTTATACGTAAAGCTGTCGCCCGTCTCAATTCTGATCTTCAGGTTTCCGGTGAGCAGGTTGATAATTTCAGCTACCGTACCCGGCCCCTCGGGCGTATTGACGGCAGCGCCGACCCGCGGGGTGGTGCGCAGCAGATCTTCGTAGGCGTTCTGCTCATATTTTAAGCAGCACATCAGTCTGCCGCAGGTGCCGGAAATCTTGGTGGGGTTTAACGACAGGCCCTGCTCCTTGGCCATTTTAATTGACACGGGCTGAAAATCGCTCAAAAAGCTTGAGCAGCAGAACACCCGCCCGCAGATGCCTAAACCTCCAAGCATCTTCGCCTCGTCGCGCACGCCAATCTGGCGCAGCTCAATGCGGGTGCGAAAGACGCTGGCCAGATCCTTGACCAAATCGCGGAAATCGACCCGACCGTCCGCGGTAAAATAAAACAGAATCTTGCTGTTGTCAAACGTGTATTCGACGTCGACCAGCTTCATATCCATCTTGTGGTCGAGAATTTTTTGCTGGCAGACCTCAAAGGCGTGGGCCTCGCGCTTGCGGTTTTCTTCCATCTGCGCCACGTCCTTGGGGGTAGCAAGCCGGACGACCTGCTTTAGGGGTTTGACAATTTCCTCCTCAGCGACCTCGCGATTGGCGACGGCGACGACGCCGCACTCCATTCCGCGCGCTGTTTCGACGATGACCGCCTCGTCTGCCTTGGCGGTAACGCCGTTGGGGTCAAAGTAATATACCTTGCCCCCCTCTTTAAATTTAACGCCGATAACCTCAGACATTTTATATTCCTCTTGATTCTATATTAATCCGGCGGATTTCACCAGCCGGTCGACATTAGCGGCGCAGATGAGCGGAATACCGACGTTTTGGATGCCGCGCAGCGCCATTTCGTCTATTATAGCAACAATTTTTAAACTCTGCAACGGCGAGAAACGGCGTTCGCCGCCGGTGAGCTGACGGATTACCGCGCCACGCAGTGCGGTCAGCAACAGCGCGAATTGCTCGCGCTCTTTTTCATAGTCCGCAAACAGCTTTAAAATCGTATAACGGTCGCTTTTTGAAAGGGCGATGAGCATCGCGGCGGCATCGTCGGCACAGCGACGAACCGCTGGATCGTTAAAACTTTCCAACGCTTGTCCGACGGTGGAAAACAGCGCGGCCTGTACACGCAGCTGTTCAATGTCGGCTTGTGGCAGGTGCCGACAAAGCGCCTCAAGGCGCTGCGCCTCGTTGAGTTCCCCCATGGGGCAGATGGTCAGGCGCGAACAGACCGTCTCAAGCAGGCTGCCCGGCCCGGGTGCTGTGAAAATAAAATACGCCGCCTCGGGTGGTTCTTCGATGATTTTAAGCAGGGCGTTTTGCGCCTCCGGCCGCAACCGCTGCGCCTCGGGGATGAAAAACACCTTGCGGGGCGCTTCGTGCGGGGATATGTAGGCGCTCGCCTTGATCTCTCGCACCCTATCCACGCCGATGCTCTTGCTCTTGCCCTCGGGCAGCAGCACCGTAAAATCGGGATGGTTGCCGCTTTTAAGCTTGCGGCAGGAGGGGCAGTCGCCGCAAGGGGGCAGTTCGCTCTCTTCTTTACGGCAAAGCAATATCGCGGCGGCAAACTGGGCCGCCGTGCGTTTTCCACTGCCGGCGGGGCCGGTCAGCAGCAGCGCATGCGGAAAACGCCCGCCCTGCCACAGGGCATTAAGGCGGGCGTGCAGCGAATCTTGATAAAGCAGTGGAAAGGTCATGGCTTATACCTTTTCAAAACGGTCGACGTCGGTCACAAAGATGGTTGCGCCACCCACCGGCACTTTGACCGGGTAGGTGGTGTACATGCCTACGCCGTAAGAGGCGGCGGAGGGAATCGTATGGGTGCGGGACTTGGAATGCTCTGAGACGATGGCGATTACCTCGTCGATCTTGTCGTCATCGGTGCCGCACAAAAAGGTGGTGTTGCCGGCCATGAGAAAACCGCCGGTCGTGGCAAGGCGGGTGACCTGAAAGTTTGCCGAGGTCAGGGCCGTTTGTACGCGCGAGGCATCCTCGTTGGATACGATGGCAAAAATAAGCTTCATAAAACCGCCTCCATTTTTAGTCGTTAACAGTATTGGCAACCGACAGGTGTGCTAATTGCACGGGCCACATTTTTGTTTCACACTTCTGAACATGGCAGCATTTTCAATAATGATAAGAGCGGAATACGCTTTTGACGTCTTTCAACCCGAGTGGGCACTTTTAAGGTCACCCGATTCTCAGGTGATACGGGGTGCCGGGCTGGCTGCGCAATTCCTTCCGCTATTATTTTACCACAAAGAGCGATTCTACGCCAGCGGTCTTTAGGGCGATTTCGGCCAAATCATCCAGACGTTCTCCCGGCATCAACAGAGCCACACCGGGTGGGCAGGGTGATACGGGGGCCGCGGCAATACGCCCTACGGCCTCGGAGAGGGGCAGGCGCTCGGCGGCGGAGAGCACCGCCTGTCTCGGCGACAGCATCCGCTGCGGGCGGCAGATCGGCTGTGGCAGCGACGGCGCTTCTTTTAACACGGGCAGCCGTTCAATCAGCGCGCTGATTGGTGTAAGGTCATTTTGCGGCCCCGGAATCAATACAATGTGCCGTGCCGAGAGATATTCCGCCTCAATACCGCAATCGGCCAGCAGAGATAATGCCGCGCCGCGCGCCCCTTGGGCAAACAGCAGCGGTATCCGCACAGGGTCGACCAGATCGGGCGTGTCGGCGCGGGTGGCGCAAATGCCCTTATCAAGCGCCATGCCGCGCAGTCGCGCGACCGACTGCGCCAGTGCGGTATAGCCGCTGCGCAGCCTCTCCCACTCGGGCAGCAGCAGGTCGGCCGAGAGCAGGATGAGGTAGGAGGGGGAGGTGGAACCAAAGGTCGCCATCCGCCGCCGGGCGTCGGCGGCGCGGGACGCGTTTTTGAGGTGCAGCAGCGCCGCGCCGGTTAACGCGGGCAGCGTCTTGTGCAAGGAATCGCAGCAGGCGTCGGCCCCAAGCGCCATCGGGTGCAGTCCCTCAAAAAAAATCAGATGCGCACCGTGGGCATTATCCACGAGCAGCGGCTTGCCGTGACGATGGGCGATGTTGGCAATCGTGTCAATGTCGCACAGCGAGCCGAAATAATCGGGGCTGGTTAAGTAGACGGTCGAAACATCGGGGTGCTGCGAGAGCGCGGCCTCGACCGCCTGCGGCGAGATGCGCGCGGGGGTTTGCACGCCGGTGATCTCGTCGGGGAAGAGCCACACCGGCTCCAAGTTTAAGAGCGCCGCCGCGTTGACCGCCGCGTGATGTGCCGCGCGGGTCATGAGCACACGGGAGCCTTCAGGGCAATAGAGAGACAGCATGGTTTGAATGCACAGCGTACTGCCGCCCGCCGAGAGCAGCGTTGCCCCGCTGCCATAAAGCGCCGAAAAACAGGCCTCGGTCTCGAGCGGCGCGCCCTCGCCGTCATAAAGGCAGCCGGTGTCGGGCAGTTCGGTGAGGTCATAGGGCGCGCAGCCGTCCAACGGCGCGGGCAGCAGGCCCTTGTGTCCCGGCATGTGCAGGCGCTCGCGCTTTTTGTCGAGATAGCGGCCAAGCGCCGCGAAAAGCGGCGGGTTCACCGCGAAAGACCGCGCTTTAACTGGCGCAGCCGGTCGTTGAGCGCAATGGCATGGGTGACCAGCTTGGCTGCCACCGGGCGGTAGGTGTAGTCAAACTCGCCGAGCAGCGCGTCAATCTGCCCGTTAAAGCCGCGCTTAAAGCGGTAAAGGCCATACATATGGTTGCCCTCCTCCTCGAGGTTGCCCGAGATGCCCTGAAAGTCGTAGACGGTACAGCCGGTTTCAACCGCCCAGCGGATCATCTCCCACTGAAGCAGATAGTTGGGCATGACTTCGCGATGCGCGTTGTCCGAAGCGCCGTAAACATAGCAGGTTTTGCCGCCAAAGTTGGTCGTGATGGCTCCGGCGATCGCCTCGCCCTCGTAAAACGCCATGTAGAGACGGGCGTGTTCGCCCAGAGCCTCGAGAAACCGCGCGAAATAGGCGCGGGGACGCACGGCAAAGCCATCCCGTTCGCCGGTGACGGCCATGAGTCGGACAAAATCGTCGAGATACTCCTCGCCGACGGCCCGCACCGTCACGCCGAATTTAATGGCCTTGCGCAGGTTGCGCCGGGTCTGCTGGGTCAGGTTTGCGAGCAGCGCCTCCTCATCGCGGTTCTCAAGATAAAGCCGGTAGTTAAAGCGCGCTTGGATGCCCTCAAAGCCATCCGGCCCATACGAACGGACAAAGCCCAGCGCTTTGGCGATACGGCAGAATTCGGCATCGTCCTCGGGCGCGTCGGGGTCCATTTTAAAGGCATGGGCGCGGTGCTTTTTCGCCAGCGCGTCAACGCCGGCCATAAGCGCGCGCAGCGTGCCCTCGTCATGCAGGTCACAGACAGGGCCGCGCGGCGCGTATAAAAAGCAGCTGCCGATCAGCGGAATTTTTTGTATCAGCACCGAGACCGAGCCGATGATCTTGCCCGCGTCGTCGCGGCAGACCACCGCCTCAAAGCCCCAGTTGTTTTTCACCTTGCGCCAGCTGCTGCACTGAGTAAAGCTGCCCTGCGGATGGTTTTCTACAAAGCGGTCGAGCGCGTCATACTGCTCGGGTCTTAGAATCTCAAAAATAAGACACACATCCTTGCTGTTTCTTTAATGGGGTTCTTCACCCCGGACAAAGCGTTTGTCTTCTTCATTATGGCATAAAATACAGCCAAATAAAAGGGTATCCTACTGTAAACAAATGCGATTTATGGTATAATAGCTAAAAGACAGCTATTATACGGGGGAGAATGCGCAACGGTTCGTCGCTTAACGCGGCAACCGCCTATGATGCGCAATTATACCATTCTCTTACGCTTATGTTATAATAGCCGCAAGACGGCTCACCATCTTGCGCAGCTTGCTATCTTTTCAAGAAGTATGCTGCCGCTGCCCGGCGTTTACACAGGGTCATTGACGATTTTAGCATCAATAACATCGGGGGAGTGTATGACATGAAGCAAACAAAAGAAAAAAACGGCCATGGTGTTGGCGTGATACTTAAGCTCACAGCAATATTGAGCGCCGTTCTGGCCTTGATATGCTTTGCCGCGCCCTCGGTGCGGAAAAGCGACGCGCTGCGCGGCACCGGCGAAGCGACGATGACTCAGATGCGCGCGGCGGTTACCGTGATTTCCTATTATTCGGCACAGCAGATCGACGGGCTGATTGCCGAGCCCGCTGTCAACGCCGACTATAAGTTTCTGGCCGGGCTGCTCAGCCAGTTAAACACCCAACAGAATTATCTTAAGAGCTATCTGCTCTACCGCGCCGACGGCAGAACGCTGCGCTGTCTTGTGGACGGCAGCTACCGCGACAACGCCGAGGCGGGTGCCGATTATTTTGCACCGGGCGCCGATTATCCGTCGAGCGGGGCTTATAAGCCGGTCAAGGCGGTAACGGATAAAATCTATAACGGAAAAATCACGGGCGGTTATACCACCGAGCTGGTTACCCGTGCCGATTTTAAAAAGGTCGCGGTGACCTGTCTGCCGGTCTATGGCCCAAGCCATTCGGTGGCGGCGGTGCTTTGCATTGAGACCGACCCCGGGGATACGGCCTACCACATGGCCGGATCTGTGAATCTTTATTATGCGGGGTTGGCTTTCATGGCCGCTTTTGCGGTCTGCCTGCTGCTTCTGACGCTGCGGAAAAAATATCTGCTGCATAAACAGCAGAAACTTGAAGCCGAGATACACCGCGAGCAGGCCGCACAGGCCGCCACGGCTGCTCAGCATGAAAATACCGACGCTGAAATCCGGCCGACCGACGATAAAACAGACCTGCAAGAGGCGCCGGGCAGCAATATCGACACGTTGCAGTAATCGGCAGTCCGCCAGCCTAAAAACATGGTGTCTTGCCGCGAAATTTTTCGCACCGCCACATTGGGCGTCCTCGCCGGGCGGAAGTCCGCTTTTGTCCTTTGCCTTGCGGGAGGAAAAATTTCTTGGGCAGCCCGTCTCATGGCCTAGAACTGGCGCTATTAGGAGAAAATGATGCGAAAGAAAAGCTTTTTTGACGCGGTTTACGATGTGGTCTGTCGCATTCCGCAGGGCAGGGTGACCTCCTACGGGCAGGTCGCGCTGCTTTGCGGCAACCCGCGCGCCGCCCGCGCCGTCGGGTGGGCGCTGCACCAAAACCCGCGCCCCGGCGAGATACCCTGCCACCGCGTGGTTAATCGGGTGGGCAGACTCGCGCCCGAATTCGCCTTTGGCGGCGATGAGGAGCAGCGCCGCATGCTTGAGGATGAGCAGGTTCCGTTTTTGCCCGATGGGCGCGTCGACCTCTCGAAGGTGTTCTGGTACGGGGACTAGGCCGCCAGCAGACGCGGCGGCGTTTGATAAAAAAGCGCTTGAAATTGACGGAGATTTAAACGGGGAGGACGGTTTTAAAATGATGCGGGATGCGGTAAAGACGATTGGCAATCTGATTGACAAGCAAAGCATTTGCTTTATCAGCTCGGTGGATGACGAGGGTTTCCCGAATACAAAGGCCATGCTGCCGCCAAGGGCGCGCGAGGGCATCCAAACCTTTTATTTCACGACCAATACTTCTTCAATGCGGGTGGCGCAATACCGTCAAAATCCCAAGGCCTGTATTTATTTTTGCGATAAACGGTTTTTCCGTGGGGTCATGCTCAAGGGCAGCATGGCGGTCTTGGAGGATGCCGAAAGCAAGGCCATGATCTGGCGCGAGGGTGATACGCTCTATTACCCGCAGGGGGTGACCGATCCGGACTACTGCGTGCTCCGGTTTACGGCGCAGACCGGCCGGTATTATACGAACTTTCACTCAGAGAATTTTGTTGTCGAGCCAGATGTTTAACCCTCGTCAAGACTTTTACGCCTGCAATTTTAGCGCCAATATTAATGCTAACAAACCGTGGAGACGCTCAATGTCTCCACGGTTTGTGTGTTTTTACGTCAAAATGCGTCGGGACCTCCGCAATGTTGATGCCACACATTTGCACGCTCTGGAATATGATGCTGTGAGGGAGGTTTTGCCCATGGATCATTTTGCTAAAGCGCCCGAACCTGTGGTGCAGGTGGAGCGCCTTTCTTTAACATATCAGTCGGACGAAGGAGAGATTGAAGCGATACGCGAACTATCCTTTTCGGTGTACGAGGGGGAGATTGTCAGCGTCATCGGCCCCTCGGGCTGCGGAAAATCGACGCTGCTGTCCATCGCATCGGGGCTGTTGACCCCTACGTCGGGCAGTGTTGTCATCAGCGGTGGGGGGAATATCGGCTATATGCTGCAAAAGGACAGCTTGTTCCCGTGGCGTACCATCCGCCAAAACGTGTTGCTCGGCGTCGAGATCCGCAGTCAGGATAAAAAAGACGCCAGCGCCTATGTCGACGAGCTGCTGCACACCTACGGTCTGTGGGAGTTTAGAGACAGTTTTCCCGATCAGCTTTCAGGCGGCATGCGCCAGCGCGCCGCGCTGATCCGCACGCTGGCGGTGCGGCCTAAGCTGCTGCTGCTCGACGAGGCGTTTTCGGCGCTCGACTATCAAACACGTCTGGCTGTCGCGGACGATATCGCGTCGATTATACGGCACGAGAAAAAGACGGCGCTGATGGTGACGCACGATATTTCAGAGGCGGTCGCCATGTCCGACCGGGTCATTGTGCTCTCGCGCCGTCCTGCCGTCGTCAAGTCGGTCTATGACATTCAATTCGCCGAGGGGCGCGGTACGCCGATGCAGTGCCGCGAGCGGGCGGAGTTCCGCAGCTATTTCAACAGCATCTGGAGGGATATCGATGTTCATATCTGAAAACGCCGTTTCGCCCGCGCGCTCGGCGTGGCTTAAAAGGCGGCGGCGCGATCGGCTGCTCGTGGGCGTTGCAAAGGCGGGACTTCTGATCTCGCTGCTTTTGTTTTGGGAGTTTGCCGCCCGTGCCGGTATCATTGACCCGTTTATTACAAGCTCTCCGTCGCGGTTTACGATGAGCATCCTCCGGTTGGCCGCAAGGGGCGAGCTGTGGCGGCACGTGTGGGTCACGACGCTTGAAGCGGTTGCGGGCTTCTGTTTTGGGACGATTCTCGGCACCGTTATCGCCATTGTGCTGTGGAGCTCGCGCTTTTTGTGCCGCGTGCTTGAACCCTATCTCGTGGTTTTAAATGCGTTGCCAAAGATTGCGCTCGGGCCTATTTTTATTGTCTGGATCGGCGCGCGTCCGATGGCCATCGTGGTTATCGCGCTTTCGATCTCGCTGGTCGTCACGGTGCTCGAGGTACTCGGCGGTTTTGTCTCGACTGATGGGGATATGATCCGGCTGGTGCAAACCTTCGGCGCGGGAAAACTGCAGGTGCTCCAAAAGGTTGTGCTGCCCGCCAACCTGCCGACGATTATCGGGTCGCTTAAAGTGAATGTCGGCATGTCGTGGGTCGGCGTCATCGTCGGTGAATTTTTAATTTCCAAGGCGGGGCTCGGGTATCTGATCGTTTACGGCAGTCAGGTGTTTCAGCTCGATCTCGTCATGGCCAGCGTCGTAATTTTATCTTTTATTGCCACTTTGATGTACTTTTGCATACAGTATATAGAAAAGCTGCTTTCCCGGCGCAGAGCCGTTCGCTGAACGCCGGGTGCATGCGCAATTGGAGGTAGATTGATGAAAACTAAAGCAATTTCGGTGCTGCTGGCGATCGGCGTCATCGCCGCGTTGTTCGCGGGCTGTCAGGCAAAGCCTGCAAAAAGCGAGAAGGAATTGACGAAAGTCACCGTGAGCGAGGTGACCCATTCGGTGTTCTACGCGCCGCAATATGTCGCCATCGCGCAGGGCTTCTTTAAAGAAGAGGGTCTGGAGGTCGAGTTGATCAACGGTCAGGGTGCCGACAAGGTCATGACCGCCGTCGTCTCAGGGCAGGTCGATATCGGCTTCTCAGGGCCCGAGGCGGCCATTTACGTGCTCAGAGAAGGCAAAGCCGATTATCCGATGGTGTTCGCCCAGATGACCAAGCGTGACGGCGCGTTTTTGATCGGGCGTGAGCCGGACGACAGCTTTACCTTCGAAAAGCTCAGGGGTAAGCACCTGCTCGGCGGGCGCAAGGGCGGCATGCCGCTGATGACGCTCGAATACGTGATCAGAAACCAGGGTCTTGACCCGGCAAAGGATCTCAACGTCGACACCAGCGTACAGTTTGCGCTGATGGCGGGCGCCTTTACGGGCGGGACGGGCGACTATGTCACGCTGTTTGAGCCGACGGCCTCGGCGGTTGTGCGCGAGGGCAAGGGCTATATCCTCGCCTCGATCGGCGCACTCTCGGGTGAGATTCCCTACACCTGCTATTACGCAACCAAGAGCTACATCGAAAAGAACCCCGATGTCATTCAGCGCTTCACGAACGCCATTTACAAGGGCCAGCTTTGGGTCAAGAACCATTCCGCCGCCGAGGTGGCCAAAGCGATTGCCGAATTCTTCCCCGATACCGACCTTGAGCTGCTCGAAACGGTCTGCCAGCGCCACGCTGACGTCGACGCCTTTATGAGCGACCCGCTGATGCTGCCCGACGCGCTCGACCGCCTGCAAACGGTCATGGAGCAGGCAGGGGAGCTGCCCGGCCGCGTGGAGTATGAGAAGCTCGTAAACCCCACCTTTGCTAAAAAGGCTATGGAGACAATCAAATAAAGCTGCGATGAAACATACATATAGGCGCGGGTAAAGTGTTTTACCCGCGCCGCAGATTTTTAATAAAAAAAGCAAATTATCAAGATGCTTTTAAACTGATAAGAGCCAAAACGGTCAAATCTATTAAGAGGGCTTGTACTTGACAACGGCTGTTTGCATATGAAAAACGGTATTTCTAATGGGCGGCAATACATGGCCGCGACGCCGCTCTTTCGCTGTGTGCCATATGATTTTCAGCATCGGTCTGCATCCAAAGAACCTCGGTTATAGCATTCTTATTTTGAATGAATAGTTCGACTAAAAGCGGATCGAACTGTGCGTTTGCACCACTTGTAATTTCGTCAAACGCAGTGTTAACCGAGCGCCCGCCGCAATAGGTGCGCCCGTGGGTTATCGTGTCGAACGCATCGCAAATAGCGGTGATCCGGGCGATGAGCGGAATATCAGAGCCCTGTAGACCAAAGGGATATCCGGCGCCATCCCATCGCTCATGGTGATAGAGCGCCGCAGCGGTTGCCAATGCAAAAAAGTCCTGACCATAAAGCGCTAAGTCGCCGGGTCTTAACGATTCCAAGATGCTTTTTGCATAGAGCGGGTGCTTTTGCATGACGGCAAGCTCGCTCGGCGATAGCGCATCCGGCTTTTCAAGAATAGGTCTGGCGATCCACAGCTTTCCGATATCATGAAAGAATGCCGCGCTACTAAAACGCAAACAATCCTCGGTATGTATTTCAAAAAAGCTGTTGGCCGTTATGCTTAAGCAAAATAGCTTTACATATAACTCAACACGACCGAGATGCCCGAACAGGTCGCGCGGCATGATTTTCAAGATGTCGTTAAAACGCGTTTTCATAGAAGGCTCCATTTACATTTACCGCCCGACATCGTTTTGAGACGCTTTGGCAGCAGCTATAGCGGGGGGCATAATTATTTAATTTATATATCCATATAATCCAATTGCACATTAGGGCCATTATAACATAGTCTAACTGCACATACAATACAAGTATGAAGATAAATTTGGAGGAACAAGGCCATGGTGGATTATCACGATATTGGAAAGCGAATTCGGAAAATACGCGTTGAGAAGAAGATCACACAAGAGCAATTGGCGGAACGTATTTCGACCGGGACCACGCATGTCAGCCATATTGAAACAGGGAATACAATACCGAGTCTTAAAACCTTTATCGCCATCGTCAATGCGCTTGATATTTCGCCGGACGAGCTTTTGTGTGGTAATATTGATCAGTCTAAAGATATTTTTCAAAATGAGCTGTTTCAAATAACCGCCGATTGTACGGCCAAAGAGCTGCGCGTCATTTCGGAAACGGTTGCGAGCCTCAAAAGCTCAATACGCAAAAGCTTTAGCGAGCCCCGGTAACTGCCGCACAGCAGAGGCGCGCGCTAAACATACGGACTGATGAGGTTTGGGAATATAATTAACGCGGGCCTTGGCGCATCTGTCGCCAAGGCCCGCGCGCTTATCGGTGTAAAGCGGTTATTGATTCAAAACGTCGTATGCAAACTGTGCCGCAATGGCCGCGCCATGGTGCAGCGCGTCCTCGTCCACCGTAAAGCACTCGTGGTGGTTTGAGAGCTCCGAGCCGGGTACCTTGTCGCTGCGCGCGCCCAAAAAGCCGTAGATGCCGGGTGCCTCATCCATCAGGAACGAAAAATCTTCCGAGCCGGTCAGCTTTTCAAAACCGACGAGGATGTCGTCGCCAAAAAGCTTGGTGGCGGCATTTTGCGCAATGCGCACCAGCTCGGCGCTGTCGTTGATAACGGCGTTGCACATATAGTTGTATTTAAGCTCGGCCGTGCAGCCGTAGCAGGCCGCTGTCTGCTCGGCGATGCTGCGGATGCGTTCCTCAACGGTACTGCGAAACGCGCGGTCAAAGGTGCGCACCGTGCCGTCCATGCTGACCTTGTCGGCAACGATATTAAAGCGCTGCCCGCCGTCAAAGGTGCCTACCGACACGACCAACGGGTTGAGCGGGTCGTTGGCGCGGCTGCAAATCGATTGCAAATTCATGATGGTCGCCGCCGCGGCTACAATCGCGTCATGCCCTAGATGCGGGGCCGAGCCATGGGCCGCCTTGCCCTTGACGGTCAGCGTGAAGGAATCGCAGGAGGCCATGCGCGGGCCGCTTTCAATGTTAAAGCGCGGCGACTCGACCTGCGACCAGATGTGCATGCCGTATACGGCGTCAACATCCTTCATCAGGCCTTTTTCGATATACCGCAGCGCGCCGAGCGCGACCTCCTCAGCGGGCTGAAAGAAAAATTTGACCGTTCCGGCCAGCTCGTCTTTGATCTCCGAAAGCATCTTCGCCGCCCCCAGCTGCATCGCGATATGGCAGTCGTGGCCGCAGGCGTGCATCTTACCCGGCGTCTGGGAGGCAAAGTCAAGGCCGGTTTGCTCGTTGACCGGGAGCGCGTCGATATCGGCGCGCAGCACGACGGTTTTACCGGGCTTGGCGCCCTTGAGAATGCCGACGCAGCCGGTCAGACCCTCATGGGTTTCGACCTCAATGCCGTCAATCTCCTTTAAACGCGCGATGATATCGGCGGTGGTGTTGACCTCCTGAAACGACAGCTCGGGGTGCCGGTGAAAATAACGGCGCTGCTCGAGGATATAGCCGTTGTGCTTTTCGGATAATTCCTTGATGTTAGCCATGGGTGGAAACCTCACTTTTCATTTGCTTTTTCGGCTAGAAAATCGACCGCGAATTGGGCATAAAGCGCCGCGCCGCGGTGCAGAGCGTCCTCATCCACCGTAAATTTGTCGTTGTGGTTCGAATAGACAATGCCCTTCTCGCGATTTAAAGCGCCGATAAAGCCGTAGAAACCGGGCACCTTTTCCATAAAGTAGGCAAAATCCTCCGATCCGGTCAGCTTGGGCATCGTGGTCAGAATCTCCTCACCGTAAAGCTTGACGGCGGCGCTCTGCGCGATGCGGTTGAGGTCGTCATGGTCGTTGATGATCGGACCGGGGTAGGCCCAGTAGTCGAGCGTCGCCTTGCAGCCGAGCGCCTCTGCGGTGCAGCAGATGATCTTCTCAAGCTTCTCCTTGATGGTGGCGCGGAATTCCCTCGAATAGGTGCGTATGGTGCCCTCCATCTCGACGTGGTTGCTGATGATATTAAAGCGCTGCCCGCCCTTGACGGTGCCGATGGACACGACCAGCGTGTTGAGCGGATCGTTGACGCGGCTGACAAAGGTTTGCAGATTCATGATGATTGAGGCGGCGGCCACAACGGCGTCGTTGCCCAGATGTGGGGCCGAGCCGTGCGAGCTCGTGCCCTCGACGGTGATCTTAAAGTTATCGCAGGAGGCCATGCGCCCGCCCGACTCCAAGCTCATGAGCGGCGCGTCAAGCGTGCCCCAAATGTGCATGCCAAAGATGGCGTCCACATTGTCAAGCACACCGCGCTCGACATAATATTTCGCACCATAGCAGGATTCCTCGGCCGCCTGAAACAAAAGCTCAACATCGCCACAAAGTGATTCCTTAACGTCGTTAAGAATCTTCGCGGCGCCCAGCAGCATCGAGATGTGGGCGTCATGGCCGCAGGCGTGCATCTTGCCCTCGTTCTGAGAGCAGAAGGGCAGGCCGGTTGTCTCCACGCTCGGCAGCGCGTCGATGTCGGCGCGCAGCATGACTGTTTTGCCCGGCTTGCCGCCCTTGATGTGGCCGATAAGACCGTTATAGTCGGGGAAGGTCGTCACCGCGATGCCCATCTCAGCCAGCCGCTCGCCGATGGCCTTGGTCGTTTGGACCTCCTCGAAAGAAAGCTCGGGGTGCGCGTGAAAATAACGGCGCTGCTCGATAATATAGCTGTCGTATTTTTCAGCCAGTTGCTTAATATCCATCTGCGTATTTCCTTTCTGCATTATTATTTTAAAGCGTAGGGCACGGCGAAGCGCGCCAATATGGCAGCGTCGCCGCGCCCCTTTAAAGCAGTTTGCGTGATCACTCAGATTGATGCGCCATCTTGCCTGCTGTGGTTGAGCTTGAAGGTTTACTCAAGCATCCCAATAAGAGGTTCAGGCACAATTTAGAACAGATTGACAAAAACGCCGGCGATGATAACCGAGGTGATGGTGACGGTGATAAAGCCGCCGACGATCATCTGTGGCAGCAGCAGATCCATCAGATATTTGTGCTCACCCTCGTTCTCGGCCAGTGCCTTGACCGACTCCTCGGTGAGGATGTAGTTGGGGGGGAAGCCGTACAGCGCGGTGAGCGAGGTGGCAAACGCCATCTCCCAGCTGACGCCGAGGAACTTGCCGACGATGATGGACAGCACGCCCATGCCGGCGACGCCGATGACGATGATGATGGCCATCGGGCCGATGCAGGAGGCCAGCATCTCAGGCGTGGCATTCTTTAAGCCGTCAAACACATAGATCATCAGCACGAACATCAAAAAGCCGTAGGAACCGGCCTTTTGCAGCGAGTTTTTGTCGAGGAATCCGAGCTCGGTAAAGACGATGCCGAGAATCAGCGTGATAACGGCCTGATTGACCTTGCCGCCGGTCAGCGCCGCAAGGCGGTTTGAGAGATATGCGACCGCCAGCAGCTTTAACAGGATGAAGGCCGTGGAGGAATATTTATCGGGCATCGGGGGGATCAAGCGCTTCTTAGGGGCTTCGACAACCTTCATGTTGCCCGCGTCTTCGTCAACGCCGCCGGCGGTGGCGGTGAGCCGAACCTCGCCCTTGCGGTAAGAGGATAGCAGCTTGCGGCCCTCGCGCTTGAGCAGCACTGCGGTCATTGGATAGCCGACAAAGCCCTGTACGCAGTACATGGCGATGGCCAGCACCGAGGCGGTCATCAGACCCTTTTCAGCGGCGGCAGTCTGCATCATCGTCGCGGCAACAATGCCGCCGGTGAGGGGAGGAAGACCCGCGATAATGAACTCGCGGCCGGTAATCGGCATTGCCACAAACCAGCAGAGCCCGACCATGCCGGCCAAGCCCGCGAGCGTGATGCAGATAATCTTCCACTGTTCAAGCAGCTGCTTGATGCTGATGATGGTGCCCATATGGGTGATGCACAGCATGATGACGAGCACGCCGCCCAGAGGCGGCCCCATTCCTGCCAGAGCCACAATATCCTTCGGGAAGAAGGTCCAGAAGCCGAACAGGAATAGACAAGCGATGACGAATACCGACGGTATCCAGGCTTTGGTTTTGGTTCCGACAAACTCGCCTATGTAATAGATGGTGGCCAGAATCAAAAATGCTAATAGGTTGTTCATGTGCGTTCCTCCTCTTAAATCTCATTTGCTATCGCGAATGCCGTTTTTGGGCGGCATTACGTCCCTAATAAGAATGGCGGGCATGCATCTCATGCATCAGACGCATTTGTTTAACATGACATCGAGAATAATATTATCGGCATTGTTCATGCCCACATTTGACACCTGCGCGAGGTTTTTGATGGTGTCCTCAGGCGTAGGCCCCAGAATGCCGTTATTGGCGGGAATTGAAATGCCCTGCAACGCCATGCCCGCCGCGTCCACCGCCGCATCGGCGGCAATTGAAAGCTTATACGAGCAGCCGAGCTTTGCCCCGTCACAGATCATACCCGAGATGCCCGCGACCATGTTGTTGATGGCGGCGCAAATCTGTTGCGTGCCCCCGTCGCGCAGATAGACGAGACCGGCCGCACACCCCACGCCTGCCGCCACGCCGCAGCCGCAGACGGGCGAGAGCGCGCCGAGGTAGGACTTGACATAGATGGTCACCAGATGGCTCAGCGCCACGGCGCGCAGCAGGCGCTCTTTAGGGCAGCCGAGGCTCTCGCCGATGATGGCGATGGGCAGAATCGCGACCAACCCGTGGTTGCCGCTGCCCGCACTACTCATAACCGGCAGCGGGCAACCCGCCATGCGCGCCTCAGAGGCGGCGGCGGTCAGCGCCTTGGCGCGTTCGGCAGGCGTGCAGGCGTTGCCTGCGAAATAGCGCCCCATGCCGATGCCGAAATCCTGCGCGATACCCGCCTCGGCAATGCGACGGTTCATGATAATGCCCTCTTCGAGAAAGGCGAGCTCCTGCGCCGGAATACTATCGCAGAACGCGATAAGCTGGGCGATTGAGAATTCCTGAATACGGCTGCGCAGGTCGGTGGCGGGGGCGGCTTTTGGCTCCAAGGTGTGCGGCGTGTTGCCGCGCGTGTCGAGCAGCTCGTGGCCGTCCTTTTCTTCATAGACAATATTGGTGTGCAGCTTTTGGATGAACACCTTGGCCTGCGAGGCCGCGCCGCGCATCTCAACCTTGATCGAAAGCCCCTGCACCGCTTCGTCGAGCGATAATGTGATGACCTTTTTAGCGGCCAACGCCGAGGCGGCGGGAATGTCGGCGTCGCGCAGGTCGCGCAGCACCTCGAGCCCGTACTCGGATTTTCCGATCACGAGCGCCAGCGCGGCGGCAAAGACGATGCCGTGCTCGCTGGTGCCGGGAATGCCGACGTCCATACCGTTCTTGAGGACGTTTTTATCGACCTGTATCGATACCTGTTCCGGTGGCTCGCCCAAAAGCTCCTTGGCTCTTGCGACGGCCAGCGCAACCGCGCCCGGCTCGGTGCAGCCCAGCGCCGGTGTGACCTGATTTTTAAGAATTTGTATAACAAGGCTGTAGTCCTGCATGATGGCCCCTCCCCATTTGTCGTTTATGGCAGATTTATAAAATAGATACTGCAAAAACCATGCCAATCAAGATGGGGCGGTTGAAAGATAACCAGTGGGCGATGCCTAACACCGCTTTCTTAATAAAATATTCAGCCATAGAAAATTTATACATCAGCAAAAGGACTTTTATATTGTACATCATTTTTTCATAATTCGCAAAGAGAATGGACAAATATTATCAAAAACAATAAAGTATTTATCACGAATGAAAACAAACGTCTCGACAAAGCCGGACCTGACTGATAAACTTAAAGCGGTTAACAATTTTTACGGGGCCGAAAACCGCCGCCCCAAATAGTGCGGGGGAGGATTACCATGAGCGTTTTAAAAAGCATTCAGCCTGAGCTTCAGCATATTGTAGACGCCATGTGCGCGGTGGCCAATGTTGATATCACGATTGTGGACCACAACCTTTGCCGTATGGCCGGCACCGGTCCGCTCTCGCTGGAGCGGGACAGCCCGGTGCCCGAAAACTCGGCCTTCTCGCACTGTCTGGCCACCGGCGAGCAGTATTTTATCAGCGACCCGGAGTCGAATTC
This sequence comes from Bacillota bacterium, assembly GCA_023391005.1. Lineage (GTDB taxonomy): Bacteria > Bacillota > Clostridia > Oscillospirales > Ruminococcaceae > Yanshouia. The sequence continues at coordinate 1,702 of JAEWBS010000099.1, read as the reverse complement.
GGTCTGCGTCAAATGTAGCAAATTCGGGCGCTGCGGTGAGCTGGCCGAGCTGTGCATACCGATCAAGCTCGGCGGCCAAACAATCGGCGTGCTGGGCATGTGCGCCTTCTCAGAGCAGGCGCGCGACAATTTTGTGCGCAATTTTAAGCATTATATTCAGTTTGAGCATCAGCTTTCGCTGATCATTTCGTCAATGCTCAACGAGCGTCGCTACGGCATGCTGGCCGAGCATCAGTCCTCCGAGCTCGACACGCTGATCAATGCGATCGACCGCGGTATTGTCATCCTGTCTGAAAGCGGCAACCCGGTGACGGTCAACCGTTACCTGATGAATAAGCTGGCGCTCTCGGATCACGCTATTCCCGATCTTGAAGCGCTCGTCGGCAAAAAGAACGCCGAGTGGATGCGCGGCAAAGGGTTTGAAGGTGAGTTTGGCCCGGTGCGGCTGGGCGAGGATGACTATATCATCAGCGCCAACCCAATCTTTATGCGCAAGCGACAAACCGGCGTCGTGCTGGTATTTTCCGACTTTGGCAGGATGCAGGCCTCGGTGCTAAAGGCCGAGCGCAAAAGCGACATCGTCACCTTTTCGGCGATCATTGGAGAGAGCAAGGCGTTGGACCGGGCGCGCAGCCGCGCGCAGGAGGTTGCGGGCACCGACGCGTCGGTGTTTTTGTATGGTGAAACCGGCGTGGGCAAAGAGGTGTTCGCCCGCGCCATCCACTTTGCGAGCCGCCGCAAGGGCGATGTGTTCATGCCGGTCAATTGCAGCGCGATACCCGACACGCTGGTCGAAAGCGAGCTGTTCGGCTATGAGAAGGGGGCGTTCACCGGCGCGACCGCCTCGGGTAAGCTCGGGTTGCTTGAAATCTGCAAAAACGGCACGCTGTTTCTCGACGAGGTGGGGGATATTCCGCTGTCGGTACAGATGAAGCTACTGCGCACCATTGAGGAAAAGGAAATTATGCGGGTGGGCGGGGCGCGCCCGCTGCGTGTCAACCCGAGGGTGGTTTCGGCCGCACAGTCCGACCTGCACGAGCTGCTCGAGGAGAAGCGCTTCCGCCAAGATTTATTTTATCGCCTCAATGTGGTGCCCATCCACATTCCGCCGCTGCGCGAACGCGGTGGGGATATTATGCTGTTGGCCAACGTGTTTTTAAAGCGCTACTGCAGCGTTTATCAGAAGGATATTGCGGGTTTTACCGATTCCTGCGCGCAGCTTTTGCAGCGGTATGCGTTCCCCGGCAATATTCGCGAGCTTCGCAACATTGTGGAATACGCGGCGTTGTTTGAACGCGGGCGGCAGGTCACGGTCGAATGCATTTATGAAAAGCTTTCGCTCCCCAAGCAGAATACGCTGACGCTCGCCGAGCAGCTAAGAGCGTTTGAGCAGACCGTGATTGAGCGCGAGCTGTTGCAGGCGGGCGATTCGCTGCGCGCCAAAAAAGAGGTCGCGCAACGGCTGGGTATTAGCCTGACCACCCTTTACCGCAAGATGGGCCTGCCTGAGGAGGGTGCATAGCGCGAGGCTGTTTTTTGGTATTTGCCAGATTATATAGATCGGGGGCCGTAGACTGTCAAAGAAGTGGATTTCGTAAAGCTAAGCACCGGGGGAATAGTGTGAAAGGGGGGCGGCGAGCCCCCCACTTTCGCGTCGAGGCGCCCAAAGTGCGCCGGATTGCTCGCCCGCAGGCGCCAAAAC
>JAEWBS010000093.1 GCA_023391005.1 Bacillota bacterium | reverse complement strand
AAATGCAGCTCAATCTGCTCGTGCACCGCCTGCGCGATGTCATGCCCTTCTTTAACGCTTAAAGCGCCGTCCGCCGCAATGCAGACGTCGACATAAATTTTTGCGCCGAATTTACGGGTGGTCAGGCTGTCGACCTCAATAACGCCCTGCTGGGCCAGCACCACGCCGCGCATCTGTGTTTGCAGCGCGGGCTCGCAGGCGCGATCCAAGAGCTGATCAAAGGCCTGCCGGGCGATATCATACGCGACCTTGACAATGACCAGCGAGATGACGACGCAGGCGATCGGATCCATAATCGGGAAGCCCAATAGTGCCCCGCCGATGCCGATCAGCGAGCCGACCGAGGACAGCGCGTCGGAACGGTGGTGCCATGCGTCGGCCATCAACGAGGCCGAATCGGCTTTTTTAGCCGCGTCGCGGGTGTAACGATACATCAGCTCCTTGACGGCGATTGAGATCACCGCCGCCGCCAGCGCCAGACGCCCCGGTACGACAAAGCTGCCCGAGAGACCGGCTAAAATCGTTTTGACACCGCCGAAGCCGATGTAAAGGCCGGTGGCCATCAAAATACCCGCCAGCGCCACGGCGGCGGCCGATTCCATGCGTTCGTGCCCGTAGGGGTGCTCGGCGTCCTCCTGCTGTGCGGACAGGCGTACCCCCCAGATGACCACGACGGTGCTGACAATATCCGAAGCGGAATGCACCGCGTCGGATATCATCGCCGAGGAATGCGCGATAATACCCGCCGCCAGCTTGGCGACGGTCAGCAGAATATTGCCGATAATGGTCACCCATGAGACGTGCAGGCATAATTTTTGCTTTTGCAGATCGTCCATCATAAAAAACACTCCCCACCTAAAAACGGCCTGTATAAAAAAACAGCAACCTTATTATATGTAAGGTTACTGTCCCGCGATTCTACACGCTGCCAAAATTGGCCCGAAGCGGACGCTTCTGATTTGACTATATTACCATTTGCTGCCTAATATGTCAATCGGATTATGCTATTGTGTATTTTGTACGTTTAAAATAGAGGGCGTCTCCGCCCCGCCCTGACCGCCAACCAGCGACGCGCGGGTCGAAATGGCCTGCGCGGCCGCAAACAGCAGGTTGGCCACAATGTTCTGATCGTTGGGGGACATGCTCTCGGTGATCGAAAGACCGATGATAATAGCGGCCATCGTCATATTTGTGGCGCAGCAATTTTGGTCTTGGGCCATCCGATCACCTCCCATACATTTTGACACCGGTACTATATCATTCTATGCACGCGGTCCATTTAGGATAAAAGGAGAAACGCAATGCTTTTGTGCTGCCATATCGAATACGACGACGCCCTGCTGGCGCAAGCCATGGTATTAAGCTTGCCTGAGCGGCAAAAAAAGGCGCGCGCCATCCGCGACGAGCGGGTCAGAGCGGCGTCGCTGACGGCGGGGCTTCTGCTCAAATATGGTCTGAGCCGGTGCGGCGTGCCAAACGCCGAACTACAATACACCGAAAAGGGCAAGCCCTATCTGGCTGGCGGCACGCTGCATTTCAGCCTGTCGCACAGCGGGGAATACGCGGCCTGCGCTATTGATCAAAAGGCAGTCGGCGTGGATATACAAAAAATTGTGCCGGTCTCTCAACGGGCGATTGCGCGCTTTTGCACCGCTTCAGAACAGCGCTATTTAAGTGGCAGCCGCGACTTTGAGCGCGATGTGATTCGCCTTTGGGCGCTCAAAGAAAGCTGGCTCAAGGCCGCCGACAAAAGCGCCGCCGATATGTTTAACGCCGCCTTTACGCTGTGCGGCGCCACAGCAGCGGCAGGACCCGAGGGATTTATCTATCGCCTGTATGAGGATATCCCCGGTTATATTCTGGCTGTTTGCGAAAGCGTATAGGCGCGCCAAGAGGGTTAAATATTGATCAAAAACCGCATTGCATGCGATCGCGATGCGGTTTTTTGATTTTTTGAAAAAATAAAATGAAAAACGAAAATGGAAGAGAAACCGAGAGATAACGAGAGAAAACATGCAAGAGTGGGCTGATAAATTAAAATAATGGCTTGACAGCTTAATCTCGCATGGCTATACTAGTAAAGCACTGTAAAAAGATAAGCAAATTTTAAGGAGGTCAACACCTTATGTCAACCTTTCTTCCGAAGGCAGATGGCATCAAGCGCGAGTGGTATGTCATTGACGCCGCAGGCAAGCCCCTGGGCCGTACCGCTGCCACCGTTGCCAGCATTCTGCGCGGCAAGCATAAGCCGATCTTTACGCCCAACGTTGATTGCGGCGATCATGTCGTCATCATCAACGCCGCTCAGGCGGTTCTGACCGGCAACAAGCTGCAGAACAAGTTTTATCGTCACCACAGCGGCTGGGTCAGCGGCCTTAAAGAGGTCAACTACGCCACGCTGATGAAGAACAACCCCGAGAAGGCCATGATGGTGGCTGTCAAGGGCATGCTGCCGGACAATACGCTCGGCAGAAAAGCGCTCACCCGCGTGCGCATCTACCGCGACGCCAACCACAACCAGGAAGCCCAGCAGCCGAAGGCCTGGAACGAATAAGAGAGGAGACGGAAAGTTATGTATGATAGCAAGCCTTATCTCTACGGCACAGGCCGCAGAAAGAGTTCCGTTGCCCGTGTCAGAGTTTATCCCGGCAGCGGCAGCATCACCATCAACGGCAGAGATATCGATGATTATTTCGGCCTTGACACCCTTAAGCTGATTGTTCGCCAGCCGATGGCGCTGACCGACACGCTCGGCAAATATGACATCATCTGCACCGTCGCAGGCGGCGGCGTTTCCGGTCAGGCCGGTGCGATCCGCCACGGGCTTTCCCGTGCGCTGCTGCAGGTTTCTGATGAGATGCGCCCCGTCCTGAAGAAGGCCGGCCTTCTCACCCGCGACCCGAGAATGAAGGAGCGTAAAAAGTACGGCCTCAAAGCCGCCCGCCGCGCCCCGCAGTTCAGCAAAAGATAATTATTTATCTATACAAAACCGCAGGAATAGCTTGTTCCTGCGGTTTTTGCTTATATCAGGCGCTATCAAAATTCAGCTGCCACACACAAATAGGACATCCTATTTTTAAAAAACAAAGCCCGATGCGTGCACCGCATCGGGCTTTTTACATTGAATTGGAAGTCACCGACTTTGCCGGCGGGGGTATCCTGCTTGGTTTAGCTTCAAGCATTAAGCAACGCAAATAACAATAGATTGGCTCATTGCGTAAACCAAAGCTTACGAATTTAATTGCTTTAGCAGTCGCGGTGTATGTGATGCGCGCGTGGAGGAATTTCCAGGGCCTTTTAAGAGACGGGCCGGTATCATGTCTCTTTAGAACTTGTGCATACCACGCATTCAATGCGTGTTTAATTTATAAGCTCAGGGCTTGATATAAGCATAGCCCTCAGCCTGCCGCTCCACCAGCTCAAGGACACCGGCGGGCACCACCTTGACAAAGGATATCAGGTTTGAGCGATCAATTTTAAGCGCGTTTAGACTATTGTTGCATGCGGCAAACAACACGCCTCGCCCATTTAATTGCTGCATGGCTGCGGCAAAGGCATTTTTCGGCAGCACATATCCCTGAACCGCCTCGCCGTTGGCCAACACCTCGACGCAAAAGGCCTTATCATCGGCCTGATCGAGTAGATTGGCTACATTTTTTAGAGTCAATTCCCATTTTGCTATTTCATCCACATGAAAGACGACGCTGTAATTCATCTTGAATCCTCCCGTTTAAATCGTTATCCGCAGCAGCGCGCGCTTTTTAGGCTGTGCGGCTACATCATCAGATTGATCAGCCAGGATATAAACGGAATCGTGACCATACTTGCCATTGTCGTGACAAAGACCGACATGGTCGCGTATTCGTAGTCGGTGCCGTTGTTGCGCGCGAGAATCGACATAGCGAACAGACAGGGCAGCGCCGAGGAGAGGGTCAGCACTAAGCGTGCCGTCGAATTTAAAAAGTCTCCAAGCAGCCCGGTCGCCCAAAAAACGAACAGCGGCAGCAGTAGCATTTTAAAGACGACAATGCACAAAATACCGTTGAGATGGCGCAGATGCTTGAAATCGAGCGTAGCCAGCGTTCCACCGATAAAGATCATCGCAATCGACTTGGAGGTGCGGCCCAGCTCGGTCAGCACATCTATGAAAAAATTGTCGGGGTGCCAGTCGAGCAGAACCATTGCGAGCGCGATAAAAAATGCGATCATCGTCGGAATAGTCAGCACTTTTTTCAGTGAGGCAAGGCTCAGCGTCCGCTGGTTCTCAACGGGGTAAGAAAGGTTCTCACAAAAGGTCCACATCACACACTGATCGACAAAATAGATCGAGGCCATATAGATGGCCGCGCTGTCGCCGAGCGTCGCGAGAACCAAGATCATGCCCATCACGCCGATGTTGCCCATCAGGTATTGCACAATATGTACGCGGGCGGTGTTCGGCGGCATCTTACACAGCTTGGCGGTCAACACGCCGCCGAGGGCCAAAATGGCGTACCACACCGGCAGCACCGCGAGCAGCGGCAGCGCCTGAAGCAGCATGATGCGCGTGGTCGCGGCGGGCAGCGCTGTGACAATCAGGGCCGGTAGAGAAATTTTCAGTGCGAAGGCCGACAGCGTTCCGAGGCTCTCGTGGCTAAAAATTCGCGATTTGACGGCGGCAAAGCCGATAAAAAGAAGCGTGCAGAATTTCGCCGCCTCAATGAGAATGACTGAGACATCAAGCTGCATGAAGACACCCCGTTAAATTTTAATAAATATAAAAGCGCCGCCCATTGGCGATGCGCAAATTAAAAATGGGAGATTTTTAATAAAATAGCTTGCTATTTTATTATTGGCCATGCGCTTGTGGCGCGGCCATTTATAATTTTAATAAGTCTATTATAGGGGCTTGCCACAAAGCGGTCAACCATATATACCCCATTAAACGGAATAAAATGACAAGATATAAGCGGACACAGCCTCAAAGCCGGTTCGATTTTAATCTCAGCCGGCTAAGGCGGATATGCCCTTACCTATATTGTCAGTGGGGCTTACACTCAGAATGTTTTGTATACCTTGGTTGAAGGCGTTCCTGGCCCTTGCCAAAGCTGCGTAACTTGGCTGGCCGGGATTGCTGCAGGTGGCATCACAGCTTTTGCCGCCATTTAGTAAAGGATATTTGGTGTTAGAGCATTTTACCTCAATTTAACATAAAGCCGCTTTTAGACTTTACGTTTATTTTTTAAACTAAAGACAATCCAAAGAATAAAGAACAAATGAATAAAGGAGTTTATTAAAAAATGAAAAAAATGATTTCTGCCGCTTTAATTTCGGCTATGGCGCTAACCGCATTGGTGGGCTGCGGTGCTCAGTCCTCTAGTTCGACCGCAACACCCGCGCCTTCCGCCGCGCCCTCTTCAGTAGCGCCATCCTCTGCCGCGTCCAGCTTCGACACCGCTAAGAGCATCGCCGTCATCTCCCGCGAGGAGGGGTCGGGCACGCGCGGCGCGTTCATCGAGCTGATTGGCATCGAGCAGAAGAACGCCGAGGGTAAAAAGATTGATAACACCACCGAAGAAGCCTCGATCACCAACAGCACCTCGGTCATGATGACCAGCGTGGCGGGCAATCCCTATGCTATCGGCTATATCTCGCTCGGCTCGCTTAACAACACCGTCAAGGCGCTGAAGATTGACGGCGTCGATGCGACTGCCGACAACATCAAATCCGGCGCTTACAAGGTCGCCCGCCCCTTCAATATCGTGACCAAGGGCACCGTCAGCGAGGTCGCGCAGGACTTTATGGACTTTATCCTGAGCGTGGACGGTCAGGCTGTTGTTGAAAAGAACGGCTATATCAACGTAGAGGTCACCGACAATTATACCAGCAAAAAGCCTACCGGCAAGATTGTCGTCGCGGGTTCCTCCTCGGTGACGCCGGTTATGGAAAAGCTCAAGGAGGCCTATGCCGCCATCAACCCCAACGCGACCATCGAGGTGCAGCAGAGCGACTCGACTACCGGCGTCACCTCCGCCATCGACGGCATCTGCGACATCGGCATGGCCTCGCGTGAAATTAAGGACAGCGAGCTTGAAAAGGGTGTCACCCCCACCGTCATCGCCATCGACGGCATTGCGGTCATCGTCAATAACGAAAACACCGTCAACGGACTGAGCGCTGATCAGGTACTTGCCATCTACACCGGCGAAGCGACCAAGTGGAACGAAGTGGCCTAACACTTCATCGTATACAGCCATTCAAGACGCGGATTATACCCGCGTCTTGCGGCGTATCCGGATGTCGACCCCTTTGAGGAGAAAGGAAGGATTTTGTGAAGCTTAAAGAGCAGGTTATGAAGCTGGTGTTCCTGCTGGCCGCCTGTACCTCCATTGCCGCCGTGGCGCTCATCTGTGTGTTCCTGTTTTCAAACGGCGTGCCCGCGATGATGAAAATCGGCTTTTTCGATTTTGTATTAGGGCGTAAGTGGCGGCCCAGCAACGATATTTTCGGCATTCTGCCAATGATTGCGGGCAGTCTTTGGGTGACGATCGGCGCAATGGCGCTCGGGGTGCCGACCGGAATTTTAACGGCGGTATTTCTGGCGCGGTTTTCTCCCAAGTGGCTTTATCGGTTCCTAAAGCCCGCCATTGAGCTACTGGCGGGTATTCCGTCGGTTATCTACGGCTTTTTCGGTCTGGTGGTGCTGGTGCCGCTTGTGCGCCGCGTCTTTTCAGATTCCGGCACGACGGGCGATACGATGCTCACGGCGATGCTGCTGTTGGGCATGATGATTCTTCCGACCGTTATCAACGTCTCAGAGGCGGCGATCAGGGCCGTGCCCGAAAGCTATTACGAAGGCGCGCTCGCACTTGGTGCGACGCACGAGCGCAGCGTATTTTTTGCCCTGATGCCCGCGGCCCGCTCCGGCTTACTCGCGGCGGCGATTCTCGGCGTGGGGCGCGCCATCGGCGAGACGATGGCCGTTATGATGATCGCGGGCAATCAGGCCAGAATGCCTGCGGGACTGCTCAAGGGGGTGCGCACATTGACCTCGAACATCGCGCTTGAGATCGGCTACGCCGCCGATCTGCACCGCGAGGCCCTCGTCGCAACCGGCGTCGTGCTGTTCGTGTTTATTCTGATTATCAACCTGCTGTTCACGCTGGTCACCAGGAGGGAGAAATCATGAAGCTGCCGAAAACGGCCAAAACGACCGACCCACTTTCTCTCGTGCTGCGCGCGCTGGTCTGGCTTTCCGCCGCCGTCACGGTGCTGGTGTTTGGCTCTATTGTGGGCTATGTGCTGATGAAGGGTGTTCCCAATCTGACACCGTCGCTTTTTTCGCGCCATTACAACAGTGAGAATGTCTCGTTGCTCCCCGCGCTGGTCAACACAATTAGCGTCACGGCGCTATCGCTGCTCGTGGCGGTGCCGCTGGGGGTTTTCTCGGCCGTGTATACCGTGGAATATGCGCGCCGGGGCAATAAGCTTGTCAAAATCGTGCGCATGACCGCCGAGACGCTGTCGGGCATTCCCTCTATCGTCTACGGTCTGTTCGGCTTTTTGTTTTTTGTGTCGGCGCTGGGCTGGGGCTATTCGATGCTCGCGGGCGTTTTGACGCTGGCGATCATGATTCTGCCACTGATTATGCGCACGACCGAAGAGGCGCTCAAATCGGTACCAGACGCTTTTCGCGAGGGCAGCTTCGGCTTGGGCGCGGGCAGACTGCGCACCGTGTTTAAAATTGTGCTGCCTGCCGCGCAGCCGGGCATCTTGGCCGGTGTTATCCTCGCGGTTGGGCGCATCGTCGGCGAGACGGCGGCGCTGATCTACACCGCCGGAACGGTCGCAAAAATCCCGGGCTCGCTGTTGGAATCGGGCCGAACCCTCTCGGTGCATATGTATGCGCTGGCAAGCGAGGGGCTGTATATCGACCAGACCTACGCGACGGCGGTGGTGCTGCTGGTCATCGTGGCCGGAATCAATGCGCTGTCGTCCGCGCTCGCGCGCAGGCTGACACGAGAGGGGTAGATGTAAAATGGAAAATAAATTTACGGTAGAAGCACTCGACCTTTATTACGGCGATTTTAAGGCGCTCAAAAGCGTCTCGCTGGGTATCGCCCCCAATGAGATCACCGCGTTTATCGGCCCCTCGGGCTGCGGAAAATCGACGCTCTTAAAGACGCTCAACCGCATGAACGACCTTGTCGAGGGCTGCCGCATCGACGGCAAGGTGCTGCTCGACGGTGAGGATATCTACAATGGCATGGATGTCAATCTTCTGAGGAAGCGGGTGGGCATGGTGTTCCAAAAGCCGAACCCCTTTCCAATGAGCGTCTACGACAACATCGCGTTCGGGCCGAGAACCCATGGTGTTAAAAACCGCTATAAGCTTGATGAAATTGTTGAGAAATCGCTGCGGGATGCCGCCATCTGGGACGAACTTAAAGACCGCCTCAAAAAAAGCGCTCTGGGGCTCTCAGGCGGGCAGCAGCAGCGCTTGTGCATCGCGCGCGCGCTCGCGGTGAACCCCGAGGTGCTGCTGATGGATGAACCGACCTCGGCGCTCGACCCGATTTCGACACTTAAAATAGAGGAGCTTGCCGCCGAGCTTAAAAAGAACTATACTATTGTCATCGTCACCCACAACATGCAGCAGGCGGTCAGAATATCCGATAAAACGGCCTTCTTCCTGCTGGGTGAGGTTGTGGAATTCGACACCACCGACAACATATTTTCTAGACCGAAGGATAACCGCACCGAGGACTACATCACAGGGAGGTTTGGATGATGAGAAGCCGCTTTGATGACCAACTGGAGCTATTAAACCGTGAGCTGACCCACATGGGCGCGCTGTGTGAAAATGCGATTGCCAGCGCGGCAAAGGCGCTTTTTGAAAGCCGGGACGGTCAGGCGCTGGCGCTTAAAGCGATCGAAACCGACACCCGCATCGACCAGAAGGAGCGCGAGATCGAGGCGCTTTGCCTCAAGCTGCTGCTGCATCAGCAGCCGGTCGCAAAGGACCTGCGCCAGATTTCCTCGGCGCTTAAAATGATCACCGATATGGAACGCATCGGCGATCAGGCATCGGATATTGCCGAGATTGTGCGCACCAGTGGCATCAGCGTTATGGACGAGGACGACGCGCTGCCGGTCTCGCCGATGGCGCGCGCCGCGATCAAGATGGTGACCGACAGCATAGAGGCGTTTGTACAGAAGGATATCGCGCTGGCGCAGGCGGTCATCGCCGCCGATGACGTCGTGGACGATTATTTTATCCGCATTAAAAACGCCTTGATCACGCTGATCACGCAGCAGCACGCGCAGGGCGAGTGGGCGCTTGATCTGCTGATGATCGTCAAATACCTTGAGCGCATTGGCGACCACGCCACCAACATTGCCGAATGGGTCGTTTTCTCGATCACCGGTGCGCATCCGAAGGATAAGGAGGCGCCCCAATGATTTACTGCGTTGAGGACGACGACAGCATCCGCGAGCTTGTGGTCTATACGCTGCGCTCGGGCGGGTTTGAGGCTATGGGTTTTTCTGACGGCAACCGGCTTGACGAAGCGCTGCGAAAAGAGACCCCCACGCTGATTCTGCTCGACGTCATGCTGCCGGGCGAGGACGGGGTGAGCATTCTGCGCCGGATACGCGCTTCGGCACGGCTGCGGCGCGTGCCGGTTATTCTGGCCACCGCCAAGGGGGCTGAATACGACAAGGTGCTCGGGCTTGATTCGGGCGCGGACGATTATATTGCCAAGCCGTTTGGTATGATGGAGCTGCTCTCGCGCGTCAAGGCGGTGCTGCGGCGCTGCGCGCCTGAGGGGGATAACCAAAGCCTGACGGCGGGTGCGGTTTGCATGCAGCTCGACCGCCATCTTGTCACGGTGGACGGGCAGGAGGTGGCGCTGACACTCAAGGAATTTGAGCTGCTGCGGCTTTTGATGGGCAGCCCCGGCCGCGTGTTCACGCGGGATATGCTGATCGAGACGCTATGGGGTTACGACTTTGACGGCGAAACCCGCACCGTGGATGTGCACGTGCGTACACTGCGCCAGAAGCTGGGTAGCGCCGCCAATATCATCGAGACGGTGCGCGGCGTCGGCTACCGGCTGGGGGAGGGATTATGACAAAACGTATTTTCTCAGCTCTGTGCGCCATGGTCATTCTCGCTACGGTGCTGACGGCGGGCTTGGTTTCGGCGCTGCTTTATGACCGGCATCTCGCCGAGATGAAGGTGAGCATCCGGGCCGAGGCTGAATATATCGCTTCTTATATGTCAGGTGTGTCGGGCAGGGCTGTTTCAGAAGAGGAGCTTATCCACCTTGCAACCATCACGCCGGGGCGGGTAACCTGGATTGCACCCGACGGCGCGGTGCTGTTTGACAGCGCCAGCCAATCTGAGACGATGGAGAACCACGCCGACCGCCCCGAGGTGCGATTGGCGCTGCAAAACGGCCTAGGAGAAGACACCCGGCACTCGGCGACGCTAAACGGCATGACCAGTTACTACTTTGCGCGCCGCATGGCCGACGGAACCGTGCTGCGCGTGGCCTATAGCACCCGCAACCTGCACGGCACGCTGTTCTCGACGCTGGGTACACTGGCGGCGGCCATCTGTGCGCTGTTGCTGTTGTCGGTACCGCTGTCGCGCCGCATTACAAGGGGCATTGTCGAGCCGGTCAACCGGCTGAATCTGTCCGACCCGATGGCTTGCGACAGTTATGAAGAGCTTTATCCGTTGCTGTCGCGTATCGACAGCCAGAACGCGCAGATTAAAAGCCAGATGGCCGACCTGCAAAAGATGCAAAGTGAATTCTCGGCAATTATTCAGAACATGCGCGAGGGGCTGGTGCTGCTTTCAAACGACGGCAGCATTCTGTCGATCAACCCGAGCGCGGCGCGGCTGCTGGGCATTCCGCATGAGCGCTGCATCGGCCAATATCTGCTGAATTTTGAGCGCGGTGAGGAAATGCGCACCGCCCTTGAGCAGCTTGCGCAGAAAAAGAATGCGGAGTTTATTTTGGCGAAAGGGGGGCGCAGCTACCGTCTGCTCGCAAACCCCGTCGCGACCGGCGGCAGCCTGATGCTGATGCTGGATGTGACCGAGCAGCTGGCCGCCGAGCAGCTTCGGCGTGAGTTTTCGGCCAACGTCTCGCACGAGCTTAAAACGCCGCTTCAGTCAATTTTGGGCTATGCCGAGCTTATGAAAAGCGGCCTTGCCAAACCGGCGGATTTTCCGCGGTTTACCGAGCGTATCTACCGCGAGGCGCAGCGCCTGATTGCACTGGTCGAGGATATTATTGCGCTCTCGCACCTCGACGAGGGGGAGGCGATGCCGACCGGCCCGGTCGAGCTGCTGTCGGTCGCGCGCGAGGCGGCCGACCGGTTGCAGCAGGCTGCCGATGACGCGGGCGTTACCTTAAGCGTCACGGGACAGCCTGCCGAGATTGCGGGCGTGCGCAGGCTCATTGCCGAAATGGTCTATAATCTGTGCGACAACGCGATTAAATACAACCGCAAGGGCGGCAGTGCCACCGTCACTATTGCGCGGGAAATAGACGGCAGCGTGCTGCTCACCGTATCCGACACCGGCTGCGGCATTCCGGAAGCACACCAAAGCCGGGTGTTCGAGCGTTTTTATCGCGTGGATAAGAGCCACTCGAAGGAGACGGGCGGCACCGGGCTGGGGCTTTCGATCGTCAAGCATGCCGCCGCGCGGCACGGTGCGAAGATTGCGCTGCAAAGCAAAGAAAATGTGGGCACAACCGTTACCGTACGTTTCCCGGCACCGTAAAACGGCTTTTACTAACCCAAAGGCGCGCAGGCTTTAATATTAAAGCCTGCGCGCCTTTTATTATCATCGGTACCGATAGGCCGAATCGGTCAAGCCCGAACGCATCCGGTACCGTGCCATCAGTTATAAGAGTGAGAGAGGCTGCCATCATAGGGGTCTTTATTTGATTCGCCATCCAAGGGGAAGCGGCCCCGCCCAAATGTGGAACACGGCATACGGTATCGCGCAAGGGACAATGCTCAAAGCCTATTTTCCAAAAATAAGACTACACGCCTACCGACCAGCCTAGGCTTTCCTGCTGAACATGGTAGAGCCTGTGGTATAGACCGTTTTTTTCTATTAACTCGCGATGGGTACCCCGCTCCACCAGACGGCCTCGGTCCATCACCAGAATCTGGTCGGCTTGAGCAATGGTGCGCAGGCGGTGGGCGATGACCACCACGGTTTTCCCTTGGATCAGCACCGCAATGGCCTTTTGAACCGACGCCTCGCTCTCTGGGTCAAGAGAGGCGGTTGCCTCGTCGAGCAGCACGATGGGCGCGTCCTTTAAGAGCGCCCGGGCGATGGAGAGGCGCTGGCGCTCGCCGCCCGAAAGGGTCGCGCCGTTTTCTCCCAGCACCGTCTGATAACCCTGCGGCAGCCGGGCAATGAATTCGTCGCAGCAGGCCGCTTTGGCGGCAGCCAACACCTGCTCCGCGGAAGCATCCCTGTTGCCGATACGGATGTTGTTGTAAACCGTGTCGTTAAACAGCACCACGTCCTGAAACACAAAGGACATGTGGCTCATCAAATACTCGGGGTCAAGGGTTTTTACGTCGATACCGCCGATCGTCACCTTGCCCTTGTCAACATCCCAAAACCGGGCAATCAGGCGAGAAACGGTGCTTTTTCCGCTGCCGCTGGGGCCTACGAGCGCCGTGATACCGCCTGCCGGTATGATGCAGCTTAAATTGTGAATCGTCTCTTCGCCGTCTTTGTTGTAGCGAAAGTCCACCTGCTCAAACACGATGTCGTGGGTGGGGATTTCTTTCTGGCTGTCTCCCTCCATGGGCTGGATGCCCATCAGTGTGCGCATCCGATTCACCGCAATCTGGTGATAGAACATCTCGGGCAGCAGGGTGAGCTCGGTGAGGAAAGGCCCATAAATCCGCGCCACCATCAGCAGAAACATCAGCATGGGGATCAATGCAATCTGCTCCCGCGCCAGCAGCGTCGTGCCTAAAAGTACCGTAAAGCCAATGCCCGACTGCAAAATAGCTTGCGCGCCGGTCACAAAAACGCCGGTGCCAAACTCCATTTGAATCGACATTTTGGTCATGGTGCGTAGGGCGTTTTCTAATGCGGAAAACTTCTCGCCATCCAGATTGCAGGCATGGATAACCTTGATGCCCTCAATATATTCCTGCGCCTGCTCCGCCGCCGCCAGTTTGGAAGTCATATGTTTTTTGTGCAGCCTGCCATAGATTTTGCGGCTGAACACGATGACGGCGAACGAAATCGGCACGCTGAGGAACATTGCCAGCGCCATCCGCCAGTCAAAAAAGGCGAGCAGAATCGTAATGACTGAAATGGAGATAAAGTTGGAAATCATCTGGGGGACAATATGGCTGAGCACATGCTCGCTGGTGGCCACATCGCCGATCAGGTTGGTGGTCAGCTCGGATAAATCCTTGGCGTTGAATAGGCTCATCGGTAGCTTGCGGATATGCTCCGCCATGGCGATGCGGGTGTTTTCTCCTTCGATATAAGAAACCACATAGGTCTTTTTATAGTCATTTTTGCTGCAAAGAAAGACGATAAAGGCGCCGAGAATGCCCACACCCACCAGCAGCCACAGACGCTTCCAAGAGATTTCGCCGCCGGTAAGGGGCGAGAGCAGCTCCGCCACCATCTGAAGGGTGACGCCAAAGGGAATCATCATCGAAAAGTTGGTCAGCGTGCAGGCGGCAATAGCGCCTTTCAGGTCTTTATAGCCTTTGTCGGTGAGCATAAAAAAGGATTGCAATTTAGGCATGCTTAGTCACCTCCTGCGTTTTTGCCATGGTCCAGCTTGCGGTTTCCATATAGGTGTGCCACATGGCACTGTATTTTCCCGCCATAGCGAGCAAGGCTTGATGCGTTCCCTGCTCGACGATTTTCCCCTCATCCACCACTACGATATTGTTGGCGCTCTGTATGGTAGAAAGCCGGTGGGCAATGATGATGACCGTCTTGTTTTTCATGAGCGTCTCAAACGCCTTTTGAATCAGATGCTCATTTTCCGGGTCGGCAAAGGCGGTGGCCTCGTCAAGCACCACAATGGGCGCATCCTTAACAATGGCGCGGGCAATGGCGATGCGCTGGCGCTCCCCGCCCGAAAGATGTACGCCCCGGGTGCCGATAACCGTGTGGTAGCCCTTGGGCAGCGCCTCAATAAACATGTGGCACTGAGCCGCTTTGGCCGCTGCGATGACCTGTTGGTCGGTCGCCTCGGGGCTGCCCATGCGGATATTGTCCATGACGCTTTGCTTAAAGAGAAATACATCCTGAAAGACAAAGCTGACCTGATCCATGAGATGGGCGGTGCGCATGTCCCGCACATCCACGCCCCCTATGGTGATAGCGCCGCCGGTGACGTCAAAAAAGCGGGGAATCAGATGGGCGATGGTGCTTTTCCCCCCGCCCGAGGGCCCCACCACCGCTGTCACAGCCCCCTGCTTGGCGGTAAAAGAGATATCCCGCAGCGCCTCGCTGCCATCGGCGCCGTCATACGAAAAGCGGACGTTCTGAAATACCACGTCGTGATAGGAAACGGTTTTGGGTTGAGCGGGCTGCGCCAGCTCGGGGTGGGCCAGAATGGCGTCCATCGCCTCAACACCGCCGAGTATCCGCATACTGTTTGAATTGACATACATCACCTTCATCAGCACCGATGCGATGGAGGGCACAAAAATCAGGTAAAAGATAAAGCTGCTGATCCAAGCGGTATCGGTCGCTCTGTTGCCGATGAGAATACCCACCGGGGCGACAAATAAATAGATATTGTTCACAAGGGTGATGCAGGCCGAATAGGGGGTTTCCCAGCTGAGTGTAAAGGGAATCACAAAAGATGTATAGGATTGAATTGTATCCCGCAGCCGGCGGAAGGAGTAGACGGTCTGGCGAAACGCCTTGACCACCGAAATACCCCGGATATATTCCACCGAGGCGTTGTTCATTTCTTCCATCGAGGCCTGATACTGGTTCATCATCTTTCTAGCGCCCTCATTGCCATACATGCCTATTTGGAGCGCGAAGGCAATCGCCACGCCCAGCAGCGCCGCAAGCCCCATGCGCCAATCGACATAGAGCAAAATGCCGACCATGACGACAGGCGCGACAAACGAAGCCGCGAGGTCGGGTAGCTGATGGGCGATAAACTCTTCGATTTTCTCGATATTCTCGTCCATAATTTTGCGCAGCTTGCCGCTGCCCACCATCATGTGCAGCCCCAAAGGGACCTTGGCCAGATGAGAAGCGAAGTTCACCTTCAGCGTGTACAGAGTGCCGAAGGCCGCCAGATGGGAGCAGGACAGCGCGCCAAAATATAACAGGATATTTGTCGCTACACCACCAAAAGCCAGCCAGCCGTATCCGATGACGGTTGCGCCGCTCTGTCCGCCAAAATCGGGCCAGACAAGAATAATCTCGCGAATAGCCAGATAAATAGCGATGTACGGTATAAATCCGGCAATGGACGCCAAGGCGGATAAAATGACAGCGGCGATAATCAAAGGTTTCTTGGTCGCCGCAAGCTGCATCAGCCTTGCCATACCGGTTTTAGTTTTTGCTTTTTCCAATATGATACCTCCTAGTAAGCTATATAGTTAGCTAATACTAACTATACTATAAAATACTTTTCAAATTTTCTTTGGTTGCGGATTATTTTGATAGAAAGGTGTATAACCCACGGGACACTTGGGTGCAATTGCTCAAAAACCGATAACACAGCTATACGTTGCCCGCACGGCGGTGCGATGGAAGCGCCGCCGTGCCCCAAGAGGCCAAACAATGCAGGTGGCGCGCATAATCACGTAGCAAGTTTGGATGCGCGCCCACTGACGTATGGTGGGAAGGTAATTTCTTCACGTGGGGCATACAATTACCACAACCGTATTCTTAAGCCCCCTCTGGGGGCAGGGGGTTGGGGTGGGGGTCGTTCCTGCGCGTCAGCGCTAAACAACTTTTGCCGTTTAAGTGCGGTAGTCATAACGTACGCGTTTCTCCTCACTTCAACCAATGAGGTTGCGCCCACATCCCGGCACAATCGGTTCAGGGGCCGCCTGTTGGCATCCGTCGCCGACCGATGCCGCACCGAATCAGCTTTTTGTGATTCAACACAAGAATTTGGCACATTAAATGACCTCCTTGTAAAACACGGTGGTTAGCAATTACTAACTAGTGGCGAAAATTTTAGGGCTGCGCCAGTCCTAAAATGGCGTCCCATCCGGCACTGTAAAATTTGTTCAAAGTACGGATATACGCCAACGCCCGGTCCTCGGGCATATCGTGCGCTACCGTCTCAAAGATTGCGTAATAAAACGCGCCGGAAAGAATATGGTTCATGTCGTCATCAACGGCAGGGATGCTGTATCCCAAACCGCGTAGGGCATTTATAAACCGTTGGGTGTGCGCCACCTCAATTTCCAGCAGGCTGTCGATGTAGTGCGCATATTCCGTTCCGGCCGAGCAGCAAATTACCAGCTTAAAAGCGTCAAAATGACGGTATATATAGCGGATAAAGGCCTCCAACGCATCGCTTGTGTAGTGATGCATCTGCTTTTCCTTATACTCAGCGGGGAAAGCGTCAAATTCACGCTGCACCGCAAGATACCAATCCCGCAGGTGGTTGGCCGGTTCAGAAACCAGCGCGTCAAACAGGGCGGCCTTGTCGGCATAATAGCCGTAGATTGCGCCGGTGGTCACGCCGGCCTCGCGCGCAATGCTGCGCAGAGACGCATTTTTAAAGCCCTTTTGCAGGAACTCTATTTTGCCGGCCTCTAAGATACGGTTTTGGGTGGATGCGTCCGGCATAGCGTTATCCCCTTTGCAGTGCATATAACAGTGTTATATGAGAAGGTTATATCATAGCTGTATTATTTTGTCAAGAAGATAAAACTTATTTCGGCTGCCACAGCACCGTCGTGCGCACCGGCCGATAGCTTCTGCGAAAGCTGTAAAAAATACACAGGGACACGCGCGACTGATCCCACGCATGTCCCTATTGTACAGATATGGTTATTCTAAAATATACAGACGGCTTCTTGCTTTTGCTTTACGCTATTCCGCCGGTGGAACGCGCGCCTTGCCGCAGCAGTCAGGGCAAAGGCCTTTAAGCACCCTCCGGTGCAGCTCGGCCTGATAGTCGGTTCGCCCTGCGATGTTTAGTCGAGCTCTGAGCGATAGGATATTGGCACATCGCAAACCCTTGCCGCAGCCGATGCACAGCAGGGGATAGTGCCGCTCCTGCCGCCAGTCGAAGCGATCGTCCTCCGGCAGCTTAACATACCGAATCTCACCGTTCTTGACCAGCAGGTTGAGATTGCGGTATACCGTTCCCCCGCTAATTTTGGCATCTATCTCGCGGGCGGCAAGATAGACCTGTTCAGCGCTCAGGCGGCTGCGATGCGCCTGGACGGACGATATCCAGAACAGTCTACCGCTATCGGATATTTAGCTGTTGCTTCATACACGCGCCCGCAGGCTTGCCACCTTTACATATTTGTTGGAAGCGTGGCTTTAATCAGGCCGTTGTTATCCAGCTTGGCGAGTTCTGCGACCTTATCCATCGAGAGGCCCAGCGCCTCGGTCATCCGCCTGCCGTATTCGGGGTCGGCCAGTAGGCAGTGCACCGCGTGGCGATATTTGATATTCTCGGTGACAGGGGCCATATCCCCGGCGGTGTTTTCGATGAGAATCTGCTTTTTATCCTCGGTCATCACGCGCCACAGATCGCCGCCCGCGCGGAAGCAATCGTCGGTGGGGTCATCCTTCGGGTCATAGCGGTACATCGCGCCCTCAAGGTCGAGCGGGGGCTCCATCACCTCGGGCTGGGCGGTCCAGACGCCGTAGCTGTTGGGGGTGTAGGCGGGCGCACCGCCGTAGTTGCCGTCCATGCGCATTGCGCCGTCGCGGTGATATTCATTCACCTCTACCTTGGCGCGGTTGACCGGAATGTGGTTGTGGTTGACCCCTAAGCGGTAGCGCTGGGCGTCGCCGTAGGCAAACAGACGGCCCTGTAAAAAGCGGTCGGGGCTAAAGCCAATGCCGGGTACCACATGCGCGGGGGTAAAGGCGGCCTGCTCAACCTCGGCAAAGTAGTTTTCAGGGTTGCGGTTAAGCTCCAGCTCGCCGACCTCGATAAGGGGATATTCGGCGTGACGCCAGATCTTGGTGATATCGAAGGGGTTTTCGTAGTGGTTCTTCGCCTGTTCATCGGTCATAATCTGTACATACATCGTCCATTTCGGGAAGTCGCCTGACTCAATGGCTTCGTAGAGATCCTTGCCGTGGTACTCGCGATCCATGCCGTTGATCTTGGTCGCTTCCTCGTTCGAAAGATTTTTAATGCCCTGCTTGGTCTTAAAGTGGAATTTGCACCAAACCCGCTCGTTCTTTTCATTGTAGAACGAGAAGGTGTGTTCGCCGAAGAAATGCATGTGACGGAACGACGCGGGAATACCCCGGTCGGACATGACGACGGTGATCTGGTGGAAGCATTCAGGCAGCAGCGTCCAGAAATCCCAGTTGTTCTGGGCCGAGCGGCGGCCGGTACGCGGGTCGCGCTTGACGGCACGGTTTAAGTCGGAGAAATTATGTACGTCGCGGATGAAGAAGGTCGGGGTGTTGTTGCCAACTAAGTCCCAGTTGCCCTCCTCGGTGTAGAATTTGACGGCCACACCACGGATATTGCGCTCACAGTCGGCCGCGCCGCGCTCGCCCGCGACGGTCGAAAAGCGCAGGAACAGATCGGTGACGGCGCCCGGCTGCAACACCTTCGCTTTGGTGTACTTGGAGATATCGTGGGTGACGGTGAGCTTGCCATAGGCGCCCCAGCCCTTGGCGTGCATGCGCCGCTCGGGGATAACCTCTCGGTTAAAGTGCGCCATTTTTTCCAAGAGCCATACATCCTGCATGACAACAGGGCCGCGGGGACCGGCGGTGATGGCGTTCTCATTATCGGCAACCGGCGCGCCGACCTCGTTTGTAAGCTTCTTGTACTCGTCCATTTGAATGCTCCTTTCCGATTAATTTTATACTTTTCCAATACGATTGGCTGAGAAAGCGTTTATAGCGGCAGACACATCAAGATCACCCAGACATAGGCGCAGGTTTTAGGGAATATCAGCATGCCCAACTTCGGTGAACGGTTGGCCCAGAGCACGACGGGCAGATAAAACACGAAGCTTAACGCAATGCCAAGCCACATCCAATAGAGCGAGGGGAGAGCGCCCCGATGCAGCCAGAAAAACGCCGCCACGACCGCCCCCAACAGAAAAAACGGTAGATTGCGATAAAGGCTCCAATTGGCAGGTGGCCTGCGGTCGGTCCAGCGGTTCTGGGGTAATAGCGACAGCAGCACGCGCAGTGCGGCAAGAGCGTATATCATACCGGCCCACAGCGCCGCGCGCTCAGGCAGAAACAGCAACCGCCCAACGTGCCAGAGCAGAACGTAGAAAAACGTCGTCGAGATTGAGGCAACCAGCTTCCCAAAGCCCAACGCTCCCTGCAGCGCTTCTTCTTTTTTGGTGAGCACCGTCAGTATGCGGGGCAGCAGAGGAAAGGCATCGCCGCCAGCCAGCACCAGCGCCATGATGCCCACAAGAAGCTGTGGCTTACTTTGCGCGTTAAAAAGGCCATAGAAACCTGCGGTAAACATCGCGCACAGGTACAGTGCATCAAAGACCATCTCAAAATAGCCGAGTACCTGCTTTGGTTCTTTATGCAACCTCCTTGCGCAGCCGGAGGGCGGAAATAGTTGGGAAATAAATAGTAATCCATACTAATGATAGAGTAAATTTTAAGCGATGTCAATATAAAATCGCTTAACATTCCCCGTGTATACGTTTATATTGACTAAAAATTTAAAATTGGAAATTTTAAAGGACTTATATCTGTTATCCCTTGCGGCGCAAGGTGTTGTGCCGTGGGGTCTTGAGCGGTGCGCCCCGGTTTACAGTAGTAAGGCCAAGGGGGAGGGGGGCCTCTTTTTATTCTGGCCATAAAACAAAGCCGCATGGAGTTCAGAAAAGACTGACCACAATGCGGCTTAAAGTTATATCGTGCTCGGATATGCCGTTATCCTCAACAGCTTTACGATCTAAACCGCATAGCCGGCGCACATTGACTTATAGCGTTCTGCTTTTAGATGAGAAATAAGTAAAAGAGTTGTCCCCAACCGTGTGTGCGCTGTCTCGGGTTGCGCCGCTCTTAACGCCCCAAGGCTTAGAGCGTAATGCGCTCATTGTGCACACAAGCAAGTTTATCGACCGATTTTTTGAGCAGCCGTATATAAAAAGGCGGCGGCATATCCAGTATCTCGGCGGCAACCGTTTCGTTAAAGCCTGAAAAATGGCGCAGAACGACGGCAGCTCTTTCGAGCCTGCCGAGCGGCGCCAGTTCTAAGGCGGTATCAGATGGCTTGGCAGAGTCGTTTGTACCGGAGCATAAGCAGCGCGCGACAAGCTGTTTATACAGGGCGATTTCAAGGACGCACGCATCCGAACGGGCGGGCTGTGCGGCGCTTTCTTTACACAACGTATCGAGCACCAGCTGCTCGGCATGGGGCGCGTCGCCGGTGATTAGGCAGGCGCTGCGGAACAATTTTTCCGCCGCCAGCGCTGCGCTTTCTGCATACTGTCCGCCCACCTGCTTCACTCCCCACTATTTAAGGCTTTCCGCCACGCTTTTTAAAAATTCAAAATCGCACTTACCTGAAAATTCAAAACTGTTAATGCCGTCAACCCACATGATATAATGATAGCCGTTCTTAGTGTGGGTGACGCCCTTGTGTCCGTTAATGATGATCGAATGGGTTTTGACGCCTTCGGTATCGACATAAGAGGCTAATCCCCGGATATCACCCTGAAAAAAGTTGATATAAGCCCCGCTGTTATCCTCATAGCGGATGACCTGCATCGCATGCATCTGTGTGCTTTCAACGACCGAAAAACCCTCGGGAACCGGTGGTGTGACAAAGACAAATTCCTGTTGGCGCATCTCCTCGGTTACCGCAGGGAAGGAGAATCTGGAATATTCCCGGTGACGCTCGATTAAAATATTGCCGATCAGCCGAACCGCCGCGCAGCCGGTTAAAAGCAGCGCAAGCAACGCGCATACCGCGATAAACCGGCGCATACGGATGCCCAACACGGTAATGTACTGTCGCCTTGCCTGCCGGATCAACCCGGCCATCTTGGACTCAAAGTCCTGAGAAAAAAGGTGTATCGGCAGTTTTTTCTCGTCAAGGGCGGCGAGCCTTTTTGCTTCAAACGCGCCGATATGCGCCGCCAGAAACGCGTCGGTTAAATCATGGTGAGTCAAGCACATTCTCCTCCTCCGCCAAAAGCGCCGCGAGTCTCTTTTTTCCGCGAACAACACGCTGCCGCGCATTCTCTTCGGAAATATTCAAAATCCGGGCCATCTCAGGATAATCGAGGTCCAGCAGATATTTCATTTTAAGCGCCGCTGCATAACTTGCGGGCAGCGCGTCAATCGCTCTTTCAACACTGTTTTCTAAAAGCTCAGGGCCAAAGCAGGGATAAGCAGGCCTGAATTCCAACATGTCGAGCGAGGCGGTCGCCGTTCTTTTATGCTTGCGATAAATATCGATGGCGATGTTCTCAGCCACTATAACGATGAAGGACTTGGCTTTGTGACAGTCCGCGTCATCAATTTTATCTAAATTTTTTAAAATGCGCAAAAAAGTCTCATGCACGGCATCCTCAGCGAGAAAATCATCCGCTAAAATATGCTTGGCAATATAAAATATCAAGTTTTTATAGCGGTGATACAGCTGCTCAAATTTCAACTTTTGTTCAGGCACTTCGATGGTTGAGAGGTAGAGCGTCAACAAGCTTACTTCCCTCCGATCAGTCATTTTTTATCTCAAAATTAAATTATCTTTATTATTCTAACACAGTTCTGCGGCACTTGTCATGCTTACTAATGAAAAATATGGCGTTTTTTGTCAGAAAACGCCGGATGTGTAAATTGTGCCATTGTTTGCGCGCGTATCGGTCTGACTTGTGGACATTCCGGCGGGGTCTGTGGTAAGATGAGCTTATTCTTAAACCCACGGAGGTGCTTTTATGCTGCTCATATCCTGGAACGTTAACGGTCTGCGGGCCTGCCTGCAAAAGGGCTTTGGCGACTTTTTAGAAAACAGTGGTGCGGATATATTCTGCCTGCAAGAAACCAAGCTCCAGCAGCCCCCTGAGGATCTGAATCTCAGCGGTTGGTACGCATATTGGAACTATGCCGAAAAAAAGGGCTATTCCGGCACGGCGGTGTTTTCGCGCAAAGCGCCTCTGTCGGTCACCTATGGCCCCGGCGAGCTGCCAGATAACGAAGGGCGGGTCATCACCGCCGAATATGACGATTTTTATCTGGTCAACGTCTATACCCCCAATTCCAAGCGGGCGCTTGAACGTCTTGATTACCGCTGCGAATGGGAGGATGGCTTTCGCCAATATCTGCTGTCGCTCGACGCCGTCAAGCCGGTGGTGCTCTGCGGCGATCTCAACGTCGCGCACAAAGAGATCGACCTGAAAAACCCCAAGACCAATATTCAGAACGCCGGCTTTACCCCGCAGGAGCGTGAGAAGATGACGCAGCTGCTCGGGGCGGGCTTTACCGACAGCTTCAGGCATCTTTATCCCGACAAGACCGGCGCTTATACTTGGTGGTCCTATATGTTCAAAGCCCGCGAAAAAAACGCGGGGTGGCGCATCGACTATTTTATTACTTCGCAGCGCTTGGCCGACCGTATTGAAGACAGCCGTATCTACGCCGATGTACAAGGCAGCGACCACTGCCCGGTAGGGCTTGTGCTTCGGCAGGAATAAGGACGGGTTGCCGTCTTTTGCCCCCACAAAGCTTTAAATGTACGAATGGCCTAAGGCTATATGGCACTTGTGCCGCCTGTCTAACCGTTTGGCGTAAAAGGAGTGTGCTTATGCCAACCGTATCACGTTTAAACCCGGTCAAACCGATTGCGGCGCTGTATGTGGCTTGCGGTGTTCTGCGGGCGGCGGAATATATGATTTTGCGCACCGATCAGAGCATTTTTGGAGAGGCCTTTGTCCACAAGCTGGCGGGCATTCTGCTCATGACAATGGCCGCGCGCCATTTTATGCTCGGCGCGCGTGATATTGGCTTTTCAAAAAGAGGGGCATTCCAAAAAATACTTTATGGGTTGCTGATCGGGGCGGTGTCCTTCGCGATCGCCTATGGGGCCGAGCTTTTTATCCAGACAAGAAGCGGTCATGCACCGGTGTTGCAGGGCTATGTCATCGGGTATACGCTCGGTGAACGCCCGGGCGGGGAGACTGGGCTGATGTTTTTAGCTTTTTGTCTGATCGGCAACATCATCAATGTGATCATGGAAGAAGGGCTGTTTCGTGGCCTGTTCATCAGGCTGGCCGAGCGTCGGTATACTTTTGCGGCGGCAGCGGCGCTCTCGTCGGCCTTGTTTGGCGTGTGGCATATCGCCGCCCCGGCGCGCGGCTTTCTCGACGGCGAGATGAATGTGGCACAGGCTGTGGCGATGGCGGCACTGCTGGTGTTGACCACCGGCGTCACCGGTGTGAAGTTTTGCCTGTTGACCAAGCTTTCTGGGTCGCTTTGGATGCCGATGGCCGACCATTTTTTTAACAACACGATTGTCAATACGCTGCATGTGGTGACAGCTTCGGGCGCGGACGTCTTGCAGGTGGTGCGGATCTCGATCGCCCAGACGCTGTCGTTCTTGTGGGTGTTGTTCATCTACCGCAAAACCGGCGCGCGCTATAAACAAACCTTCCGGAGTTGAAGGCAGCCGGTTTCGCACCGCCTTATCCAATGTGTGCTCTAACCCGAATCGCCGCGGCGGATGCCGTGCATATGGAAGGCGGCGATCCGATCGTGGGCGGCAGAATAGGCGCCTCCATATATTCAAAATGCAGCTTAAAAACCGGCTTCAAGCGCCGGTCGCTAAAAACAATTATAAACACACAGGCAAGGGAGTGCAAAACAACAGATGTATTGTGTAAGAAAAGTGACCGAGAATCTATTTTGGGTGGGCGCCAACGACCACAAGCTCGGTTTTTTTGAGAATATGTTCCCAATCCCGCGCGGGGTGACCTATAATTCTTATCTATTATTGGACACGCACACGGTGCTGTTCGATACCGTCGACTGGTCATCGGGCCGCCAGCTTTTAGAGAATATCACTTATGTGTTGCAAGGGCGCACGCTCGATTATCTGGTTCTCAACCACCTCGAGCCCGACCACGCGGCGAGCATTGAAGAAATTTTGTTGCGCTTTCCCGCTGTCAGGCTCATCGGCAATCAAAAATCCTTCATGCTGATGCGCCAGTTTGGCTTTCATATCGACACCCATGCCTGCATTGAGGTTAAGGATGGCGACACCTACAGCTTCGGCACACACACCGTGCGTTTTATCTTCGCGCCGATGGTGCACTGGCCCGAGGTCATGGCCACCTTTGATGAAACGAACGGCGCGCTGTTTACGGCCGACGCCTTTGGCGCCTTTGGCGCGCTTGACGGCAAGATGTTCGCCGACGAGGTGAACTTTGACCGCGACTGGCTCGACGACGCCCGCCGCTACCAGTCGAATATCGTCGGCAAATATGGTCCCCACATTCAAAAGCTGCTGAAGAATATTGCGGCGCTGACCGATCGGGTCAAATTCATCTGCCCGCTGCACGGCCCGGTCTGGCGCAAGGATTTAGCCTACTTTATCCAAAAGTATGACCTTTGGAGCCGGTATGAGCCGGAGGAGCAGGGCGTGCTGATCGCCTATGCCTCGATGTACGGCAATACCGAGGGGGCGGCGCAGGCGCTGGCCGCACAGCTCTGCGAGCGGGGCATGACCAATGTGGCGATGTATGACGTCTCGCGAACCGATGTGTCGCAGCTCATTTCCGAGGTTTTTAAATACAGCCATCTGGTGCTGGCCAGCGCGACCTATAACCTTGGCATCTACCCAAAGATGCACGATTTTCTGGCGGATATGAAGGCGCTCAACGTTCAGAATCGCACGGTGGCGATTATCGAAAACGGCTCATGGGCCTGCAAGGTGGGAGACCTGATGCAGAAGTTTGTCACCGAAGAGCTCAAGAACATGACGGTGCTCGACGCGCGCTTGAGCGTGGTATCGGCGCTTGGGGCTGATCAGGCCCCGGCGGTTGAAAAGCTCGCAGCCGCTATTCTGGAATCGATGGCCTGAATCAGCTATTGAATGCCAAACCCCCCCGGCTGCTTTGCAGCCGGGGGGGTTTAAGTCAAAACAACTTAGCGCATTCGTTTAATATCAATCCGTCCGGCAAAGCTGATCGAGATATTCAAAATCGTGCGCGTTGCGCGCGGTTTGCCATCGGGGGCGCGCCTGCGCTAAAAACGCCCCAGCCGCGGTCTTGTCGCCTTCAGCAATTTTTTGAAAGATCAATAAAATCGCGACGAGTCCGCCGAGGTGCGGGCTTTCTTTAAATTTGAGCAGCGCGTCTTTTTGCTGCGTTAAAATAGCGCAAGCCGGCGCATCCTCTTGCAGGTGAAAATGGATGTATGCCAGATCGGCCCAATAGACCAGCCTATTAACGGGTGCCAGCTTCTTGGGGTTCACCTGTAACAACAGCGCCTTGGCCGTGTCGTACTCCCTTTTATCACAATAAGCCGCGCACAGGTTTATCAGTAAAACGCCGCGCAGCTGCGGTGAACGCTTGCCCTCAAGCAGCGCGCTAATCTCCTGAATATAGCGGTCGGGGTCCCCCTCTTCCGACAGAATCGGCTGTAAGAATTTAAGCTGCCGGTTAAATGCGCGATACCACAGCAGATCGATGGCGACCGATGCCACCGCCACAGCGGCAAGCCAAACAGCCAGTAAGGCGTTTTTGCCCCCATGGCTGACTTCCAGCGCCCCGACGGCAGCTCCGAGCAGTAGCGACCCGGACAGGACGATAATCCAGAACACCGTACGAATTTTCTTTTTATTTTCTATCATAAAATATTTCACCGCCAGATTTTGCTCATTGTTTTAGTATCATAGCATAGACTTCAAATATTTTCCACATCATTTATAGGGGGAATTCCCCCTTTCCGGCAGCTCAGAGGCCGTATGCGCTGTTTTGCGTGACTTTTTGGGACAAGCATAGTAAAATAATAGTAAATATAGCCTTGAATTTACGCCACAATACAGGAGGATTTGATTATGACATTGCGCGACAACCGCGACCGGCTGGTTATGCAGTCGGTCATGGGCAGAATACATCACCCCACCATCGGACGCGGCGGCGTGTTCAAGCTGTGCCACGACGGCATCAGCCGCGTGTTGCCGAGCGTCGGAGGCATTACCTATAACGTCAAGCTGGGCGACTGCGTATTCGACAAGGTGTGCGACCACGTTGAACCGGGGGTGAGCATGAGCAACCCCAACGACAAGGAAAACGACGCGCTCGTCATGTTGACCTGCGTCGGAAATACGGCCAAGGTCGTCTCGGGCGAGGCCAAGGGCGCCGCCGGATTCGTTACCGGCTTTCACGGCGGCATCGAGCATACGCTGCTGTGGTTTTCAGACGAGGACATGGAGAAGATGCTGCCCGAGGACCGCATTTTGATTAAGGCCTATGGGCAGGGGCTCGCGCTGCTCGATTTTCCAGATATTATGCTTACCGGCCTTGACCCGGCGCTGCTCGATCGCATGAAGCTGTCGGTCGCGAACGGGCAGCTTGTCGTGCCGGTCGCGGGCATTATCCCGGCGCATTTGATGGGCGCGGGGCAGGGTATGGGCTCGGGCCACACCGGCGACTACGATCTGATGACCGCCGACTGGGACGAAATTGTCCGCTGCGGACTCGACCGGCTCTGTTACGGCGATATAGTGCTGCTGCAAAACTGCGACAACACCTTCGGGCGCGGCTACCTGACCGGCGCGGTGTCGGTCGGCGTGGTCGTGCATTCCGATTGCACCGTCATGGGGCACGGCCCGGGCATCACAACGCTGATGACCGCTAAAAAACCGCTGATCACCGGTGTGTTGGATAAAAGCGCCAACCTCGCAAATTATATGGGTATCGCGCTTTAATATGAATACCCAACTTTGCGGCCTTTTACCGTCTGGCTGCGTTGCCCGCCTTGCCGGACGACGAAAATCCGCGCAAATCTATGCGCGCCTTCTATTGGATACAGTATAAAAGGGGGAATTTGCATGGGGAAAAAAGCGTTGGCGCTCGGTGGGGGCGGCGCGAAAGGTTCTTATCAGATGGGGGCGTGGCAAGCCTTCCGCGAGCTGGGAATGGAATTTGACATCATCACCGGCACGTCGATCGGCTCGATCAACGGCGCGCTTATGGTGCAGAACACCTTTGAGGTCGCCGACGAACTGTGGAACAGCATCGAATATGAGAACATCTTTCATGAGGAGCGCAAAACTAATATCCGCACCATTAACAACGCGCTGGATATGGTCAAGTTCGCGGTCAACGACGCGCTATTGCAGGGCAGCGTCGACTCCTCGTCGCTTGAGGCGCTGATCAAAGAGGCGGTGGATGAGGACAAGGTGCGCGCGTCGTCGACCCGCTTCGGGCTTGTGACGGTCGAACTGCCCTCGATGCGGCCCTTTACGCCGATGCTTGAGGAGATTCCCGATGGCATGCTTTACCGTTACCTCATGGCCTCCTCCTCCTGCTTCCCGGTCTTTTCGCCGTATGAGATCGACGGGGTGCGGTACATCGATGGCGGCTATTACGATAATGTGCCGATCAATCTCGCGATCGCTCAGGGGGCTGAACATGTTGTCGCGGTCGATTTGGACGGTATCGGCTTTGTGCGCGAGCCGGATAACGAACAAGGCGTCGAGATTGTGCGCATCCGTTCTTATTGGGATCTGGGCGCGGTGTTTGAGTTCGATAAAAATATCTTTGCCCGCAACCGGCGGCTAGGTTATTACGATACGATGAAGGCTTTTCACAAGCTCGACGGCTATTATTACACCTTTGAGCACGGTGAATCGGCCAAGAACCTCAAGGCGCTTGACGGCGGTCTCGCGACCCTATGGGAGCGCATTGCCGTGCTGGCTCAAAACCCGATGGTGCGCAGAATCAGTACGGTGGAAAAAGATGCCGCCATCGACTTTTTGATGAAGCCCAACTGGGAGGATCACGCGCCGGAAAAGCTCTGCCGCGCGGCGGAAATTGCGGGCGCGGTTTATGGCGTCTCGCCCGAGCGGCCATATACCTTTGAAAAATTCAACAGCCAGTTGCTGCGGCTGTACCATGCGGTGCCCACGGTGTTCCCAACGCTGGAATTGCAGCCGAGAGAGGATATCAAGCGTATTCTCGCGGCGGCGCTGCAATCGATGGAGCCGCGCAGCATGTCGGCGTCAATCACGCAGCTCATGCTGCGAGAGACAAAGGACGGCGAAGCGGTGCGCATTCTGGCGGGGCTGCTGCCGCGCGAATATGCCGCGGCGACGTATTTGGCGCTACTGCTTAAACACGGTTAGGCGGAATAATAAAAAATGGGCTGCGCGGTACAAAATGCCGCGCAGCCCGCTTTATGCGAAGATACTATTGAAAAGCGGTATCATATATATTTCGTTTCAAAACCAAAGATAGAGGCGTTGAAAAACGGAGATTATATAGACCTGTTTTCGTTTAAAAGGTGAAAAAAAACCGACAACGCGGGTTGTTCTTAATAAAAAATATCATCATTTTTATTAAGAATGTGGTCAAAAGTCAATTTTACAACCTGCGTCGTCCTCACCGGTGGGCGTCAGCACACTCTTCGCGCCCAGATAAAATTTGTGCGTTAATCTAGGCGCTTTTTTAGCGGCGATCATCAGTTTGTTAAACTGCGTGGAACGAAAAAGCGGTGCAAATTAAAGTTGTTGCTAATTTTTTGCTAACTTAACCGACTGCGGAAAAGATTGATCAAAGAGTTAACCCTATTAAAGCGGGATAAGCCTATTCACATATCGCTAAACAGCAGCGCACGGTTCTTCCAGACATAATTAAACCCCGAAAGCAGAGTGAAAAATACCGAGGCGGCCATCAATACTGTCGCCACACCGCGCCCCAGCGCGTCAAACCCGGCGGGCAGCGCCAGCGGGGAAGACGCCAGCCACAGCCAGAGCAGAACCCAGATAATCCAGATCATCTGCGTGACCGTTTTGATTTTGCCCCAATTGTCAGCGGCAATGACCAGCCCTTCTCCGGCCGCAATGAGCCGTAGCGAGGTGACCAAAAATTCGCGTGTGAGAATTACAATAACCGCCCACGCAGGGGCAAGCTTTAAGGCGACAAAGCAGATCATCGCGCTCATGACGAGAATTTTGTCGGCCAGCGGATCCATCAGCTTACCAAACGTGGTGACCAGCCCACGGCTGCGCGCGATTTTGCCGTCGAGCAGATCGGTCAGGCTGGCAACCGCAAAGATGAGCAACGCCAGCAAGCCAAACGCGCTTGAGTGCCCTGCCATGAGAAAAAATACAAAGAACGGCACAAGGATAATGCGCAGCAGCGTCAGCTTATTCGGGAGGTTCATGTCAATCCACCTGCTCTCCGGTTAGATCATAGCCGTCGGCGCCGGTGATCTCAACCATGATAAACTGGCCCGGCGCAATTCCTTGTGCGCCGACAAAATACACCTTGGTATCGATGTCGGGGGCGTCCATATAGCTGCGGCCGACATAGCAATTCGCCTCGTCGTCCCAGCCTTCACACAGCACCTCGAGCACACGGCCCTCGCTGGCGTGGGCAATCTCGTTGGCGATGCCCATCTGAATTTCCATAATCGTGTCGGCGCGGCGGCGGCGCAGCTCGGGGTCAATCTGGTCGGGCATCACGCCGGCAGGGGTTTCATCCTCCTGCGAATAGGCAAAGCAGCCGAGGCGCTCAAAGGCCTGATCGCGCACAAAGTTACATAGGTGCTCAAACTCCTCTTCGGTTTCGCCGGGAAGCCCCGCGATCATCGTGGTGCGAACCACCACGCCGGGAATGCGGTCGCGCAGCTTATTAAGCAGGCCCTCTATGAGGCTGAAATCGCCCCGGCGGCGCATACGGCGCAGCACCGTGTCGCTGCTGTGCTGCAACGGCAGGTCGATATATTTGACAATCTTCGGTTCATCCGCGATCACGTCGATCAATTCGTCGGTCGTGCGGTCGGGGTAGCAGTAGAGCACACGAACCCAGTGCAGCTTCTCGATCTGACACAGCGCGCGCAGCAGCTCGGGCAGCATCAGTTTGCCGTAGAGGTCCTGTCCGTAGCGGGTCGTGTCCTGCGCGACGACATTTAGCTCGACGACGCCCTGCTCGGCCAGCATCTTCGCTTCCTCGATGATGTCCTCCATTTTGCGGCTGCGGAAATGCCCGCGAATATCGGGAATGGCGCAAAAGGCGCAGCGGTTGTCGCAGCCCTCGGCCACCTTTAGATAGGCAAAATAGGGCGCGTTAGCGAGAATGCGCTTGCCCTCAAGCGGCAACGCCGCCTTGTCGCCGAATTCAACGACGCGCTCGCCCCGCTCCAGCGCGTGGCGCAACGCCTGAGCGATATTGCCCATTGCGCCCATGCCGAGAATGACATCCGCCTCGGGAATTTCGGCGGCGAATTCCTGCTGGTAGCGTTCGGCGAGACAGCCGGTGACGGCCAGCGCCTTGAGCTTATTTTGGCGCTGCTGGGCGGCCTCAAAGATGCTCTCGATCGATTCGCGCTTGGCATCCTCGATAAAGCCGCAGGTGTTAACAATGATGGCATCACACTCCTCCGGCTCGTTGCACAGGACAAAGCCGTTCTCCGAGAGTTCAGCCAGCATATGTTCGGCGTCCACTTGATTTTTAGAGCAGCCGAGCGAGATCATTCCAACCTTATAAGTCATAAAATAGTTCGGTTCCTTTCGGGGATGTATTAAATAACGCCTTTGGATAGGCGGTGAATGACGGTTAAATCGATGGCTTGGGTGCTTGAACTGACACTTGAGCCGCCTAAACCTGTTGAGCAGGTCTGCAACGCGCAGCGCGTTTTACGCTAAAAAATCAAAGCAGAGCCCGCCAATACCGCGAAATAGCGTGATCATGATATTCCTATAGCTTGGGCCCAACGAC
Organism: Bacillota bacterium; assembly: GCA_023391005.1. Classification (GTDB taxonomy): domain Bacteria; phylum Bacillota; class Clostridia; order Oscillospirales; family Ruminococcaceae; genus Yanshouia. The sequence continues at coordinate 2,761 of JAEWBS010000093.1, read as the reverse complement.
GGCGCTTAATCTTCCAATTCCGCCTCAGAGACGGCGCGCAGCGCGCTTTGAATGTCGGCATAGGCGTAGCCGCAGCGCTCGAGCAGCATTGCCGCGCGTCGAAGGTCGGCATCGCTTTTCAGCGCACCGAAGCGTGCGCGCAACAAATCTGCGGCGCGCTCTGAGAGGTCGCCGCAGTCGGGTTCCAGTTCCTCAAGCGCCAGCGCGCACAGTTCAGATGAGATGCCGCGCTTTTGCAGCTCATGGCGGATACGTCGAGGCGCAAAGCCCCGCAGATGGAACAGATCGCGCGCGCAGCGCAGCGCATAATCCGCGTCGTCGATAAGCCCGAGCTCTTCCATACGAGAAACTGCCGCTTGCGCCGCCTCGCCGTCGGTTTTTTCGGCCAGACGGCGGGTGAGGGTTTTGGCCGTATAGCTTTTGGCCGACAGCATATTCAGGGCGCGACGTTTGGCCTCCTGTGCGCGGCTTTGGTGCAGCAGGGCGTTTAACTGTTCTTCCTCCGCCGTATCCCCGACGTTAAGACCCGACAGCCGCCAGCTCTCTGCCTCTATTGCGAACAGAAATTCGCCGTCAGCGTACACCGAGATTCTGCCGCGCTTGGTCTGCCGCGCGTCGGTGATAATCATTCGTTATCGCTTCCCGAATCGACCTCGACGTCGATGTCGGCCGAGCCCTTGGCGGCAGCACGTGGGGCCTTGGCGGCAGGCTTGGTCTTCTCAACGCCGGTTGTGCTGATGCCCTCACGCACCTTGAGTGCAATTTCGTCTAACAGCTCGGGGTTGCTCTTAAAATATTCCTTGACATTGTCGCGGCCCTGTCCCAAGCGGGTGTCGTTATAAGAAAACCACGAGCCGCTTTTTTGAATGACGCCAAGCTTGACCGCGAGGTCGAGAATTTCGCCTTCCTTCGAGATGCCCTTGCCGTACATAATGTCAAACTCCGCCTCTTTAAAGGGCGGTGCAACCTTATTTTTAACAACCTTGACGCGGGTGCGGTTGCCCAAAATTTCACTGCCTTGCTTAATCTGCTCGATACGGCGAACGTCTAAACGCACCGAGGAATAAAACTTGAGCGCGCGTCCGCCCGGCGTCGTCTCGGGGTTGCCGTACATGACGCCGATTTTCTCGCGCAGCTGGTTAATAAAGATGGCGATGCAGTTGGATTTTGAAATGGCACCTGTGAGCTTGCGCAGCGCCTGACTCATGAGACGCGCCTGAAGGCCGACGTGGGAGTCACCCATCTCGCCCTCAATTTCAGCCTTGGTGACCATTGCGGCCACCGAGTCGATGACGACAACGTCAATGGCGCCTGAACGCACGAGCGCCTCACAGATTTCGAGCGCTTGTTCGCCGGTGTCAGGCTGCGAGACGAGCAGCGAATCGATATCGACGCCGAGCGCTTGCGCGTAGACCGGGTCGAGCGCGTGTTCAACGTCGATGAACACAGCATCGCCGCCAAGGCGCTGTGCCTCAGCGACAATGTGCAGCGCGACGGTGGTCTTACCGGAGGATTCCGGCCCGTAGATTTCGACGATGCGCCCCTTAGGAACACCACCGATACCCAGCGCATAATCCAGCGCGATTGAGCCGGTGGGAATCGCATCCACATTCAGGGCGCTATGCTGCCCGAGCTTCATCACCGCGCCCTTGCCAAACTTCTTTTCAATCTGGCTTAGTGCGGTTTCAAGTGCACCGTGCTTGTCGTCAGCCATTTTAATATCCTCCGTCCGTTTATAGATACCGGCTACAGCCGCAATCGTTTACATTTAAAATATTATACCGCATCACAAAAAGAAAAGCAACCGATTTGGGCAAAATTTAGAACAAACGTTCGGTATATATTGCCGCCATTCGGTCTTTACCAGCCGCTATAACTGGGTAGCGTATACTTTTTCGGGCGATTGAGAATTATTTGAAGTGTTTGGTACAAAATAAAGACAATCATAAGCGAAGGAGTGTGCCAGTTATGGACAATAAGCCCGAATGGATGAAAAATGAGCAGGTGAAATCGTATTTCGACGGCCTGCCGCCCTTTGTTCAGGAAAATATTATGCAGTCATCGGTTCCGTTTAGCACCCTTGACGAAATCCAACGCGTCGCCGAGAATATCCAGAAGAGCCAGAGCCCGCTTTAATACGGATACCCGATAGTAAAATCATAAAAATGTTGGGGTTTCTGCAGGATATGAAGTCGGGTCACAACACAAAAACCGCTGCAAACAAAGCTGTTTTGCAGCGGTTTTTAGACCTGTCGGATACCGGCGTCGGCAGCATTTTAACAGCGGTATGGAAATTACAGCCTGCTTTGTGGTATAATAGCCGCAAGACGGCTATACCGGGAGACGCACGCAACGGCGCGCCGCTAAAACGCGGCAACGGCCTAGGCGGCGCAGATTATCCCATTCGCTTGTGGGTAGGATATAATCATCAAAAGATGGCCCTTACGCCGGTGGGGTTATTTATCAGATTTTTCACCGGGCAGCTGCTCTTCGGCGTTTTTGATCAGGTTAAACAGCGAAGCGGCGAACAGCGGATAGCTCTCGTTGAGGGACTGGGTGGTTATCGGCACCGGAATAATCTCCTCGATGTCGCCAAGGCCCGGGAGCTGCTTGAGCTCGCCTGAGACAATGGTCTCGGCGTTGCTCTCCAGCATACGCATGGCGGCGTCGGCGTAGCCTGAAGCCAGTGGCTTTGGCACCGAAAAAAAAGCCTGCGGATTTTTACCGTCGGCAGAATAAACGATTCTAAACATGCGGTATA
>JAEWBS010000144.1 GCA_023391005.1 Bacillota bacterium | reverse complement strand
CCGCAGCCTAGGCTGCGGGGCACTGCCGTTTTTGGGGGGTATTAGCAAGGTCTATACGAATTCATGCAAATCAGCGCACGTCGGTGCCCTGCTTTTTCAGGACCCGACCGCTGCGGTTGCCGGTGTGCTTGCCCTGATCGATGGTCAGCTTACCGTTGATGATGACATATTCGATGCCCTCGGGGTACTGGACCGGGTCGGTGTAAGTACCCTTGTCGATGACGGTGTCGGGGTTAAAGATGGTGATGTCGGCAAAATAACCTTCCTTCAGCTCGCCCCGGTTCACCATATTGAAGGTGGTGGCGGGCTTCTTGGTCATCTTGTAGACAGCCTCCTCCAGCGTGAAGGCCTTGTCCTCCCGGACATACTTGCCCAGAATGCGGGGGAAGGCGCCGAAGACACGCGGGTGGGGCTTGCCGCCCAGCAGACCGTCGGTGCAGGCGTTCATCTCAGGCCGCTTCATGAAGAGCTGCACATGCTCCTCGGTGCCGTAGAAGTCCACCATGCCCACGGCGTTTTCCTCCTCCAGCAGCAGATCGAAAGTGGCCTCGTAGGGGTCCTTGCCCCGGAGCTTGCCCAGCTCGATAAGGCTCAGGCCGATGGCGTCCGCGTTCTTTTGGGTCTTGGTGCTGGTGACAAAAATCTGGTCCAGACCGGCGAACTCCACAAAGTTGTCCCAGCCGTGGATGCCGTGCTCGATATCGTAGACCATCTTTTTGCGCAGCTCGGGGTCGGCCAGACGCTCAAGAACCTTGTCGGTGCCGCCGTCGTGGACCCATGGGGGCAGGATGACGCCCAGCATCGTGCTGCCCGCCACATAAGGGTACTGGTCAAAGCTGACCCGAATGCCCTCGGCGTGGCATTTCTCCAGCAGGGCCACCACTTGATCAATTTTATCCCAGTTCTTCTTGCCGCAGACCTTGAAGTGGGAGTAGTGGATTTTGACCCCGGACTCCCGGCCAATTTTGATGACCTCCTCCATGGAATCCAGAATCGTGTCCGCCTCGCTGCGCTGGTGGATGACAAAGCTGCCGTCGTATTCGGCCACCACCTTGCACATCTCGATGATCTCCTTGGACTCGGAGTAGGCGCAGGGCATATAGATGAGCCCGGTGGACAGGCCGATGGCGCCGGCCTCCATCTCCCGCCGGGTGATCTGGCGCATCTTCTCCAGCTCCGCCTCGTTGGGCAGGCGGTTCTCAAGGCCCATAGCCTCCATGCGGATGTTGCCGTGGGGCACCAGATAGCATTCGTTGAGCCCGGGACGCGCGTTCTCAATCATCTTGAGATAACCGGCCACATTCTCAAACGTCCAGTCGATGTCATTGCTGTCGCCATCCAGCCCGGCCAGATTCTTGCGCCAGGGGCTGATATAGGCCACCGGCAGCGGCGCCAGAGAGATGCCGTCCTGCCCGAGAATCTCGGTGGTGACGCCCTGCATCACCTTGGGCAGAATCTCGGGGTTGATGAGAATCTGCAGGTCGCTGTGGCTGTGGGTGTCGATAAAGCCGGGGGCCACCACCAGACCGGCGGCGTCGATAACCTTAGCACCCTCGGCGGAGAGTCCCTGACCAATGGCGGCAATCTTATCGTCCTCCACCAGCAGGTCGGCGGGGTAACCCGTCTTGCCGCTGCCGTCTACAATCAAACCGTTGCGAATCAGCGTTTTCATAAAATCACCTCATAAAGTAATGTGTTTATAAGAAAAAGGGAGTTAGATATCTTCGTTCAGGTTGATGGGCGGCGCGGGGGGAACGCCCATGCTCTTGTCGATGGCGGTTACCACAAAGATGACGATAAAGGCCACGATGCCGCCGGGGACCATGGCGCTCAGGCCCCAAGGGGTGTGCAGGACATAAATCCAGATGGCAGCCACGACGGTGCCTGCAACGATGGATAGAAAGCCCGCGCGGGTGGTGACATCTTTATAGAACAAGCCGCAGATGAAGGCGGCGAAGGGGCCGGCGCTGCGCAGGGCAAAGGCGCCCATCATGACGCTGATAATGTTCGAGCCGGTGAGGGCGATGGCCAGACCCACCAAGCCCACCACGACCATGACCGCCTGAGAGATGAGAACCTCCTTCTTGTCGTCGGGCTGGCCCTTATTGACATAGGGGCGGAAGACGTCGTTGGTGAACATGGTGGCGGTGCCGATCATGTTGCCGGAGGCGGAGCTGATGGTAGCGGCGACCACGCCGGACAACACCAGACCGGCCACGACGGCGGGGGCAAAGGCGATGGTGGCGTCGGCCAAAGCGCTGCGGGAGGGGGCGGAGGCATAGCCGTCAATGAAGGTGTAGGCGGTCAGGCCGATGACGGCGGGGACAATAGCGTAGGCACCCGAGAGCAGGCCGGCCAGAATGGAGCCGAACTTGGCGGACTTGCTGTCCTTGGCGGAGCAGTAGGTCTGAACAATTTCCTGCCCGGTAGGGAAGGTCATGAAGTACATGGCGATGTAGCCGATGATGGTGGGCAGGCCCACCTTGGTCATGCTGAGGAAGTTCATGTTCTGACCGGCGGCATTGGTCATGGCGCTGGCGGAGGCGAACAGGCCGGAGAAGCCGCCCACCGTGGGGTTGGCCAGAATGATGAACATGGCGGCGGTCATGCCCACGGTGATGAACAGCACGTGCATCATGTTGGCGGCGGCCACTGAGGCAAAGCCGCCAATCATGGTGTAGGCGATGACCACGACAGTGGTAACGATGGCTGCCTGATTAAAGTCTAAGCCGGTGACGGCGTTGATGATCGAGGCGGTGGCGATAATCTGGGCGCCGGTGGCCATAAACAGGGCGGCGATGGAGGTGAAGGCGGTGACGATGTGGGAAGCCTTACCGTACCGCAGGCTGATGATCTGGGGTACGGTGGAGGCGGAGGACTTGCGAAAGTAGGGGGCGATAAAGGAGACCAGCACAAAGCCGATACCGGCGGCGATGACGTACCAGCTGGCGGAAAGGCCGTACTGATAGACGTTGGTCGCGATGCCGGTGGTGCTTGCGCCGCCGGTGTTGGCGGCAAAGAGGGTGGCGGCCAGAACCACGGGGCCTAAGGACTTGCCGGCCATTAGAAAGTCTTCGTTGCTCTTGGTTTTGCTCTTTTTCTTTTGCCGGGCCGAGGCCACCAGACCGATGACGATGGTAGCGGCCATATACAGGATGATGATCGTGAGCGCTGTCTGTTGGGTGCTGTTCATAACTACAATTCCTCCTCAAACAATTGGCTCGGTTACTTCAGTAGCGCCTGCATGACGCCGTAGTAGCAGTCGGTTACTTTGGTCAGCTGATCGATTTCAATATACTCATCCACGGTGTGCGCCAGATTCTCACGGGAGGGGCCAAGGCCCAACGTCTTGATACCGGCCTCGCCCGCATAGTGGCTGCCGTTGGTGCAGAAGTTGTACTGGGTAACGGCGGGGTCGTACCCACGCTCGCGAAGCTGCGCCAGCACGCGCTGGACAAAGTCGGCATTTTCTTCATACAACCAACCGGGGAAGAACCGTTCGCCGGTAATTTCGCTGCCGGTGTAGCACTGCTCGGTGCCCACGGCGTAGCTCACCTTGACCTTTAGCTGGGCATCCTCGGCCATGAGGCGGTCAAGCAGCGCTTGAATGGGGGCCAGAACCCCCTCCTTGGTCTCGCTCACCAGCAGGCGGCGGTCATAGGTGGCCCGGCAGTATTCGGGTACCACCGAGGCGCCGGGGTAGGGGCCGCTCTTGATGTCGGTCAGTTCCAGAATGCCGTCGCCCAGCACCGGGTGGTGGGTGGGTGTGAGGGTACGGATGGCCTCAATTACCTTGGCCATCTTGTAGACGGCATTGACGCCCTTTTCAGGGTTGGCGCTGTGACAGGGAACGCCGAACGTTTCCACCACAATCTCGGCCCGGCCCCGCTGGCCAATTTTCAGGTTCAGCTGGCTGGCCTCGCCGATGACGACATAATCCGGCTTCACCGCCGCGCTGATTTCCCGGGCGGCTACGCCCTCGAAGCACTCCTCGTGGACCACGCCGGCCACATAGATTTCTCCGGCGAAGTCCTTCCCCGTATCGGCGGCGAAATTGGCGGCCGCACAAGTCATGGCGGCGACGGCGCCCTTCATGTCGCTGGTGCCTCGACCGTAGATCTTGCCGTCCACAATCTCGGCGGCAAAGGGGGCGTGGGTCCACTCGTTGGCATTGCCTACGATTACGGTGTCAATATGTCCGTCAAACAGCAGCCTCTTGCCGGGACGGGTTCCCTTGATGCACCCGATGATGTTGCCGTACCGGTCGATGGATACCTGATCAAAGCCGATCTCCTTCATTTGGCGCTCGAGTATCTGGCTGACGCCCTGCTCCTGACCGGAGTAGCTCTGCTGCCGAATCAGCTCCTGACATAGGGCGACGACAGCTTCCTCTCTTGCTTTGTTCAACATGGTTTGCTCCTCCCAAAATTAAATATATCGGTTTATTTGAGTGACGGATTACGGTTCGCTGGGGTACCGTCCGTTCCAGACCACGGCCCGGTAGTTCTCCCGGTCGGTGTCCCCCTCGGTGCTGAAGAACAACACTCTGGACTGCGCGTCTAGCTTCAGTGCCTCTCTCAGGTGGGTCAGGGCGGGGTTGGTGAGAATTTCCGCGACACAGCCCACGGTGGCAGCGCCGCTCTCCCCCGAGACGACCTTTTGGTCCGCGCCCATGGGGTTGCCCAAGATACGCATCCCCTTGGCTGCCGCGTAGTCGGGGCAGGATATGAAGTGGTCGGTGTAGTTCTTCAGGATAATCTGCCAGCCGATGCTGCAGGGCTCGCCGCAGGCCAGTCCCGCCATGATGGTGTCCATGTCCCCGGTGACAAAATGGAGGTTGCCGTCGTTGGCTTCGGCGGTGCGGTAGAGGCAATCGGCCTTGTTGGGCTCCACAACCGCCATGATGGGCCGCTCCTCTCCGTACAGGGCCGAGAAGAAGCCGATGATGGCCGACGCCATCGACCCTACCCCGGCCTGAACAAAGATATGGGTCGGCTTTTCCCCCATCTGCCGGTGGGCCTCCAGCCCCATGGTCACATACCCCTGCATAATCCAGAAGGGGATGTCCTCATAGCCGTCCCAGGCGGTGTCCTGAACCATAATCCAGTCCTGCTTTTCGGCCTGACTGTTGGCCAGCCGCACGGCGTCGTCATAGTTGAGCTCGGTGATGGAGGCCTCGGCCCCCTCGGCCCGAATGTTGTCCAGCCGCTCTCTGGCACTGCCCTTGGGCATATAGACCACCGAGCGCTGCCCCAGTTGGTTGGCGGTCCAGGCCACGCCTCGGCCGTGGTTGCCGTCAGTGGCGGTGACGAAGGTAAGGTCCCCCAGCTTTTTGCGGATTTCTTCCGACATCATCCTGTCATAGGGGAGCTGGGACAGGTCCATTCCTAACCGCTCGGCGATGTAGTTGCCGATGGCGTAGCTGCCGCCCAACACCTTAAAGGCATTAAGACCAAAACGGTAGGATTCATCCTTGACAAAGAAGGTGCCCAACCCCAGCGCCTTGGCGGTGTCCTTCATTTCCACCAAGGGGGTGGGGGCATAAACCGGGAAGCTGGCATGGAACTTCTGAATCTTTTCAGCTTGCTGCTGATTCAAAAAAGTCAGGTCGGCCGTTTGCTGCTTGCTGCGGTCAAAGGAGACCAGCTTGAATGTTTCGTTCATAGGTGTGTTCATCCTTTCGTAGTTCCAGAACAAGAAAACGCTATGGAAATAGTCTTCTGCTTCTATAACAGCAAGTTTTGTGCCAGTTTCATTCTTTTACAAAAAAACAGCAGCCATGCGGTAGATTCCGTAGGAAATCCGCATAGCTGCTGTTTTTTGTGCATTCCCGCCAAGGCGCCCCGGCACAAGGAACGAACGAGCGGGACAAAAGCGGGGAAGAAAAAGGCGAGTGCGTCATTCTCGTTTCGAGAATTTTTCTCAAATCGATAATAAATAATTATCATTTTGATAATTCCTCAATCTTGCGGTAGAGGGTGGCCAGACCGATGCCCAGTGCCTGAGCCGCCAGCTTTTTCCCCTGAGTGGTGGCGCCAAACTGTGCCAGCGCCTTCTCAATTTCCTGACGCTCCACCTCCCTGAGGCGGCGCACCCGATGGGCGGCGGGGGCTTCCTCGCGAGGGCTGTGGGTCTGATTTGCAGGTACGGGGGATTTCATGAAGCTTCGGGGTAGGGTATCTAGCCCCAACACCCCATCCGGCCCCGCCATGTTCACCATGAACTCGATAGCGTTCTCCAGCTCCCGGACATTGCCATACCAGGGATGGGCCATCAGCGCCTCCATTGTATTGGGGGGAATGGTGCAGGGGGTGCGGCCAAAGCGCTGGGCGTATCGCTGGGCAAAGTGCAGCGCCAGATCGGGAATATCCTGCCGCCGCTGACGCAGGGGCAAAATGTCCAGAGGGATGACGTTGAGGCGATAGTACAGATCCTCCCGAAACTTCCCCTCCTGAATCATCGATTGAAGGTCCTTGTTGGTAGCGGCGATGACACGCACGTCAATGGGAATTTGCCGGTTAGAACCGATGCGGACGATGGTTCGTTCCTGAAGTACCCGAAGCAGCTTGGTCTGGAGGTAGAGCGGCATGTCCCCAATCTCGTCCAGAAAGATAATCCCCTGATGGGCCAGTTCAAACTTGCCAATGCGCCCCTGAGGGTCGGCCCCGGTAAAGGCGCCCTTCACATACCCAAATAGCTCCGACTCCAACAGACTTTCGGGGATGGCGGCACAGTTGAGGGCCACAAACTGCTGGTTGCAACGGTTGCCCGCCCGCCAGATGGCAGTGGCGGCCACCTCCTTGCCGGTGCCGCTCTCCCCGGTGATGAGGACGGTGGAGGTGCTGTGGGCAATTTTATCGATTTTCCGGCACAGGGCGGCGGTCTGGGGGCTGCTGCCCATCAGTACCCCGCTGGGGACCGCGGCGGTGAGCGCATACATTCGTTTTTGCATCTGCTGAGATAGGGTAAAGACCAACACCTGAGCGTATAGGCTGTCGGCCTGATGGGGGATGTGCAGTTCCCCCAGAATGTTGATTTTTTGTTGATCCATTACAAGCTGATACTCCCGCTGACCCCCGATGTGATCCCCGGTGAAGTTCAACTGCACCCGACAGCCCTCCAGAATCTCCCGGTTTAGCTGGCTGCGGGCCTGATGGTTGGACAGGGTGATGGTCTGGTTGCTGCCCAGAATCAGAATGCCCTGCTCCATGTGGTTGATGGTACAGGAGAGTGCCGACAACATGGACTGCTGCCGCTGGTGGTCGATATACTCGTTGGCCTTGGCGGCGATAAAGTCGCCAATCTGCTCGATGAGGCCCAGATAGGTGCCCTCATTTTGGAGGATGGTGGACCGTTGGGATTCGCTGGCGCCCACCAGCCCGATGACGCCGATGATTTGGCCCTGAGCCCGGATGGGCATGGCAATTTCAATCTTTTCGGTGCATTTATTCCGCTTGGGGCAGTCCTGACAAATAAGGTCGCTGCCCGGGGTGTAGATGGTCTGAATCTGCCCGGTCTTGAGAACCTGACGGTAGGCATACCCCTCGGCCGACATATCCATGTTTACCACCGAGGCGAACATCCCGGTGCCGGCCACCCGGAACAGCTCGGCATCCACCACCTCCACATCCACCCCGGATATCTTGGCCATGATGGATGCATACTTGCCTACTGTCTCCTGAATCTCTCGTAAAATGCGGTTCATAGTTCCTCCGTTTTATCCCCTCCCGAGGGTCGGGGTGGCTGTGGGGTCAGCATCTATAAGCTTAAGAGGTAAAGTACCCGGCACAGGCGTTTCCGCCATGGGTACACGCTTTTTATTCTAGACCGAGTAGTTTGTGTATAGCCCCATCATAACAAGACGATGGCGAAATAGCAATCAGCGGAGAATAAAAACAGCGGCGGTTCGAGGTGAACCGCCGCTGCAGTTTATAAAAAATGTAAGAAATGCGTAAAAATAAGCCGGGACTTGGACTTGCGGCTGGATAGCTTCCGAATCTTGTTTGCGTACAATTTCAGCAAGATTGAAAATGTGGATATCACCTCGCCAACGGCAATGGCCGTGTCGGTCACACACGCTTCAACTGGCTGGTGATCAACAACTATGCGCCGACAATTATATATGAGGGGGACAAACACGAGCAGGACGCGCTTGACACCTTCGTAAGGCTTTATTGAAGATCAAATCGTGAAGATCTGAGCGTACTTTATGGCGTGGGCACAGGATAAAGAACCCGAACGAAAAGGGCTCGATTTCTTCCTGTCGTGAGCCTTATTTTTGTATACAACCTGTGACATTAAATAAAAACCTAAGCCCTTTTGTTGTATGTAAACACGATAAAAAGGTTTGATTAAGCGGTTGGAAAAGGATTGCAAAAAAGATTTTTGCATGTGTCCCTCGATCGAGAGGGAGGGGGCGTGTGTGGGGGAACCGCAGGCTCCTACCGCACGTTGAGCGACCGAAGGGAGCGGATTCCCCGCCGTAGCGATGCTCCAAATATATAAAGGCCAGTCTTCGGACTGGCCTTTATATATTTGAAATAATGGTGGAAAAAAGATTTTTTCGGTATGGCGTCTTATTGCTTATAGCATGACTGATAAATTGGAATTGGTGAATTACTTGTATTCATTCGGAACAGGAATATTAAATCTCTCGCACAATAGTTTTACATCATGTACATCATTTTCATCATGTTTATAGCCCGAATGAAATAATATTTGATTTTCAGCGTCAATACATTTTACCACTTTATCGCCTATTTTCCCAATACCACTAAACACGTCTGAGGGATATGTTTCTCCTTCAAAAACAATGTATTCTTGTTCGTTGAATTCAAATATATGAAGATCAATTATCCTACCTTTGGTATCCTTCCAAACCGTGTGAGATGTGGTTGTATATGCTTCTGTAACTTCAGCAAAGTTTCTTTCTTTTAATATTTCAATAAACTTTTTACTATTACTTTCTTCCACAAATAAATCAATATCGTTGTGTGCTCTTGTTTCCTCTTCTAATAGCGCATCTACTCCCCAACCGCCATCTATCCAAATGGCGATTCCGTTTTCTTCCGCATATGCTATTATCTCAATGGCATCTGTTTTATTTACCATGCAATCCCTCCGTTCGAACTCCTGTGTATCCATGTGATGGATAATCCTTGAATCCATAATATCATGCTTTATTACATAAAAAAAGACATAACATCTCCTTGGCGGAAATGTTATGTTTTTTTGGAGCTGGTAGTCGGACTCGAACCGACGACCTATGGTTGCAGATAAGGTAGTACAAATCATTAGCTTTCATACTGCAGGCAGCACTTTTTATATTTTTTGCTACCCCCGCGAGAGAAAGGCGCATTTCTGCAAACTTTTCGATGATTTCAACGCTGGAAACTTTGTTATCCGGCTTTTTGCATATTCGACACTCAATTCCTTTACCCCGCCCCATGTCGTCAGCGGGAATATCGGTATCTGCATTGCTTTCCTTTTGCACTGCGCAATTTTCCGTCTTTATCATGGCCAAGATCAATCCACATGATAATCATTGACTCATCGCGAAGCAGATAAAAATTCAGAAAATATATGGAGAACCAAAATAGTTTTCATACGACAGTTTATTATCCTACGACAGGAGCGCCTTTTTTGCAATATGCAATATCCATTTTTGATGCGCCGCTGTCATTTGCAGAAATATACGCTTTAAAATAATCTATCGACGTCTGTTGCACAGCTGTGATATGCTTTTTTCTGTGAGAGATATAAATACTGCGTCGTGCCAGCGGGTCTTCTATCTGGTAAAAAGTAATCAAATCTGTTTTCGCAACATATTCCGGAATTGTTGAGCGCAAAAAGGTCATTCCCTGACCTTCACAAACCAGATAATAGGCCGTCATCATTTGTGAAACGTACAGACCGATCTGGGGTGTGAAGGAAGCGTTTTTACATATGTCCATACTGCGCTTATAGCTGTCGTTATCCTTGGTCAGCATAATGACATTTTCTTTGGCGAAGGCGCTTAAAGGCACCGCCGGCTTGCGCTTTCCGGCGCTATGCCTGTCTAGAAACGCATCGAAGCTGTAACCATATTCTTTAAGGCCCGCGTTTATCTTCCAATTTGAAGGGACTGCTAAAACAATTTCCTCGGTAGCCCAATGATTGGAGTGAAACAGCGATTGGTCGGGCAGTTCTACCTCCAGCAAAAGATCCAGATCGCCCGTTTTCAATCTTTCTTGCAGCGTCGTGCTATTTCCCTCCATGAAAGAAAGGGTTACCTGTGGGTACTCCTGACAAAACTGCCCCAGTATCTTAGGCAGTACATAGGTACAAAAAAACATTGAGCTGCCAATACGCAGATGCGTGCCCCCCTCCGATGAAAGGGCGAAAAAATGCTCCTGAAGCTCGTTTTGAATCTCCAATATGCGTTCAATCTGCTCTATGTAATATTTTCCCGCCTCTGTGAGCGTGATGGGATTAGTGTTGCGGTTAAACAGCTGTGTATTCAGCTGCTGCTCAACCTTTTTAACCGTTAAGCTGAGCCAAGGCTGAGAGACATAGAGCTTTTTTGCTGCCTTTGAGAAGCTTTGTTCATGATATACGGCATAAACGTATTCGAAATAAGACAGCATTTTTATTCACCTTCCATGGTATATGTATTTTATTATAACCTTTTAAAGTAATCCGTATTTTACTTTAGCTTTTAAAACGAGTAATCTAAATATATCGATATTTTTATAATCGTATCACAACCCCTCTCAAAAAAATATAAAAATTGAAAAAGGAGGAATAAATATGCGTCTGGCGACAATTAAGCAAAACAATGATGAACGCGCAGGTATTGTCATTTCTAAAGGCATCCTGCCTATTGCGGCCATCAATGCCTGTAAAGGTACTGCTTGGGAAACCGACATGTATGCGCTCATCTGTGCAAAACAGATTCCCGACCTTACCGAATGGTATAATGCGGGCGGCAAGGAGGAGCTGGAGACGCTGCCCGGCTTGGTGCCCGCACAGGAGGTGGTCTATGCGCCTCTGTACCGCAATCCCAAGCGGATTTTCGGCATTGGCCTCAACTACGTCGATCACGCGGGCGACATCGGCTCCGCTGCACCCACCGGCTTTCCGGGCAGCTTCTTTAAAATGGCGGATACGCTGGTGGGCCCCGGGGATGAGATCAAGCTGCCCACCCTGAAGGAGGCCCAGAAGACCACCGCCGAGGCGGAGCTGGGTATCATCATGGGCAAGGACTGTCGGGACGTCTCTGAGGAAAACTGGCAGGACGCCATCGTGGGCTATACCACCATTCTGGACATGACCGAGGAATCCATCCTCAAGGGCAATGATTATGTGGCGGGCAATCCCCGTTACCTGTGCATCGTTAAGAACTTTCCCACCTTCTTCTCCTTCGGTCCCCAGCTGGTCACCCCCGATGAGGTGCCGGATGTGCTCAAGCTTGAGGTTCAGAGTGTTCTCAACGGGGCGGTTTATGCCAAGAACGTGGTCAGCAATATGACCCATCAGCCGGCAAGGCTGGTTTCGCTGCACAGCGGCATTCAGGGCTGGTTTGCCGGTGACATTCTTTCCACCGGTACGCCCCGCGCTTTTCATATTCAGGACGGCGATCTGGCCGAGTGCCGAATCTACGGTCCGGACGGCTTTGAGATGGCGCCTTTGGTAAACCCGGTGGTGGATCTTAAGCTACACCCCGAAAAACAATAATTAGATAATAAATAAGATTGGAAGGTGATTCAAAATGGATTTTGGTTTGAAAGGCAAGGTCGTTCTCTGTATGGCTTCCGCCGCGGGTCTTGGAAAAGGCATTGCCACCGAGATGGCAAGAGAGGGTGCCAAGGTGATGATTTGCACCTCCGAGGCATTTAAGAATGATCTGTACGCCGCTCAGGCAGACATTGAAAAGGAGACCGGAAATCGCCCCGAAGCTTTTCTTTGTAATGTGACCTCCGCCGAAGATATTCAAAAATTAGTCGATCACACGGTTGAGAAGCTCGGCGATATCTTTGCGTTGGTTAATATGTGCCCCGGGCCTAAGCCCGGCCCCTTCGACGCGTTTGCCGACCCGGATTGGGAAAACGCTTTCCAGATGTGCCTGCTCTCTTATGTTCGCACCATTCGCGCTTGCTTGCCTTCCATGAGACGTCTTGGTGGGGGCAGAATTGTAAACTCCACATCTTCCGCCGTCAAGGACTGCCTTGACAACCTGATTCTTTCAAATACCATGCGTATGGGTGTAGTAGGAATGAGTAAAACCCTCTCTTCAGAGCTGGGTAAGGATAATATACTGATCAATGTGATCGGGCCGGGGCGTATTGGCACCGCAAGAATCACCAGTCTCAACACCATGCGCGCCGAAAAAGCCGGTATCTCTGTTGCGGATTATGAAAAGGAAGATTTAAAGAGCTTCCCAATGGGACGCTATGGAACGGTTGAAGAATACGGACGTATGGCCGCCTTTCTTTGCAGTGAAGCAAACACCTACATTTCCGGCCAAACCATCCTCTTGGATGGCGGCATGACAAGAGCTTATTAATCAGATTTCTTTTATACCGAGCTTCTCTATATAGGCAGAAAAGGCTGTGATTTATCAGGTAAAACAGCCTTTTCTGCTTTTTTGTGCAAGAAAGTGATGTTTAGGGTAAAGAAGAGGTCTTCAAATTTTATTCAGTCCAATCAGATTGTTTGAAATTTGAAGACCAAATCAATTATCCCTCCAGCCTCAGCGTCAACCCCAACTCGGTCAGAGCAAGGTTGATTCCGGCCGCCTCTTCTTCGGGAATTTCTATCCCATCTCGGATGGCGAGGCGCTCTCGGCGCTGCTTTGACTCGCCGGGCAATAGAATCTCATCAAACCCGCTGGCCCGGCGCATGGTTCGGATTTGTTTAAGATAGGCGGACATCCGCTTCGTATATTCTGCAGGGTCCATGAAGCGTGCGATGTCCACCACGATCATCCCGCAGCCCACGCCGGCCGCCCCTTCGGGGTAATGGATGGCCCGTACGTCAGGCGCGTATTTGGAGCCGGCAAGCAGTCCCGCCACCATGTCGATGGCCATGGCAATGGCAGAACCCTTTGGCCCACCCATGGGCAACAAAATTCCTTTGATGGCCTCGGCGGGATCGGTGGTAGGGTTTCCGCTTTGATCCAGCGCCCAATTTTCCGGAATGCTTCGTCCCTCTCGCTGGGATTTTCGAATTTTTCCTCGCGCAACCTGAGATGTAGCCATGTCTGCGGCAAAAATAGTCTCTTCCCCCGTGTAAATACCAATGGCAAAGGGCTGCGTACCGAAAAACTGCTCCATTCCTCCCCACGGTGCCATAGCTGGGGAAGCATTGCAAAAAAGCAACGCCACCATCCCCTCGGCCGCCGCCAGCTCCACATAAGGGCCAAGGGCCCCCACGTTGTTGGTGTTGCGCAGAAGCACCGTTCCAACGCCATACTGCCGGGCCTTTTTCACAGCAAGCCTCATGGCATGCGCAGCGCCCACCTGCCCCAGCCCGTCATTCCCATCCAGCAGAGCGGTGGCACCATCGTCTCTTAGCGTCTCAACCCGGGTGGGAAAGCGGAGCTGTCCAACCTTTCGGCGGGCATAAATCAGGTTGAGCATGTGAGAGCCATGGGTGGAGATTCCTCTGGCGTCGCAGCGGACTATAAAGTCCGCCGCCGTTCGCGCCTGATCCGCGTCCTCTCCGGTTCCTTCTAAAATTGCTTGCACGCACCTTCGCAGCTGCTGCGCCGATACGACCATAAGACGGCACCTCCCTTTATCCTAAGCCAACATGCGTTGCCCGGCGGATTTATTACGCTTCTTTTTTGGGCAAATACTTCTTGAGCAATTTTTCGGCGCGTGTGACGTTAAATATTCCGCAGACGCACGGCTGGGCCACCATAACCGCCGCCTCATGGGGCGTCTTGCGGCCGCTTTGAACCTCTTTTACCGCTTTGGCGACCAGATCGCGGGAAATCATGCCGTGTCCGCACATCGTAATAATTTCCAGCAGCTCTTGTGGAGGAAGCTTTTCCGTCGCCCCGTGAATCCCCAACGAGTAGTTAACCGAATGAGGATGAATGTCCAACTGCCCGCACATGTCCAGAATCTCCTCGTTAAGTCCGCTTACCGTAATGGAGAGGCCGAGATCCAACGCCTTAATTTGGCGGAGTACTTCAAACATCTTATCCTTGCTGTCAAAACAGCAGCGTACCCGGGGCGTCTCCGGCATGCTGTTTCGAATTTCTTCTATGGTAACTCCGCTGTAAATCGTACCCGTCTCGTAAGAGCCGATGTTATTGGGCCCGACTTCGGTCACGATGTCCAGCACCTTCCAAAGCTTTGATCCGGACCCCTCGTGGTTGATTCCAACCGCAGGCGTCACCAGAATGACAAAATCATCCTTCAGAGAGCAGGCGCTCCCCCTTCTGTGCAGTGAATGAGACATCCCTCAGTCCTCCTTCAGCGGCCTGCCAAGGCCCAAATTAATCTTGTTGTTCGGGCGTGGTTCCAGTCCAAGCTTGGCGAGTACCGGAATTTCCGGCATACGATCCGGCTCTTCAAACCGCGCGATCAAATCCAGGGAAAACACGGTGTCCAAAGTTTCTCCAGTTTCCAAAATGGTCTTGAGCACATCTTCCAGCCGACTCTTTTCCACATCAAACTCGATGATGGTGGAAATGACCCGCTGGGCCAGAGCATCTTCGGTCAGCGTACCCTTGCTTTCGTCCTCGAATAAGTATTTGATTGGATTGCACGGCTCATGGACAACATGGTGTTTGGCCAGTGCCATAGTCATTTTCTCTACATCCCGATAACTGGTTGACACGCTGGGCCGCCCCATTTCAATGGCAATTCCATAATGCTGTTTGTCCACGCGCCCCGTAACATCGTTGGTCTTAACCTCCTCCGTACCCCGCCCAGGCACCTTGGTTTCCACATGGGTCGCCATCGGATCACTGAAAAATTTGCGAATCGAGCGAGGCTGTCTGGTCACATCTTCCCGCTCATACAACGCGTTTGTAGGACATTTTACAATGTTATTTTTCCTTCCACAAGTCCCGCATTCAACACAGGCCTCCTGATCGATCACCGCTTTTTTATGGACGATTGAAATGGCGCGCACAGGACAATACGGGACACAGCGTCCGCAGCCGATGCACAATTCTTGGTTTACCACCATAAAAAAATCCCCCTTTCTGTATTTTATTTTGATAAAAGGCGACAGCAATACCCGGCAACCGGTGACGCCTCGGTTACCGGGTACGCTTGTCTTTCTATAGAGAACAATCCGCTGTTTTACCGGCGCCTCCGGCGGCCGCGCGCCGCTTATTGCCCGGCCAAAATAATGGCAAGAAACTCCTTATAGTTGTCTGCCAGCTCCTTGTTGAATTCCGTATATTCCTCTGTGGGCATATAGGACGCCACCATCACGTTGTCATTGAGGAAGCGCTGCCATTCCTCGGTTTCGGTAACCTGGCGCATCAAATCGGAGAAGTAATACACCGCTTCCTGTGGCACACCGGACGTCATCACCACGCCGCGGCTCTGCTGGTGGCTGATATCAACGCCTTCTTCCTTAAAGGTGGGAACGTCGGGAATAATATCCAGCCGGTGGTCTGCGGAAACAGCTAGGGAAACCAATGAGCCGGATATCAGATGCTCGCCGGCCTCAGAGGGAGACATACCGCACAGATCAATGTGTCCGCCCAAGATCGCGGCCAGAACTTCGGCTCCGGAGTCATAGGGAACATAGACCAGCTTAATTCCGCTGAGTTCGTTGA
Source organism: Bacillota bacterium (assembly GCA_023391005.1). GTDB lineage: Bacteria > Bacillota > Clostridia > Oscillospirales > Ruminococcaceae > Yanshouia. Next base: position 19,550 of record JAEWBS010000144.1, on the reverse strand, counting down.
GCATATGCATCAAGATTGCATCGTCAGAAACATTGCCGGTGCCGCCGTACTTCAGTACACCGGGGTTGGCCTTTGCAAAGTCAATCATATTCTGCAAATTCTTGAACCCTCGGGCGGGATTGGCCGCTATCAGCGTGGGGTCCTTACATAGGTGGGAAACAAAAGAAAAGTCGTCATAACAGCTCAGGGGAGAGTTGTTGGACAGGGGCTGAGAATAAAAGCTGGAGCTGGTAGTGGCGATGTAGTAGGGGCTGTCTCCCTTGGAATTCAAATAAGTGTAACCGACCACGCCGGATCCGCCCGGCTTATTGTTTGGGATAATGTTGACGGGACATAGCTTCTTGGTTTCGATAATTTCCACAATTTTGCGTGCGAAGATATCGGAGCCGCCGCCCGCGGAGAAAGGAATCACCATTTCAATGGTTTGGGTAGGTACCCATCCGGTTTGTCCGGATGCGGTTGCGTTGTCCGCGCTGCCTGATCCGCCGGCCGAGACATTGGCATCGGGCTTTGAGGTGCTGCTGTTTCCACCGCAGGCAACCAGGGCAAGTACCATGAATGATGCCAAAATCACGCTTAGAATCCGTTTCATACTTATTTTCCTCCTCATAATTTATGATCGAACCAACCGTTCACTGCTCCAGTATACTTACGGCGCTTTTACGCCAAAACCAGACCGCTTTTTACTCCGGAATCTTTGAATCAGCTTTCTTAAAGGGGTTCCAAATGCTAGAAACAGTGCGAGGATCAAAATCACAGAAGAAATGGGGTGCGAAATCACAGCAAAAATATTTCCATTGTCAATAATCAGCGCCTGACGCAAATTAGACTCGGTCAGGTATCCCAGCACAATACCAAGTACCATGGGTGCCGCAGGCACATTTAATTTTTTGAAAATATACCCCAGCAAGCCGAAAAACAGGGTCAGGCCCACCGTAAACATAGAGTTTTCCAGCGCATAGGCCCCGATGAGAATAAAGGCGAAGATCAGCGCATTCAAGGTCGTGTTTTTTACGTTCAAAACCTTGACAAACAGCGACACGCCGCATATGCCCAGAATGACCAGAAGCACATTGCCCAAATACATGGAAGCCACCAGTCCCCACGCAACATCCACGTTTTTCGTGAAAAACGAAGGCCCGGGGGTTACCCCCAGCATCATCAGCGCGCCCATCATAATAGCGGTGGCCCCGCTGCCCGGAACTCCCAAGGTCAGCATGGGAACCATAGCGCCCATCGACGCGGCATTGTTTGCGGACTCGGGGGCGGCAACCCCTTCGAGTACGCCCGTGCCAAACTGGTCGCCTCGCTTGGAAACATTTTTCGCCATCCCATAGGAAAGAAACGCAGCGATCGTGGCTCCGGCTCCCGGCAGCATCCCCACCAGAAATCCAAGAATGGTTCCCCGGCCAATATGGGGCAGACAGATACCCCACTCCTTCCGGTTTGGGAGCAGCCGCTTGAAGCGCAGGCTCTCTTTGTCCATCCGGATGTTGTTGTCCGTCTTTTCACTGATGATCTCCGCGATTCCGAATAACCCCATAGCTACCGGAACAAAGTCGATTCCGGAATATAAATGCACATTGCCAAATACAAATTTCTGGGTTCCGTATACCAGATCAATTCCGATTCCAGAGATAAATAGCCCCAAAAACACCGCCAAGAATCCTTTGGCAGGGGATTTACCGGTCATGCCGGCGATGGAGGTCAGGCCCAGAATCATCAGCGCAAAATACTCGGAAGAACCGAAAGACAGCGCGTAGGATGAGATCACGGGCGCCAGCATCATAAACAACACCACCGATATGGTGCCCCCAATGACAGAGGCAAAGCAGGCCATTCCCAGCGCTTTTCCCGCCTCTCCTTTTCTGGCCAGCGGATATCCGTCCATGGTGGTCATAACGGCGGCCGAATCGCCGGGCGTATTAATTAAAATGGCCGTGATGGAGCCGCCGTACATGGCGCCGTAATAGATTCCGCACAGCATGCAAAGCGCGCTGGTCGCGCTCAGCCCATAACACATGGGCAGCAATACAGCAATACCCACCGAGGGCCCAAGCCCGGGCAACGCGCCGATAATCACGCCTGCCACCACGCCAATAAAGGAGTACAGCAGCACATAAGGGTCCGACAGAATAGAAAATCCGTGTGCCAGATTTGCGAACAAGTCCATTGTTTTTGTTCTCCTTTCTCAAAATCCGAACGGCCCTTTTGGAAGCGGTACGCGCAGGAAGACAGCGAATACCAGATAGAGGAATATGGTCACACCGACTCCAATTGCAAGGGCCTTCCACCACGGATCCTTCCCTTCAATTTTGATGTAGGCAACGACGCTCAGACACAGGCAGGTCAGCAAACCGATGTAGTCGGCTAAAACCAAAATTAGTACGCCTAAGACCATGAAAATCAGCAAATTCCGCAGTTCGTTGACATTTAATATGTTCTCTTCGAGTTCCGGATTTCCGGCTCCCTCGCGCCGTGCCCTTTGTTCGGCCCCCAAAATCTCCAAAATCAGCAGACCTCCGCAAACCGACACGGCAATTGCACACAAGATTGGAAGCATTCCGGCACCCGGCATCTCGTTTTTCAAAAATTTCAGACCCTGCATTCTTGTTAAAATTAAAATTACAATTCCAACCGCAATCGATGCACCGCCCAGAGCCAGGTTTCCATGCTTGCTGCTCAGCTTCATTCTTTTGGCCTCCTCGCTTAATTGTAAATGCTATCCTTCTGTGTAGAAACGTATTTTTGCAGAGATTTGACCGCTCGGGTCGGATTAAACAGCCCGCATACACATGGGCTGCCCATCCGGATGGCGCCCTGCTCCGGTGTTGTCGTGCCGTTTTTGACTCGTTCGATGGTGTCAATGACCAGCATTTTGGAAATCAATCCATGGCCGCACATCGTCACAAATTCCATGATCTCTTCCGGCGGCAGTTTTTCCTTTTTCCCCCAGATATCCAAAGAAAAGTTCACCGAATGCGGCTGAATCCCAAGTTCCCGGCACATCTTTTCAACCGTTTCCCGGGGACCGGATACCGTAACTGAAATCCCCAAATCCATCTCGATCAGCCGCCGCAGGATCTCTTGCATCTTCTCCTCATTGTCAAAACAACAGCGCACCCTGGGTACTTTGGTAAATCCGGCCTTGATTTCCTCTACGCTGACGCCTGACAAAATGGTGCCGGTCTCGTTCGACCCGGTATTAATGGGGCCGATCTCCCATACCAGATCCAAAACTTTAAGCAGCTTCTCTTTACTCCCTTCGTTGTTGATTCCTGATGCGGCCGTGACCAATAGGATATAGTCGTGCCTAAGGTCCTCCGGATTTCCTCTTCTATGCAGCGAATGAGACATGCTTTGTTCCTCCTTTCTTTATCGCTCGATTCGGTAGGGTCTGCCAATCCCGATATTGACTTTTGCATTGGTGCGCGGCGCAACGCCTTCCTGCTCGCACAGAGCAACGGCGGGATTGGTCCCATCTTCATTGTAGCAGCAAATCATATCCAGTGAAAAAACGGTGTCAATCTCGTCGGCAATTTTTTTACATTCCCGTAAAATCTCCGGGCCTCGGGAAAAGGGGATTACAAATTCCACGATTGCGCTGATAAAGGAGGCATCCTTGAATTCCGGCTTGAGGCTTCCGGTGGCGGAATCCGCAATCATTTCACTCAGCGGATTACATGCTTCCAGTTCAATGCCCAGCTTTGCCAGATGCATGGTCACCTTTTCAATATCGGTGGCGGCCGTTCCGACGATAGGCCGTCCCAGCTCCAGACAGATGCCCAGCTCCCCCCGGCAGATCCGACCGGTCACATCGTTGGTTTTTACCTCCTCGGTTCCCCGTCCCGGAACGCCGGTCAGGGGATGGGTGGTAGATGGGTCACTAAAGAAACGGCGCATTCTGCGGCTGATGGAGCGCTCCTCTTCCGGCAACTCATAAAACGCCTTGCTCGGGCAACGCACCACGCGGGGACGGATGCAGTTTCCGCATTCCAGACACGCCTCTTGAACAATTTGGGCCTTGCGCTTCCCAGCCTTATCCGTCACCATAATAATCGCATCGTTCGGACAGTATATCGTACAGATGCCGCAGCCAATGCAGCGTTGTTGATCGACAATCATTTGATTTCCTCCTAATTTTCTTTCGTTCTCTTACGCTGATAGTCCAATATCTTTGTAAGGATTTCTCCGTACCCCAGTTTGACATCACTTCCTATTTCGTCTACAATATGAAGAGCCGCCAAACTGTTTAACCGCTGATATGCCGCTTCTGACATCTGCGCCCCCATGTCGATGGTGTCAAGCATCTGTATCACTTCTTTCATTTCGGAGGCGCGCCGTTGGGCGTGAACCACCGTTGGGGTAAGCACCTGATCCGCCATCTGCCGGACTGTCTTTTTTCCAATGGTTTCTTCCAGAGAATCCAGCATTTTTTCGGTTACGCCATACCGCTCGGCCGCCAGCAGACATTCCAGCAACACTTGGGGGAACCCTTTCATAAATACGCTGCGGATCATCTTTACCGCAGATGCACCCCCGATGGGCGCATCCAGCAGTTCAATCCGCATCCCATATGGAAGCATCTCCTGGGCAAACGTCTCTTTGTCTTCTCCGGTGATCAGCAGCGGAACGCTGGAGCCATGAAGGGGCACCGGCCCCATGACCGCCACGTCGCAAACGCATACTCCTTCGGGCCGTTTTAGCGCTGCAACCTTTTGCTTGGTGTCGGGCGCCGCGGAGTTGAAGTCCAAGAAAATCTGTCCCGGCTTCATCAGCGGAAGAATTTGCCGCGCCACATCCACCGCAACCTTTGCGCTGGTCAGGGAAATGATAAAATCCATCCCCTCCACAGCCTCTTGCGGCGTGTCATAGACAGAAATATTAAGTTCCCGCGCATGGCTTTGAATGTTCTCTCCACGCAACAGATCATGCTTGGCCGGATCATAAGCCGCCATTTTTTCAAATCCCTGATTCCGCAGTCCTCGCGAGATATGGTACGCCGCTTCTCCGAAGCCAATCCATGCAATCCCTTTTCCCATGTCACCCTCCCGTTTTGTTTGAAATGAGCTTGATATTTGTTGAAATTCTACAAATATATTTTGCGTATCTTAGTATTTACTAACTATATTATATAACCGCAATAGCGCTTTGTAAAATTCCGTTTTTTCCCCTTAGCCATAACAAAAGGTTATGGCTAAGGTTTAGAAAGAGAGGATCAGCCATGAAAAACGAAGATTGGCAGCTTTTAAAGACGCTCTACGCAACCAAAAACCTGACACAGGCTGCCCGGCTTCTTTTTATTACCCAACCGGCTCTGACCAAGCGTCTGCAGCGCATGGAAAAGACCTTGGGATGTCAGCTGATCAAACGCAGCAACAAAGGCATTTCCTTTACCACTGAGGGGGAATACCTTGCAAAGCAGGCCAATCTTTTTCTTGATTTGATGGAAGAAACGCTGCAGTACTTGCGCAGTATGGGGGCTCACACCAATCCTGTGGTTCGGATTGGGGCGCCCAGCTCCTTCGCAAAATATTTTCTGGTTGATTTACTCGCCGGCTTTCATCTGGAATACCCTGAAATTTCCCCTCAGATCCGCGTGGACGTCAGCTCTGAAATTCCAAATTATATTCAGTCCCATATCGTGGACTGCGGCTTTATGCTGGGAGATCGGCAGCACTCATTTACGGCCCATCTGTATGACACCCAGCAGTGTTATGCTGTCTACCGCTCCTCCATTACCCTGAGCGATCTCCCAAAAATCCCACTGGTTCTCCATAACCGCAACGAATCCACGCAGCAAGCCATTTTTCAATGGTGGGATAAGCATTTCTCGGTGCCGCCCAATGTGGGTATCCACGTCACCGATCTGGATACTGCCTTAGACATGGTCGCCAATGGCCTAGGCTATTCCATCGCCTTTGGCAGCTTTTTAGAAAAACGCCCGGATTTTTTTTTGTTGCCCCTTTACAACCCGGATCAAACGCCGTTCATACGAAACACCTGGTTCCTTTATTCCGAGGGCGCATTGTCTAACCCTTATGTCAAATGCTTTATCAATTTCGTTCTTCTCAGGCTGGGTCGAATAGGACTGCCATAGATTCACATCTTTTCGCCCAATCGGCACAGGTATGAGGAATTGCAGTTTTGCCTGATTCCTTTGCATGGCCTCCGCTACATAAATGTCAAATTTTATGTATATATGTATATATGCGAAAAAGCCCGGCGAAAGCCGGGCTTTTTCGACAGGCTGAGAGCAGGTATTCCAAATGAATTCCTTATAATGCAAAATTTGATTGTAAGCTGGTTCACAATTTGTGCGATATATTAAAAACCAAAGCCCTTCATCGTGTGTAAACATAATGAAGGGCTTTGGTTAAATCTTTGGCAAACGGTTGCAAAAAAGATTTCTGCATGTGTACCCTTGCCGAAAGGGAGGGGGCGTGTGTGGGGGAACCGTAGGTTCCTACCGCACGTTGAGTGAGCGCAGCGAACGGATTCCTCGCCGCAGCGGTGCTCCAAATATATAAAGGCCAGTCCGAAGACTAGCCTTTATATATTTGGAGCTGGTAGTCGGACTCGAACCGACGACCTGCGCATTACGAATGCGCTGCTCTACCAACTGAGCCATACCAGCAAATTAAGTTTTTGTTTCAGTTTTTTGGGGAGGTGCGGTTTTTTTCGATGCTTTCTTGCAGAACGGCAACGGGTGTTTGGGGTGCTGACTGTGATGCGCTATGCATTCCTCGCATCGTCCGTGGCGCTTGCAGGATTTCCATTTACAGTTGCACTTGACTTCTTCCATAATAAACGCTTCCAAAATGCTATTCGGCCATTTTTGCATAAAACGGTTTCACGCAGACGGTACCGTTATCAACGGGTTACAACACCCGTCGCTCAAAAATTGACCGACGCTTATTATAGCATAAGATATAAATCTTTGCAAGCGGTTGCGCGCAAAAATTCCGCCTGACCAAAAGCGGTTTGCGGCATTATCCTGCGTAAAGCGTTGCTGCCCAAAACACCTTATTGGAGGGGAGTGGGTCGGAATACCAAAAATTATATCTTTTATGGTAGCAACCGTCAAGATGAATAAGCGGTTTTTTCCATCGAATAATAGGATGTAGCGTTTGGCGGGAGGTGCAAAATGGACATAGACAAAATCTTGCTTAGAGTCACCATGGTCAACATATTTTTCTTAAGCACCGGGTTGGCCGGTCTGGATTTTGGCTATGCGGCGGAGCTCAGCGCAGTGTTGTTGGCGGCTGTGCTGGTATTGGGAAGCGGCCGCTTTATAAAAAGCCTGCTGAGATTTTTATGCGAAACAAAAAGCGCGGTGCTTATTTCAATGGCGGTCTATCTGTCCGCGGATGCCGTCAACTTTTTTATTTTTGGAGAACGCTCGCTTGCGTGGCAGAAGTATCGCGTGGTAGCGGTGCTGATGCTGCTGTTTGCCGCGCTTATTTTGCTGCGTCATCAGAAAAATTTGACCCGGTTGGTGCTACTGACCGTCGGGCTTTCGGCGGTTGCGGTGTCGCTGTTTACGTTGGCCTATTACTTTTTACCGCTTAAATTGCCGCTTTATTATACTGCACGCTTTTCAATGCGGCGGGACTATAACATGTACGCCACTCAGCTTGTAACAGGCCTGATTGCGCTGTCGTATGGGGGCATTACCGCCCATAGCAAAAAAATACCGGCGGTACAGCCGGTGATACTTTTGTTTGCGTTGCCCGTTGTGCTGTCGCTTGGTCTGTTGTCCGGCTCACGCAGGGTGCTCATTATGCTGCCCGCCGTGCTGGCGGTACTGGCGGCATCGCTGATCGCCGCGGGCGTGCGGTTCTACGGCGCGCACAGGGCGTTGGCGGCTCTCGGCTGTGTGGCGGTCATTGCGGGGCTCACGGTCACCGAGACGGCGCTGCTGCGGTATGGCCTTTCACAGATTAACGCGCCCGGCAGCCAGACCCGCAGCCTTGCGCAAGTACCCGCTGCGGAGACCGAACTGGTTGAACGGTACGAGACAATCCGCAGCAGCTCCATTTTAGAAAAGCGCAAGATCATCTGGGGTATCGCGCTTGATTCGCTTTCAAAATATTCTGTGGCTGAGCTGGTTTTTGGGCGGGGCGGCGGAGAAAATATTATATTGTATGACGCAATCACCGGCCCACTGGATGCGGTTTACCCCGACCGGCAGGCGCGGCTGGGTGCGCTCTCGGCGCATAACATGCTGCTGGCCGATCTGCTCGACGGCGGTATCCTCAAGCTGGCGGCTCTGCTTTATCTCCTGCTCACGTCAGGAATCAGCTGCATTCTCATTGCCGTTAAGCGGCCGTTCACCGGCCTGCCGATCGGCATGATTCTGGCGGTCTGCATGGTCAATAGTCTGGTGTCAAACCGCTTCGGGCTGCTGTACGACCGTTATTTTATCCTATTCGCGGCGCTGGCCGCCATTGAATATCAGTCGATCAAAAAACAAGCTTTTGACCGGCAAATAAAAGGAGGGAGCGGCAGATGAACCACCGCATCGCGATGGTGACGACGGCACACCCACACGACGACGTACGCATCTATCACAAGCAGGCCAAGACGCTGGCGGGGGCCGGTTGGCGGGTAGAAATTATCAACCCCCATTTTGGAGGCACGGACGAAAACGGCATCCGTTTTTGCAGGGTGGCGCTGCCTGCCGGACGGCTTTGGCGCATGCTGGGCGCGCGCCGTGCCGCGGCCGAAGCGTTGCTGCAAAGCCGCGCCGACATCTGCGTGCTGCACGACCCCGAGCTGCTGCCGCTGCTCTCAGATTTGCAGCATAAGGCGATTATCACGGCCTATGACGCGCATGAGGATCTGCCTGCGCAGCTGCGCGCCAAGTCATGGATTCCCGCGCCGCTGCGCGACGCCGCCTCGCACTGGGGGCGCCGCTTGCTGGAAAAATATCTGCCGATGGCCGATGGCGTTCTCACCGCCACCGACGGTATCGCCCAGACGATCCAAGGGCTCAACAACCGCATCTGTGTCGTGCAAAACCGCCCGACACAGACCGACTTTGTCCTGTTTGACGCCGCGCGCACCGCTGTGACGCCGGTGCCAAATGCCGTTTGCTACGCGGGTGCGTTGACTGAGCAGCGGGGACTTTACCGCATGATACGCTGCTGTCACGCGGCGGGGGTTGTGCTGCTGCTGGCCGGGGCGTTTGAAAGCGACGCGGTGCGTCAAAAGGCCGAAGCCATGCCCGAATACGCGTGCGTGCAATACCTCGGTGTGCTGGGGCGGCAGGGTGTCGCCGAGCTCTACGCCAAATGCGGCGCAGGACTGCTGCTGCTTTCCGATACGCCCGCTTATCGCGAGAGCGAGCCGATCAAGCTGTTTGAATATCTCTGCGCGGGGCTGCCGGTCGTCGCCAGCAGCTTTTCACACTGGCGTGCGGTAGCGCCGACTTCGGGCGTGGCCTTTGTTGCCGCTGACAACGACGATGAGGCGGTCTTAGCTATCCGGCAGGCTGTCGCACACCCGGCAGATGTGGATATCAAGGCAGCACGGCAGAGGTTTGGCTTTAAAGCGGATGAGGAACGGCTTTTGCAGTTTTTTGACGCATTATATTAACCCCATTAAATATCTGAATTTTGACGGCAGATTTACACCCTGCTTATTTTCGGCGGGCGTCAGCCTGCGCTTCTCCTTGTCCTGACAGATCATCAATCCGCGCGCTAATCTATCATCTTTTAAATAGCATTAGAGCAAAAAGGGGGACGGCAATATCAATATTTTGATTATTAACCAATACGCGGGTTCCCCCGAGATGGGCATGGAGTACCGTCCTTATTATCTCTCGGCGGCGCTTGCGCATTTAGGAGCGAATCCGGCGGTGCTGACAGGCAGCTTTTCGCATCTGCGCAAGAAAAACCCTGAAATTAAAAACGATCTGGTGCGTCTCGACGTGCAGGGCGTACCTTATTGCGTTTTGCGCACGCCGCCCTATACCGGCAACGGCGTGCAGCGGGCGAAAAACGCCATGCAGTTTGCGGCGGGCATCTGGCGGCATCAGAGCCAGCTGATTAGGATGTTTAAGCCCGATGCCGTCATTGTGTCCTCGACTCATCCGTTTGATTTTTTTGCGGCGAGAGCGCTTGCCAAAAAAAGCGGCGCGGCGCTGCTCTTTGAGCTGCATGACATCTGGCCGCTCTCGCTTATCGAGCTGTACGGCTTTTCGCCCAATCACCCGCTGATGCGCCTGACCGATTATCTGGCGCGCTGCGCGCTCGAGAAGAGCGACGCGGTGGTGTCGCTGCTGCCAAGGCTTGACCGCTATTGTGATGACCGCAAATTCGTCCCCAAGCGCCTCGAATATATCCCCAACGCCTTTGCCTTTGAAACGCAGCAAGAGCCGCCTCAGCGGCATCTACAGGCTGTGCAAGAGATGCGGGTGCGCTATTCGGCGCTTGTGCTATACGCCGGGGGTATTGCGCGCGCCAATGCGGTGGACGAGCTGTTGGCCGTCGCGGCGCTTCTGCCCGGCGTCGGTTTTATCTGTGTGGGATCGGGTGCGGAAAAGGACGAACTTTTGCGCAGCAAGCCTGAAAATGTCGTTTTTTTGCCGCCGGTGGCGCATCCGCAGGTGCAGGCACTGCTACGGCAGGCCGATTTGCTGTGGCTGGGCATGCGTGATCTGTCGGTCTATCATTACGGCGTAGCCATGAATAAGCTCTACGATTATATGGCGTCGGGGCGGCCGGTCGTCCTTTCGGCACCCTGCAAATATCACCCTGTTTCTTATGCAAAATGCGGGATAACGGTGCCCGCTTCGGACAAGATACAAACACGGAACGCGATGCTCAGAATGCTCTCTCTGACCGAGCGGCAGCGGCAGATTATCGGCATGCGCGGCAGGCGGGCCATTGAGCGGAAATACCGCTATGAAGAGGTCGCAAAATATTATCAAACACTTTTGGAGGAACTGAGCGGTGGGAAGCAGAAAAAGAGTTGAAAAATCTGTTATTGGTACGCGACAAAAGGGTCTTAAAGCGCTTGTAACATGGTTTGCAGATTCCATACAGGGTCTGCTGTTTCCACCCAAGCTGCTGGTTAAGCTCAAAGGGGAGCCTCAGGCGCTTTATCCGCGCATGAGCAGAAGGGAGATCCGCCATGTTGCTGCCGCCATTTGCAAAGCTTCCCTGCGCAATGCAAAATGAACGGGTGTTGCCGTTTTACCACGCATTGCGTCAAAAGCAAGGGCAGCTTGCGATCAAGCGCGGCATGGATATCGTTTTGGCGCTCGTACTGTTGCTGCTTCTGGCGGCGCCGATGGCGGTTATCGCGGTCATGATCTTGGCCGAACGCGACGGCGGGGTGCTGTTTCGGCAGCAGCGCGTGACGCAATATCTCAAGCCCTTTACCATCTATAAATTCCGTACAATGACGTCGCAGAAAAGCCCGCAGGCCCGCATCACGGTTCACAACGACCGGCGCATCACGGCGTTGGGCGCATTTTTACGCCGCTACCGGCTCGACGAGCTGCCGCAGCTCTTTAATATTTTAAAGGGAGATATGAGCTTCGTTGGCCCCCGGCCCGAATTGGACTGCTTTGTGGCATGCTATGACGACACAATGCTTTCAACGCTGCTGTTACCTGCGGGCCTAACAGCGCCGGCGTCACTGAAATTTTGTGATGAGACAAAATATCTGGACGCCGACGACAGCGAACGGGTATATAAAGAGTTGCTGCTGCCGCGCAAAATGGCGCTCAACGTCTCTTATATCCAACAATTTTCAATCAGCGGCGATATTGCGGTGCTTTTCGCGACGCTCAAACATTTCCTGAATGCACAGGTTGACGAATCTGATAAGAACAGGTAAAATAAAAAAGACATCAGAGTGCGGTTTCTTTTACGCGAAGGGAACCCACTTAATTTTTTGAAACATTCGGTTTTAGAATGCGCTTATTTTGGGCGCAGAGGCAAAAGATAGAATTTTATTTCCGGCGATGCAATAATAATGGTTTGTTATCGCACATTATAGGCGAACCGCTGAGATTGGTGGTGTGCAGCAAGCGTGATCGACACTGAAATTGTCCGGTCTGCAAAAGAAGGGAACAAAGAGAGCTTTGCCCAGGTGTATGATATGATTGCACCTGAGCTTTATAGAGTTGCGCTTTATACGCTAGGCAACGCACAGGATGCCGAGGACGCTGTAAGCGAAACCTTTGTGGAGGCCTACAAGGGCATCAAAAACCTCCGGGATGAGAGCAGCTTTAAGCGCTGGATGATGACCATTCTGTCGGTGCGGTGCAAGCGCCACATCGCAGGCTACATAAAGGAACGCAAAAACGTTGACATTGACGATATTCTCGAAGAGCCCAGCCTGCCGGACGGCGTTTCGCCCTCCGACAAAATATCGGTCTGGGACGCGGTGAGCACCCTCCCGGTGGACGAAAGGCAGATTATCATACTCGCCACCGTACAGGGCTACACAACGCGCGAGGTTTCCGAAATGCTCGAGCTGCCGCATGGCACTGTCAGCAGCAAGCTACACCGGACACTTAAAAAGCTGCGGCGAATTTTAGAATGACCCAACGCTATGACAAAAGGGGGGAACTGCCGACTATGAGCGACCACGAACAAGACAGAAATAAAGATATGCAAGACGAACAGCAATGGCTCAGGGCGCTTTTACTGCGTGACAGCGAGCGGTTCCAACTGCCCGATTCTTTAAAATCAGAAAATCTTTTGCATAAGCTCGAAGCGCTTGACGCCTCAGAGAACGAGGACGCCAAGGTGCTTGAAATCAGGCCTAAAAAGCAGGGCAAGAGCCTATATTTCAAATATTTATCCTATGCGGCCTGCATTGCCGTCGTCCTATTCGGATGGTACAACGCCCAACAGGCCAGCACCATGTCGGTGGCTCCCGAAGCGGCGACATTAAAGGCCGCACAGCCCCAAAGCGCCGAAGCTTCGGCAGGCGCGTCGATGGTGGCTGCCGGTGATATCATGTCGGCGCAGGCCGAGCCTGAGGTTACTCAGCCGGTAGCTGAAAGCTACGTTCAGGTTTACGACGCACTGACCACTGTGTGGAACAACCAGACCGCGCGGTATGGCTACGGCGGGGTTAATGACAATACCGGCGGGCGCGTGATGCTTCAAGAAGAGGGCATCATGGCCGAAATGCCCGCCGCCGATATGGCGCCCAAGCCCTCGACAGGCAGCGGCAGCGGCGTTTATAGCACCAACGTCCAGATTGCGGGCGTCGATGAGGCCGATATAGTTAAAACCGACGGCGCCTATATTTATCAATACCGCTTTGACAGTGCAACGGGCGGCGCGCAGATCGCCATTTCCACTGTGAATGGGCTTAAACTGTTGTCGACCATCCTGCTGCCCGAATATGCCGACGCCCAATTATATCTGACCGGCAACCGGCTCGTTGTCGTGCAGTCGGTGCCCGAAAAAGAGGCCGAGACGCTGCTGGCGACCCTCAATCAGCCTTTGGCCGATTATGTGGGCAACCGTGTGGCCACCGACGCTCAAAGCGCCGCCGATCAGGCCTCCTCCGACATGATTGTGCCGGAATATTACCGCGTCGGTCCCGGCCGCCGCACCAACAGGATTGTTATGACCGAGGCGGTCACATTTGATGTCAGCGACCATACGAGACCTAAGGAGATCGGCGTTTACCGACAGGACGGCCGTTATGTCTCTTCGCGGCTGAGCAAGGATACGCTGTATCTCGTGACCAATAAGACGGTCAGCGGCGACATTTTGACCGGGATTGACCCAGTGTATCATTATCTGCCGGTGGCGGGCGCTCAAGAGAAGGCCGCCGTGCTGCCGTCGGATGATATCATCATCCCGCCCTATCTTGAAAACTTAAATTACGCCGTTGTGACGGCACTCAATGTTTCGACTCAGGCGGCGGACACCAAGGCGGTGCTGGGTATGGCCGATCAGATTATGATGAGCCAGAACAGCCTCTACCTGACCGCTACTGTCACAAGCACCGACAGCCAGAACCGATACACACGCGCCACCGGTATCACGCGCTTTTCGGTGGCGGGCAATGGGCTGAAGTATCTCGCGAGCGGCAAGGTCGCGGGGTACATAGACAATCAGTTCTCGCTCGACGAGCATGGCGGCAATCTACGCATCGCCACCACCGCGTACAATGACGACAGCAAGACGGTCAACAATCTTTATGTGCTCAACGGGGCGCTGCAACCGGTCGGCTCGGTTGAGAATCTCGCCGAAGGCGAACGTATCTATTCGGTGCGCTATGTCGGAGAAACCGCTTATGTCGTCACCTTCCGTGAGACCGACCCGCTGTTTGTCATCGACCTTTCAAATCCCGCAAAGCCACAGGTCAAGGGCCAATTAAAGCTGCCCGGCTTTTCGGAATATTTGCATCCGATCGACAAAAACACGTTGTTGGGAATTGGCGTGAATACCGTCGTGACCCCATACGGCGGCGTGGTGCAGGACGGGTTAAAGCTGACGCTCTTTGACGTCTCGAACCCGGCCGACCCGAAGGAGAAGGCCAGCTACCTGCTCGGCAATATGGGCAGCACGTCGGAGGTTTTGCAAAACCACAAGGCGCTCATGTATTATCCCGAACAGCAGTTGATCGGTTTTCCGGCCACCATTTATACCACGCAGGGCGCGACGCCTCAAGACCCTTGGTCCGGCGCGCAGCAGGTTAGCTTTGCCGGTTATCTCGTCATTAAGATCAAGGCCGACGGCTTTGAGCTTGTGGGGACACTGCCCAACGAGGAGGACGGCGCGGCTTCCGGGTTTATGCGCTATGACTCCGGCAATACGATTCAGCGCGGCGTTTATATCGGCAAAACGCTTTATGCCATCTCTCCCGCGCGAATAACCGCCTATTCGCTCGACAGCTTTGCGCGCACCGGGGAGTTAAAATATTAATTCCCGGAACGTATGAACGGTTAGGACCGCCAAATGCCGCCAAACAAATAAGATTAATAACGTTAAGAGGCCTGCTGTCTGAATTTGCGGACAGCAGGTCCTTTTATCTGCTTACCGAATGCGATAATGCTTCAGATCAAACGATTGCGAACCAAATTGTCTTAGTAGTCTATTTAGCTTGCCGTTTTTACTTGCTTTACAAGACATCCCCAATCCTGCGTCAATTTTCAGGTGTTTGGCTTTATCAAAATTGTTCACAAAAGCTTCATGCTTAAAGACAGAAGCATGATCCCGGTTGGGATTAAAATAATTCGTATAACTAACTAACCAATTTTCGCGCAAAGGAGTGGGAATGATAGCATGCAGGAGCAGCGATCGTACCTCTATCATATTTTTTTCAGAATCTGTCGGCATTTTTCGCAGGTGCGCCGCCATAATGGGCTGACACCGGGCGAGTTTGGCGTGCTTTGGACACTCGAACGGGCCGAGGGTCAGGCGCTACATCCCGCCGAAATCAGCAAGCAGATGGGCATTACCCGTCCCTCGCTTACCCCGATCCTACGGGAGCTTGAGGCGCAGGGCCTTGTGCAGTGCCGCATCGATTCAGGTGACGGACGCCGATATCTGGTGGAGATCACCGACAAATGCCGCGCGTTTCGCGTCAAGCAGATCAACCGCGATAAGCGGCTGTTTGACCAGCTGATCGGCAATCTTAATCAGCAGGAGATGGCGGATCTTTTGCGCATTCTGCATAAGCTCGAAGCGAATCTGCAAAATCAAATCGATAACAGCGGAGAGACATTTTTATGAGCAATATTATGACGCATCTTAAGGCCTTCTATCTCGAATGCACCTACGCCGTTATAGCAATGGTGGTTGCGGCACTGACCGAGCTGGGAATGCCCTTTTTGTTGGCGGAACTGATCAATCAGGGCTTGTACTACAACGATACCGCGCTTGTACTCAAGCTCGGCGGCATCATGTTGCTGTTGGCAGTGGTCAGCATCAGCGGTACGCTTTTAAACAGTTATTTTAGCGCCAAAATTTCGGCGGGCGTCAGCCGCGCGCTGCGGCGTCAGGTCTTTGACAAGATTGAAGGCTTTTCATTGCCCGAGATTGACCGCTTTGGTACCGCCTCGCTAATCACGCGCTCGACCAACGACGTCACGCAGGTGCAAAACTATATTTATGTACTGCTGCGTCTGGTGCTGCGCGCGCCGATTATGATTCTCGGCGGCGTGACGCTCGCCTATCTCAAGAGCCCGACCCTCTCAATGGTGCTGCTGATGATGCTGCCCGCGCTTTTTCTGATGGTTACCGGTATCGCTCGCCGGGGGATGCCGCTTTCGACCGCGATGCAGCAGCGCCTCGATCAGGTCACGTTGGTCATGCGCGAAAAGCTGACCGGTGTTCGGGTTATCCGCGCCTTCGATAACGCCGACTATGAAAAACAGCGCTTTGATAAGGCCAGCCGCGATTTGACCGACGCGTCGATCAAGATGAACCGGACGATGGCTCTGATGTTCCCGGCTGCGAATATAGTGATGGCGGCGGCCACGGTGGCGATTGTCTGGTTTGGCGCGATTCAGGCTGCCGAGGGCCGTATATTGGTCGGAGACATCACGGCGATGGTGCAGTACATCACCCAGATTCTGATGTCGATTATGATGATTTCGATGGTCTTTGTCATGCTGCCGCGCGCCATGTCGTCGGTTAAGCGCATCGGAGAGGTGCTCGAGGCCGAGAGCTCCATTGCCGATTCAGACCGATGTCAGACGGCGGCGGGCGGGGGATTGCTCACCTTTGAGGATGTGAGCTTTCGCTATCCCGGCGCGCAGGACGCGGCGCTTTCGCATATCAGCTTTACCGCGCGTCCCGGGCAGACGACCGCAATTATCGGCAGTACCGGCAGTGGCAAAAGCACGCTGTTAAAACTCGTGGAGCGCTTTTACGATGTCACCGAGGGGCGTGTCCTTGTCGACGGCGTCGATGTCCGCGACTACGCGCAGCAGAATTTGCGCCAGAAGCTCGGCTATGTGCCGCAAAAAGCGGTGCTGTTCTCAGGTACCATCGCCGATAACCTGCGCTTCGGCAATCCCGACGCAGATGACGCGGCGTTGACGGCGGCCGCTATGACCGCGCAGGCTAACAGCTTTATCAGCGAGCGTGAAGAGGGTTACGAGGCCCCGGTTTCACAGGGGGGAACCAACCTCTCGGGCGGGCAGAAGCAGCGGCTGTCGATCGCCCGCGCCATCGTGCGCAAGCCGAGTATCTATTTATTCGACGACAGCTTTTCGGCGCTGGATTTTGAAACCGACGCGCGCCTGCGCGCCGCGCTTAAACGGGATATGCGCGATGCCGCCGTGCTGATTGTGGCGCAGCGCGTCTCGACCGTCATGAACGCCGACCAGATTCTCGTGCTGGACAGCGGCGAGCAGGTGGGGCTCGGCACCCATCGGGAGTTGCTGGCGCATTGCGCCGTTTATCGCGAGATTGTCGAGTCACAGCTTTCGGCGGAGGAAATAGCGCATGAGTGAGACGAATAACAGAAACCAAAAACCGTTTGTGGGCGGGCGGCACAGCGTTGGCCGCCCCATGATGACAACGGCACGCGCCAAAGATTTTAAGGGCAGCTTTATGCGGCTGACCGGTTTTTTAAAGCCCTATTGGATGGCGCTTTTAATTGTGCTGCTGCTCAACGTGGCCTCCACCGCCGTCAGCGCGCTGGTGCCCAAGGCGCTGTCGGGCGCGGTCAATGAGATCGCGCGCGGCACGCAGGCCGTGCTGACCGGTACGGGCGCCGGCGTATCCATGGCGCTGATCGGGCGTATCTTGGCCATTATAGCGGCGATGTATCTCGTTTCGTCGGTGGCAAGCTACATCGTGCAGTATATGCTCGCGGGGCTGACCCAGCGGGCGATGTATGACCTGAGAAAGCGCGCTGACGAAAAGCTGACCCGCCTGCCGTTATCTTTTTTTGATAAACATCCCTATGGCGACACGCTCTCGCGCGTCACCAACGACATCGACACGATTGCAAACGCCCTACAGCAAAGCCTCAATCAGGCGCTCAATTCGCTGTTGAGCATCATCATGATCTTCATCGTCATGCTGACCATCAGCCCGTGGCTCACCTTAGCGGGGTTGGCCGCCATGCCCATCGGGGTTCTGCTGTCGGGCTTACTGATCAAATTTTCGCAAAAATTCTTTAAAGGCCAACAGCATTCGCTTGGCGAATTAAACGGCTACATTGAAGAAACCTACAACGGGCACGAGGTCATCAAGGCGTTTGGCAGAGAAGAGGCGACACAGTCGCACTTCGCGCAGCTCAACGACACGCTGTACGACTACGCGTGGAAGGCGCAGTTTTGCTCGGGCGTCATGATGCCGGTTATCATCTTTATCACGAATCTGGGCTATGTGGTCGTCGCGATCGCGGGCGGTTATATGATCACGGCGGGCAAGCTGCTCGTGGGCGACATTCAGGCGATGATTCAATATATCCGTCAGTTCTCGCACCCCGTTTCGATGGTCGCGAACATTGCAAACATTCTGCAATCGGCGGTTGCGGCGGCCGAGCGCGTGTTTGAGCTGCTCGACGAGCCGGAGGAAACGCCCGACCCCGCGCAGCCCCAGACGATTGCCAACGCCAAGGGCGAGGTGCGCATTGAAGACCTGACTTTTGGCTACAGCGACGAGCCGGTGCTTAAAAATGTTTCGGCTTGGGCTAAAAACGGTCAGCGCGTCGCCATCGTCGGTCCGACCGGATCGGGCAAAACAACGCTGGTGAATCTGCTGATGCGCTTTTACGAGCCGCAGCAGGGCCATATTTCGATTGATGGCATTAAGCTGACCGACATGACCCGCGCCGAGCTGCGCAGCCACTTCGGCATGGTCTTGCAGGATACGTGGCTATTCAAGGGCAGCATTCTTGAGAACATCCGCTATGGCAGGCTGAACGCGACCAACGATGAGGTGATCGCCGCCGCCAAGGCCGCATGTGCGCACCGCTTTATCCGTCAGCTGCCGGGGGGCTACGACTTTGAGCTCGGCGAGGACGCCACCAACATCTCGCAGGGGCAGCGTCAGCTTCTGACCATTGCGCGGGCGCTTTTGGCCGACCCCGATATACTGATTCTCGATGAGGCGACCAGCTCGGTCGACACCCGAACCGAGCAGCTGATTCAAAACGCCATGACGACGCTGATGCAGGGGCGCACCTCGTTTGTGATTGCGCACCGCCTCTCGACAATTAAGGACGCCGACGCGATTCTCGTCGTCAAGGATGGAGAGATTATCGAGCGCGGTAATCATGAAGCGCTGCTTGCCGCCGGGGGATTTTATAAAAATCTCTATCAAAGTCAGTTTGCGCATTGAGCTGATAAACTTAATCTTAAAACCGCCTGTGCCGATCAGCATTGCTTCGGCGCAGGCGGTTTTTTGTTGTTATTGTGGTTGTTTGGGCGGTTTCTTCGCTGTTGCGAGGACATGTCGGCGCAACGCCGAAGGTAGTTCCGCTACCCGCGGTGACCGCTCGCCTATATGGGCGCTCGCGGTCGGACGGCTGCGCTGATCGCAGCGGGCGGCATGGATGCCCGCTGCGGCTCCGCCGTCCCTACTTTTTCTGCCGCCAGAAAAAGT
>JAEWBS010000014.1 GCA_023391005.1 Bacillota bacterium | reverse complement strand
GGGTGGAACTTGCGGTTGGCGTTTTTGTAGGGCTCTTGGATGCGCTTAACCGAAGAAACGATGTCCAGCGCCGCAATCAGATCGATGTCAACGCCCGAGGTGTCGCCCACGAGGCCGAGCACCGTATAATTGTCACCCTGACTGACATGTATCTGCAAATTGAGGCTCTTGAGCCACGCGATCAGATTTTCAAGCTGCTTTTGGTCGGGATGCTGCTTTAATACGACTACCATGTGTGTTCCCTCCGACTCTTTCCTTTGATGTTGTGATTTTTTGGAAATTTAAGGCAAATTAAAAGGGCTTCGCGGTATTTCACCGCGAAGCCCACATTCGACAAATTTCACGCCGTTTTAGTTTAAAACCGGCTGAAGCCCTTGTGGATTTCTGTTTGCAGCGAAATACGAATAAGCCTTGCCATAAAAATAAAAGGCAAAGCTAAAGTAATAATAAAAGTATTTCACTGTAGACAGATGTTGTTTCATGACGTTACGCTCCTAAAAGGAATTGCAATTATGATAGCACAAATCGCCAAGAATATAAAAGAGATAAACACGACAACGTTTCGATTGAATTTTCGCTATTTTTTGTGGACTTTAGTCAATTTCATCTTCTGATGGCAGTACACCCGGCGCATCAGCCGTTTCGACTGGCGGCGCGTCGCAGTCGAGCGGCGGCGCGGCCGTTTCAACCGGCGCCTCGGAAACCGCGTCAACGTCGTCAAAAATCACCTCGGTGACTGTGGCGGCGCTGTCACACGCCTGTGCCGACAGCAGTTTTTTGGCCGCATACGCGGCGGCAGCCGCCAAACCGGCCAATAACAACCATTTTTTCATGCAAAGCATCTCCTTTCATTTTTGAGCGGTGCGCACTGCGCCCGTCACAATCCGTATCGCTTATTATTTTAATTATAGCCCGTCAATATGAAAAGTGTGAAAAAATTTTTGACCGGGCTGTAAACTTTTGGCGAAAAAACGGTGCGGCATGTGCTGTATACTGTATAGCTTTTAAAACTTCATCTGTATGGCCCGCCGTATCAAATCATATTGTCCGCCCACCACATACAGTCTTGACACAAGCGGGACACAATCTTAAAATAGAAGCATTAAAATAAAAGGGGAGCGGCGGCGCATGGCACAGATCAAAGGCAGGTTTGCCCCAAGCCCCAGCGGCAGAATGCATCTGGGCAATATTTTTTGCGCGCTGCTGGCGTGGCTGTCGGTTCGGCGGCAAAACGGCAGCCTTTTGCTGCGTATTGAAGATCTCGATCCCGCGCGCTGCCGTAGAGACTACACCGAGCAGCTCGAAGAGGATCTTCGCTGGCTCGGACTCCTGTGGGACGAGGGCGGCGTTAACGCGCCCGGCCCACATGCGCCCTATTGCCAAAGCCAACGCAGCGAAATCTACGTACAGATGTTTAACCGGCTTTCAAAGCACGCCCCGCTCTACCCCTGCTTTTGCAGCCGCGACGAGCTGCATGCCGCCTCGGCTCCGCACCGTTCCGACGGGCGGCTGCTATATGGCGGGCGCTGCCGGACTTTAAGCGATGCCGAACGCGCGGCGCTCTCAGCAAACCGCCGCCCCGCGTTGCGCGTTGCGGTACCGGATGAGCCCTTCTCTTTTGCGGACAAAAGCGGCTGTGTGTTTTCTGAGAATCTGCGCGCCGACTGCGGCGATTTTATCATCCGCCGCTCGGACGGCGTTTTTGCCTACCAGCTCGCCGTCGTTGTCGACGATGCGCTGATGGGGGTCACCGAGGTCGTGCGCGGTCGTGATCTTCTTGATTCTACCCCGCGCCAGCTGTTTTTATACCGCGCACTGGGATTTACACCGCCCACGTTCGGGCATCTGCCGCTGCTGCTGTCCGCCGACGGAAGACGGCTCTCAAAGCGCGACCGGGATATGGACATGGGGCTACTGCGGCAACGCTTTACCGCACCCGAGCTTTTGGGGCGACTGGCCTTTCTGGCGGGGCTGATTGAACAGCCTGAACCGGCCACAGCGCAAGAGCTGATTGCGCATTTCTCATGGGAGGCCCTGCCCAAAGAGGATATTGTTGTGCCGCCTTTATTGTTTCAGAGCCCAATTTGACGTACTTGGATGCGTTGCCGCCAACGCTGTACAATTAAAGCGCCTGCGGCATTTCAGGCTGTCAAAGAAACCGAACCTTCTCTTAGCAGCCGCCATAAAACGGTGACATTATTGCGCTAACGCGCAGGAGCGGCCTCACCCCGGCGCTTGCATGTTCTGTCTGCGAAACATACGGGCGTCTTTCACTGCGTTACAGATGCAATGCGCCTCGCGGGCGGGACGCCGTCCCCCGCATGCCTTCCTGACCCCCGGTGAAGTTTTGGAGCGACGGGGGCTGGGGTTTAAAGAATACGGTTGTGACGATATGCCCCATGTGAGGATGTTACCTTTCCACCCAACGTCGGTGGCGCGCATTCAGGCTTGTTACGTGACTATGCGCCAATCAGCTTATGCGGCCTCTTGGGGCACTCTGCCGCTTCCATCGCACCGCCGTGCGGAAACATATGTGATTCTGATAGTCTGAAATATCTTTGGCATTTTAATAAAACAACTTGCTGTTTATAAATCGACTGCGCGCTCTTGGCGCGGCCATTGATAATATTAATAAATTCCCGCTGTTATTTTGTTCAAAACGTGCTATTATAGGAGCAACGGTATATTTATCCATTTTAAACGCAGGGAGATGTTTTGATGAAAACGGGACTGGTCTTAGAGGGCGGCGGTATGCGCGGCATGTACACCATCGGCGTGCTCGACCGTTTTTTAAATGCCGACATCGCCTTTGACTATGTCATCGGTGTTTCGGCGGGCGCCTGCAACGGCGTATCCTACGTCGCGCGGCAGAAGGGCCGAAATTACCGCATCAACACCCGCCATATTCTTGACAAGCGCTACATCAGCCTCTCAAACCTCATCCATGAGGGCTCGCTGTTCGGCATGAATTTTCTGTTTGAAACGGTGCCCAACGAGCTGGATCCCTTTGATTACGAGGCGTTTTTACAAAGTCCCACCGAGTTTGTCGTCGGCGTTACCGACGTGCATTTGGGCCGCCCCGACTATTTCACCAAGGCGGCGCTCGACCACGATTCCACCGCGCTGTGCGCGTCCTCGTCAATTCCCTGCTTTTCGCCGATGGTTTCTTTTCGCGGCAAGCAATATCTTGACGGCGGCACCTCCGACCCCATCCCGTTTAGAAAAGCGTTAGCCGACGGCTGCGACCGCCTCGTGGTCGTGCTGACCCGCGACCGCGCCTACCGAAAGAGCCCTGAGCGCCTGCGACCGCTCTATCGCGTTTTGTACCGGCAGTATCCCGCGCTTATCGAGCTACTCGATCGGCGCTATCTGATCTACAACCGCACGCTCGAGGATCTGCACGCACTTGAAAAAGAGGGCCGCGCGCTCGTTTTATCGCCTGAAAAGCCGCTCGAAATCGGCCGTTTTGAAAAGGACCCGCGCCGTTTAAGCGCCGCTGCGCAACTCGGCTATCACGACGCCGTCGCCGCCGAGACAAAAATCAAGGCGTTTCTGGCGGGCGGACCGTTTTAAACCGATCTGAAATAAACACTTTGAGCGCTCGCTCCCATCCGCTGGGCGAGCGCTTTTCTGTTGGCCTGTTTTGGACAAAGCGGTACAGCAGCGCCAGCTCGGCCCTGCCCAGCAACGCAAAGAGCGCCGCGCTCTCCTGCTCCCAGAAGCAGACGTCCAGCACCTCGACCATATCGCGCAGGCTGCGCACCGACGCCTTGGCCAGCGCCGCCTTCTCATCGACACCGTGGCACTCGCCCAGCTCCTCGATCAGCGCTCTGAGCGCGTCGTCCTGCGCCATCTCACCGTCGGTGTATTGCATATCCGACTGTGCGAGCAGCGCGTTTAGGCGCGCCTCTTCTTCTTTGCGGCGCAGCGGCACCGCCCGCCCCTCGGTGATGAGCGCCTGAAGATAGGCGTTGACATAGTCAATCCCCTGCAAGTGCTCTGAAATAGGCGTGTCGAGTATATAGTCGATCGCGCAGGGGATGTCATGGGCGAAGAACCACAGGTCGTACCGCCTGAAAAACTGCCCAATTTCAGCCAGCGTTTCTTGCAATGCGGCGTCGTCAATAGTCGACAACAACCCTTTTGCCCGCGTCAGCAGGCCTTGGCCCTTTTTG
Source organism: Bacillota bacterium (assembly GCA_023391005.1). Taxonomy (GTDB): domain Bacteria; phylum Bacillota; class Clostridia; order Oscillospirales; family Ruminococcaceae; genus Yanshouia. The sequence goes on along the minus strand of JAEWBS010000014.1, from coordinate 21,678 downwards.
ACGCGGCGCTCGGCCTCAGCCAGCCCTACCGCCAACAGCTCGGGCAGCGGCGCGTCGGACGGCAGGGCAGCGAGGGTGCTACCCTGCGCTTCGCACCCCAGCGCCAGTGTATAGCGTATTGATTCGAGCAGCGCCTGCGCCGTCTCGACCGTCACCGAGCTGCTCTCGCCCATTGTATACCGCTCAGTGCGCATGGCCAGCAGTCGCAGCAGCGCCGCGTTAAAGCCGCTGTTTGCGCCAACACCGCCCTGTGCCGGTTTTTGGGGCGGCGCGAAAAGTTGCATCAGTTCCTCATTTTCTTGCATGCCGCGCCCACCTCCTTGCGCTGTTAATAATCTTCATTCAAGTCATCCTCATCCACATTTTCATCATCGTCCTCGTCGGCACGCAAAACGCCGTTTTTATCATATCGGGCGTTGCGGCACAGCGCCTCTAGCGAGGTGTCGCCCAAATAATCGAGCGAACCCTGACAGGGCCCGTCAAAATTGCTGCGCATAAATTCGATGAGTTCATCATCCGATATTGTGTCAAGCGACTCGTTTTTGAAGTAATAAAACAGCTCCTGAAGTGTCGCGATCGCTTCTTCATAGTTTTCCTGCGTGATATAAACCGAGTCGCAGAACGCTTCAATCAGCTTTGAGAGCACGCCCGCGCCAAATTCAACCCGTCCGGTGCTTCGCAACACCTCAAACCGCTGCGTGACAAGACTGACGATCTGCGCCTCAGAAAGCGCCAGCCCATATCGTCCTGTGAGATGGTTGCAATCTCTCAATTCTGCCATCGCCTGTGATTTTTGCAGCTGCACCAGAGACAGCTCCTGTCGGTCATCCATGTCGTGTGCACCCTTTCTTAAACAGCCTGCGCTGATTTTGTGATGACTCTATCATATGCACCGACCCGATCAATTACAAGTCTTGAACTTTTCCCCGATTTGTGGTATGATAGCGTTGGAAAATAAGGGATGCACAGTCGTTTTGAACGCCTGTGCATCCCTCATTTTATTTTAATTGTAAACCTATCAATAATAACGGTTGACACGGTGCTTTAATTATCGTATACTGCAATCAGAAATATAACGCAAAGGATGATATCATGATTGAGAACCGAATCTCTACGCGTGAGCTGACCTTTATGGGCCTGATGACCGCCATTATGTGCGCGCTCGGCCCGCTTTCGATTCCGCTGCCGGGGCTGGTGCCCATCTCGCTGGGCACGCTGGTCATCTATTTTTACCCTTATCTGCTCGGTACCCGACGCGCCGCACTATGCTGCCTGCTTTACATTCTGCTGGGCACCATCGGCCTGCCGGTCTTCTCGGGCTATTCGGGCGGCCTGCCTAAACTTCTTGGCCCCACCGGCGGCTATATGCTGGGTTATTTTTTCATCATTTTGTTCGAGGGGCTGGCGATTAAGCGCTTTCCTTCTAACCGGCTCGTCCACGCGGTGGGTATTTTGGTCGGCACCGTCTGCTGTTATCTGATCGGCACGCTCTGGCTCGGACACCTGCTGGGCCTGACCTTTGCCAAGGCACTTGCCGCGGGTGTCATCCCGTTCATCCCCGGTGATATCGGCAAGGCCGCGGTCGCGATTGCCGTCGCCCCGGTCATTCGCGCTCGCCTGCAAACGGCAGGGTTGACGCTGCGCTGATCGGCCGCACGCTGACCTCGCCCGAGCGCAGCGCCGTTCGCTCGCCGTCGGGCATTCTGACCACCAACGCGCCGTCATCGTCGATTTCTTCGGCGATGGCGGCGTATTTTTCGTCGCCGCGCGCATAGACAATCTCCTGCCCAAGCAGCATCGAGCGGCTGCGGTAATCGGCCAAAAAGGCGCGGGTCGAAAGTGTATCCCACAGCGCAAGGAGCTGATTCATAATCTCGGCAATCAGATGGCCCCGGGTAACCGAGGGCTGCTGTGCGCCAAACAGTGTGCCGGCCACGGCCGCAACTTCGTCGGGCAGCGCCTCTTCAGACTGCTTAAAATTGAGCCCCATGCCGATGACGACGCTCTCAACCGCGCCGCTTTCAAGATCGGTGACCGCCTCGGTGAGGATGCCGCAAATCTTTTTGCCGTCTAAATAGAGATCATTGACCCACTTGATCTGCGGGCGCAATGGTGTCAGCGTCTCAATAGCACGGCACACCGCCACCGCCGCCGCCGTGGTGAGCAGCGTCACGTCTGAAAGCTGCTGCGGCGTGGGCTTTAGCAGCAGGCTCATATAAATGCCGCAGCCCGGCGGCGAAAAAAAGCTGCGCCCAAACCGACCTCGCCCAACCGTCTGTTGATCGGCTATGACAGCGGTAAAATGCCCGCCGCCCAGCATGGCGCGGCGCTTCGCTTCGAGATTGGTCGAATCGATCGTCTCAAAAACAAAGATATCGCCATCTTTAAGCTGCGGCAGCACATGGGGGCGAATGCCCTCGGCTGAAAGCAGGTCAGACTGCGCCTCGAGCCGGTAACCGCGGTTGGTCGTCGCCGAGATGGGGTAGCCCTGCGCCTTGAGGCTGTTGATTGCTTTCCACACCGCTGCGCGCGAGACGCCCAACTCCTGCGCCATCTGCTCGCCCGAAATATCCTGTGCGCGGTTTGCCTCCAGCATGGCCAGCACCGCTTTTTTTACCGACATGTCACGGCCTCCTCCTGTTTATATACCGTTGATTATACCGATTTTTGTAAAATTCGTCAACTGAATCAGCTTTTTCGGTTGACATCTTCTACCCGATGTCGCTGTTCAAAATCCCTTCTTGCCGCATCGGCGGCTTTGTGCCATAATAGTGCCATCAATCTGTTACAGAAAGCAGGTGGGGCCATGGAATTCAGAAAAGCGCTGCCGGAGGAGGCGGCCGAAATATTCGGCATTTACCGCGAGGCAATCGGCCGGATGCAGGCTTTGGGCATCGACCAGTGGGACGACGTTTACCCTACGCAGGCGGTTATTGCGCAGGACATCGCCAACGGCGATATGACCGTGGGTCTGATTGATGGGATGATCGTCTGCGCCTTTGTACTCAACCGGGAACAATGGGAGGGCTATGAAAACGGAGACTGGCAGTATCCCGATCTATCGTTCGCCGTGCTGCACCGACTATGCGTCAGCCCCGCCTGTCAGGGCAAGGGCGTCGGCATGCAGGCTATGCAGTATATTGAAGCGCTGCTCAAAAGTGAAGGAATCGATGTTTTGCAGTTGGATGCCTTCCCTAAAAACCGCGGCGCGGTGAGGCTCTATGAGAAGCTTGGCTACATAAAGGTCGGAGAGGCTACCTTTAGAAAAGGCCTTTTCTATCTGTTTGAGAAAAAGCTCTGACAGGCATACGCGGCATTTGGCCGTATCGAAACCACGCGTTAAAAGGGCATGCTACCAGCTCGCCCCTTAAGAGGCACTGAAAATTCCACCAGTCGCATCGCACTGCAAAAACAGTTAATTTCTAAAATTTTTACAGGTAACGAAACCAATTGGTTGTCATTCGTTTCGCTCAATCGCTTAAAGCGAACGGGTACCTCCACCGGCTAAGCCGACGGTTTCCATATCAATAAAAACAGCGCAAGGCAAAATGCCTTGCGCTGTTTTAAACATTGTCTGAACCGAAATCAACCCGCTAATAGGGATTGCGGGTGCCAATATAATTGGCGGGGTTCATATACTTACCGTTGATGCGCACCTCAAAATGGCAGTGCGGACCAGTCGCGCGCCCGGTACGGCCGACAGCGGCAATCAGCTGCCCCTGTTCGACCCAGTCGCCGGCTTTGACATACAGCTTGGAGTTGTGTCCATAAAGCGTCTCAACACCGCCGCCGTGGTTGATGATGATATGATAGCCGTAGCCGGTGGAATTATAGACCGCCTTGGTCACCGTTCCCGATGCCGCCGCATAAACGGCGGTGCCGACGTTGGCCGCAATATCCATACCGGTGTGGCCCCAATAACCATAGAAGCCGCAACTGACATAACCGCCTGCGACCGGCCACATAAAGTTAGAGCTGGTGCTGCGCGCCGAAGCGGGCAGTTGAGCCAGCGGCGTCTTGCCGCCCACCACAACCTTCTCATTGATCGGCTCCTTGATCATGCGGGTGTCGAGCACCGCGCGCTCCACTTCCAGACCGTCGATATAGGTCACCTCGCTGGTCACGAGGGACGTCCCCTTTTGGCCCTTCTGAGTTACCTTGACATAGCCCTGATATTGGCTCGTGTCTTGTATCTGCTCAATTTTAAAGTTGACCTCTTCTTCAACGGTCTCTTTGCGGACAACCTTGACCTCAAGCACCGGCACGGATTTTTGAACCAATATCTCCTGCCCGACCAACAGCGACTTTTCAATGTCGGGGTTGAGCAGCTTGAGCTGGGAATAGGGAATGCCGTTTTTCTGCGCGATAATAATCGGCGCGTCGCCCTGCACGGTGGTATAGATGCGCTGGGCCTCCTCCTCGCGGTTGACCTCGGACTGCATCTCACCAATATGCACAATCGAAGTTACCGGATAAAGGCCGTCGCGGGCCTCGACATTCTTGACAAACCCGACCGTTTCGTTGGCGTCCTCGTCATCTGAACGGTAATGATTTTTAATCGTCTCGAGCAGCGACAGCAGCTGGCGGCGCTCGGTTACCGCCCCTAAAAAGCGGTTGTCGACATAAAGCCCCGTCGCCTGCGCCAGCTCGTTGCCCGAGGCCTTAATCAACTCGTCGGTCAGACGGTCTTCTGAAAGCAGCTCCTGAGCGCGCACCGCCGCGATGGTGAATTCGGGCATGCTATCCTCTGGTTTAATGTAATCCTCAAACACGATACGGCCCAGCATCTGCTTTTCGGCGTTTTCAAACACCGATTCATCCGCGATATAGCCAATTTCCTCGCCGTTGTAAAACACGCGCAACGCAAAGGTCATGTTGAGAGCGCCGTTAATCACAATAAGGAATACGGCAGCCGCCAAAGTTGGCGCAACATAGTTGATTGAGCTAAATAATCGTGCAACGGCGCGGGTAACAAAGGCCGCCAGAACCATGGCCCAATAGCCCAGCAGCGTGCCGAGCCCCCGTTTTCGGGCCGAGGCGCTGCCGCGCTTTAATGTTTGCAGCAGGTCGACGGTCGCGTCAAACGACAGGCTGTTGCGCACTGAAAAAATACGCGCGCTACAAAACAGCCTGTGACCTATGGCACGCAGCAAAAGTCCAAGCATGTCGCTGATGTTCCTCAAGCCGCGCTTGAAGGAACGATATTTTCTGATATGCAGCAAACCGATAAAGCATAAAACACGCAAAACCTTTTGCAGCATTTTTTGCGCAGGCAGCCGCTTATTTGAAGATGATGCTTGCGCAGGCGTTGCTTGGGCAGAATAATCTTCTTCAGCAATTCTGCGATTGTTGTCGCTCAAAGCACCCTCTCCTTTCCAAATTGTATAAAGCTTTGAAGAGCAGTATAGTTAAATATACGCGTTCTTGCCACAAAAATCAAGTCGGGTGAGTTGGTAAGGATTCCCGCGCCAAAATAGGGGCATCTTTGTCCCGCCCTCTTTGACGTGTGTTATTATAACAACTTTCTGGCAAAATCTCAATACAAAAACCGCATGTGAAAACAAAATTTACATATTATCATATTTTGTTGTTACGTCTTCGTCAATTTTTCTAATCTTGGGTGTAACCTTTTAAAATTTAGGTGCCTTTTGCCCTCAAATACCGAGCAAAGAGGCGGCCCAAAGACATAATTTAGTATATCTTTATTCACAAATATACGGGGAGTTTTGGGAAAGTGCTTTTTCAGGAGGATTTCATCATTAAAAGCCTTCTAACACTAATATATTGCACAGCCCGAAATTCTGTCTCAACCTGCCGAAAAGTTAGGCATAGTGCCTGTCCGGCTTTGTGCCGCGGTACAAAGCCATAGTGCGACCCGGCCTTTTGCCATCTGGCGCAGATAAAGCATCCTACGCGGACCTATCATTTTGATTTGGCGGCGCCGTTTCTACCCAGCTCATAGAGCCCGTCGGCAATCTCTTTAAAAATTGGGCAGGCGGCGTCCGATCCGGAATCGCCCCCCTCGGCGAGCACCACAATCGTGTACTGCGGCTGCTCGGCGGGATAAAATCCGGAGAACCACGCGTGCACAATCTCCTGACCGTCGCGATATTGCCCCGTCTGCGCCGAAGCGGTTTTACCGCCCGCGCCGCCCTGCTCGGGGCGGGCGTTCTTGCCGCTGCCCTGCTCTACAACGCCGATCATCATCTCCTTGACCTGCTGCGCCGCCGTTTCTCTGAAGACGCTGCGGGGCGAATAGGTCGCCGTTGCGGTTGTCACCGCCTTGCCGTCGGCCGTGGTGCCCGCCACAAGTCTGGGGGTCACAGCACCGCCGCCGTTGGCAATGGCCGACACGAGCGTGGCGATCTGCACCGGCGTGGCCGAGAGAATGCCCTGCCCAAAGCCGAAGTTCGCGACCGCCGCCGGGGCAACGAGCTCCTGTAGCGTGGGTAGGCTGCCTGCGGCGGTAAAGTAGCCGGGCGCCGCCTCAAACCGGGTGCCAAAGCCCAACTGTTGCGCTTTATAGGCTAGCGCGGGGCCGCCAACCTCGAGCGCCAGCGAGATAAAATATGGGTTGCAGGAGTGGTTGAGCGCCCCCTGCATGTCGAGCGTACCGTGCCCGTTGAGGTTATGGCAGCGGAACAGCTGGTCGAGCACCTCAATTCCGCCGTTGCAGGTGTAGGTGCGCCCGGCAGAAAAGCCCGACTCGAGCGCGGTGGCCGCCGTGAGCAGCTTAAAGGTGGAGCCCACGCTGTAGGCGGCAAAGGCGCGGTTAAAAAACGGCGTCCGGTTGTCGGTCATCGCGTCGGCGGGGTTGTTTGGGTTATAGGCGGGCGCGCTGACCGCGGCGAGAATGTCCCCGGTGTAGGGGTCCATAATGATGATTGCGCCGCTCTCGACCTTCTTGGCGGCCTTTTCCGCAATTTCCTGAATATCCCGGTCTAAGGTCAATACCAGCCCCGCGCCGCTGAGGTAGCCGCTATCCATAATCTCGGGCGGCGTCGTTTCAAGACCCCGCTGCAAGGCGTCGGTGGCGTAGCGCATCTGCACCGCACCGCCCGCCGAGGTCAGCAGCGAATCGTAAGCGCGCTCAAGCCCCGAAGCCCCCTGCCCCGTCGCGGGATCGACCTGCCCGATGATATGCACGGCGGGCTGCTCATCAAGATAGCGCTTTGGCACCGGGAACACCTCGAGCCCCTTGGCATAGATGGCGGTCGTATCCACCTCCCACAAAAAGGGGCGCATTTGGGTGAGCTTTTGTTGCAGCTCGGCGCGCTTTTCGATCGGGGTAACTCGCATCAGCACATCGGCCGACTGCGAATTGGGCAGTACTGCGGCGATATTTTCAGTCTCGATTCCCGTGAGCGGGCGCAGCTTGCGGTCGTAGATCATGCCGCGCGTCTCGGCAACCTTAAGCACCGTCGCTGACTGCTGCTGCGCTGCCTCGATGAGCGGCTCGGTCACCGCCAGCAGAGATATGCGGGCGATCAGCAGGCCGAACAGCAGCACGATGAGAGAAAACACCGCGAGAAAACGCTTGTACATAGGGTTTGTGCCTCCAAAATGGTTTGACATTATTGTAGGCGTTTCTTGTCGGTTTAATACCTGATGCCTTTTTGGGCGATAGCAGATGTCAAACAGGTGGGCTAAACAGGGTGCGCGCTTTGGACACAAATATGGCAAAACGGTGTTGCCGCACACGGTATTCGGCGTGGCGCCGCCCTGTGTGTGGAGGGGTATACGATTTGAAACGCTCCTTTCAGGCAACGCCGTTCGGAGCTACGTCTCCAATGCATTTATATTGACAGATCACTTTAACGTGATATAGTAAAAATAATCCATTATCAGCACCAAGGAGGATAAAACATGCAAAAGCCGTTCTGGAACCCGATGGAAGCCGCGCCCCTTCACGAGATAAAAGCGGTGCAGTCGCTGCGCCTGTCGCAAACGGTGCGCCGCGTCTACGAAAATGTTCCGTTCTACCGGGCCAAATTCGACGAGGTCGGCATCTCGCCCATGGATATCAAAAGTGTCGACGACCTCGCCAAGCTGCCGTTTACTTACAAGCAGGATCTGCGCGACAATTACCCCTATGGGCTGTTTGCCGTTCCAATGGATCAGGTGGTGCGCATCCATGCGTCGTCGGGTACGACGGGCAAGCAGACGGTGGTGGGTTATACCCAAAACGACCTCGAGATGTGGAGCGAATGTGTCGCCCGCGCGCTGACAGCGGCCGGGGCCGATTCGAGCGACTTTGTGCATGTGTCCTACGGCTATGGGCTTTTCACCGGCGGCATCGGCCTGCATGACGGCGCGGGCAAAATCGGCGCGTCGGTTATTCCGGCCTCGACTGGCAACACCAAGCGCCAGCTTCAGATCATGAAGGACTTTAACTCCACCGTGCTGTGCGCCACCCCCTCCTATGCGCTGTTTTTGGGCGAAGCATTGCAAGAAGCGGGCATTTCGCTCGATGAGATCACGCTCAAGTGCGGCATCTTCGGCGCCGAGCCCTGGACGCAGGAGATGCGGCTGCGCATTGAGGCGCTCTTGGGCATTAAGGCCTACGACATCTACGGCCTGTCCGAAATCATGGGACCCGGCGTCTCCTACGATTGCAGTGCACAGAACGGCCTGCACATCAACGAGGACTTTTTCATTGCCGAAATCATCAACCCTGACACCGGTGAGGTGCTGCCCGAGGGCGAAAAGGGCGAACTCGTCTTTACCGCGATCTGTAAGGAAGCGCTGCCGCTGATCCGGTACCGTACCCGCGACATCACGTCGCTGACCCGAGAGACCTGCTCCTGCGGGCGCAGCTTTGTGCGCATGAACAAGGTCTCGGGTCGCAGCGACGACATGCTCATCATCCGCGGCGTCAACGTCTTCCCCTCGCAGGTCGAATCGGTGCTGCTCGAGTTGGGGATGCCGCCGCACTACCTGCTTATCGTCGACCGCAAGGGCTCGCTCGACACGCTTGAGATTCAGGTCGAAATGGACGCCTCGATGACCTTTGACGCCGTGCGCCTGATCGAACAGAAAGAGGAGACGATCCGCCGCGCCGTTGAATCGACGTTGGGCGTTGCCGCCAAGATCACGCTGGTGTCTCCGAGCACCATTGCGCGCAGCGAGGGCAAAGCCAAGCGCGTCATCGACAAACGCGTACTTTAAAAGGAGGAAATTGTTATGACCGTCAAGCAGATCTCCGTCTTTGTAGAAAACCGCGCCGGCAGTCTCGCAAACATCACCGCCGCACTGGGCAACGCCGGTATCGATATTCTGGCGCTTTCGATTGCCGACACCTCCGACTTTGGCGTGCTGCGGCTCATCGTCAACGACCCCGCGCTCGCCGCCAAAACGCTGCACAGCGTCGGTTATCCCGTCTCGACCACCGAGGTCATTGCCGTCGCCATCGCGCATCACCCCGGCGGACTGGCCGCCGCACTCGCGGCGCTGGGTACCGATGTGGTCGTGGAATATTGCTACGCGTTTCTCGGGCGGGACCCCCAAAACGCCGTGGTCATTCTGCGCCCCGACGACAACCAAAAGGCTATTGCGCTGCTGCAAAAGGGCGGCTTTACTACGCTCAACGAAGCGCAGCTTTTTTAAAACCCACATTCGGCGCGGGCGACGGGGAAATACTCCGTCGCCCGCTTTCTTTAACGCACTTATTTTGGTATACTATAATATAGCATAAGTGACGGAATCAGTCGCACCACGCCCATCGGGCAAATTCAGTGCGGCACGCGCCACGTAAAAACGGTTATGGCGGCGCATCACAGGCCGTAAAGGGCCGATTTTCTGGGGGATTCATGGAAAACTGGAAACAAAAGTTTATCCTATTGGGGCTCGGGCAGGCGGTGTCGATGCTCACCAGCTCAATTTTACAAATCTCAATTGTATGGTATCTGACGCAGCAAACCGGCTCGCCCGCCATCATCACCTTCTCGACGCTGTCGGGCTATCTGCCGCGCGCCGTGCTTGGGCTGTTTACCGGCGCCTTTATCGACCGATTCGACCGCAAAAAAGTGCTGATTCTGGCCGATCTGGGCATCGCCCTCGCCGCCTTGCCGTTGGCGGCGGCCGCGTTTGGAGGCACAATCCCGGTCTGGCTGATCTTTCTGATGCTCTGCCTGCGATCGGTCGGCGCAGCCTTCCACTCCCCAACCTTTAACGCCATCATTCCCACCATCGTCCCCAAAGATCAGCTCGCGCGCTGCGCGGGCTTTTCACAGGGCTTTGAGTCGGTGTCGCTGATTTTGAGCCCCGCATTGGCGGGCGTGCTTTATAGCCTGTGGGATTTAGGCTTCATCATCCTGCTCGATGTGCTCGGCGCGCTCGCTGCCATTGGCATCGTGCTGTTTATGGTTATCCCCAAAAATCAGACGTTGCAGCAAGGCGAACGGCTACACCTATGGCAAGACACCAAGGACGGCATCGCCGTGCTGCGGCGTGAGCGGGGCATGGCGGCGATTATGGTCATCAGTTCATTATACGCCTTTATCTACTTCCCGATCGGGTCGATGTACCCGCTGATGACGATGACCTATTTCGGCGGCAGCATCGCCGACTCAAGCCTTGTCGAAATCGTCTTTTCGGGCGGTACGCTGCTGGGCGCGCTCCTGCTCGGGGCGGTGGGTAATAAAATTCATAAGATTGGGGCGATTGCTGCTTCGATCGGTATTTACGGCGTGGGCACAATGCTCAGCGGCCTTCTGCCGACCCACGGACTGGGTGCGTTTATGGCGCTCTCGGGCGTGATGGGCGTAACGATTCCGTTCTTTTACGGGCTGCGAACCGCGATTTTTCAAAGCCGGATACCCGCCGAATACCTCGGGCGGGTACTGTCGTTGGCCTATAGCGTCAGTCTGTTTGCCTCACCGCTGGGGCTCTTGCTGGGCGGTGGCTTCTCAGAAATAGCTGGGGTGAACAATTGCTTCTTTGTCTGTGGCTTGCTCGCGATCGGCCTCGCGCTCGCCATGCTGATGACGCCGTCTGTACGCAACAGCCACGACGAGATGTGATCAGACGTACATTAAATACAACAGGGCAGGATTAAAAGCATGCGCTCCCCCCCTTTTTTCATGCTGTCGAAAGCTTATATCATAAAAGCGCCCGCATTAATTGTTATTTGATGCGGGCGCTTTTTGTGACATACGTTTTTGGCAACCGTGTTAAAACAGCAGAAGTTGCTTTGCGCTGGCGCGCAGGAACGCCCCCACCCCAATCCCCCTGAGGGGGCCTAAAAAATACGGTTGTTGGTGAATATATGCCCTACGTGAACACGTTGCCTACCCACCAAACGTCAGTGAGCGCGCATCCAAACTTGTTACGTGATTATGCGCGCCAATTAAGTTGTCTGGCCCCTTGGGGTACGGCAGCGCTTCCATCGCGCCGCCGTTCGGATAACACGTATAAGCTTTCGATAGAATGAAAGGCCGGGATGAAAAGCATACACACTTTTCATCCCGGCCCCTGTTTAATATTATTTACGCCGTCACAAGCGTCAGCTTTTCGTCCTTGACCGAAACGCTGACCAGCGCGGGGGCGTTTTCTCCCGCTTCGACAATCAGACGGGTCAGCGGATCCTCGACCTCGCGGCGGATAACCCGGCGGATATCTCTGGCCCCCGCCTTTTGACCGAACGCACGCTGGGCGATCAGCTCAAGCGCCGAATCGTCATACCCAAACGTGATGCCGCGCCGCTTGAGCGGGGCCTTGATTTCGTCGAGCATCAACGCGGCGATACGGCGGAAATCCTCCACGCGAAGGTTTTTGAACACGACAATCTCGTCGATGCGCGCCAAAAACTCGGGTCGCAAAAAGTCGGAGAGCGCCTTCATCGCGCGGTCGCGCGAGACCTCATTCGGCGTCTTGTCAAAACCGACCGAACCGCCCTTGATGTTCGAGCCCGCATTCGAGGTCATAACGATAACGGTATTTTCAAACGATACCCGCCTGCCCTGCGCGTCGGTGATGCGGCCTTCGTCCAATATTTGCAGCAGGATGTTGAGCACGTCGGGATGCGCTTTTTCAATCTCGTCGAACAGCACAACCGAATAGGGCTTTCTGCGCACCTTCTCGGTGAGCTGCCCCGCCTCGTCGTAACCGACATAGCCGGGCGGCGAGCCGACAATACGCGAGACCGAGTGCTTCTCCATATATTCGCTCATGTCTATGCGGATCAGTGGCTCGGTCGTGTCAAACAGTGCCTGCGCCAGCCGCTTAACCAGCTCCGTCTTGCCCACGCCGGTCGGCCCGACAAAGATAAACGACGCGGGACGTCGCCGGTCGGAGAGCTGCACGCGGGTGCGGCGCACCGCCGCGGCCACAAGCTCGACCGCCTCATCCTGCCCGATGACATATTTTTTAAGCTCCTCGGCCAGCTGCGAGACCTTCATGAGCTCGCTCTCTTTGATTTTTGCCGCCGGGATACCGGTCCACAGCTCGATGACCCGGGCGAGATCGTCCACCGTCACGGCGCGGCCCAGCGCGATCGGCTCGAGCGCCTTGATCGCGGCTTCAAGCCGCAGCAGCTCGCTGCGCACCTGCGCAAGGTTCGCGTAGTCGATCTCCTGCGCCTGAGTCATCTCGGCTTCTTTTTTGTGCAGCATTTCATAATCGCGGTTTTTCTGCTCATAGTCCGCCAGCTCGGTATTGTCGAGCGTGCAGCAGGAGCAGGCCTCGTCGAGCAGATCGATGGCTTTATCGGGCAAAAAGCGGTCGGTGATGTAGCGTTCGCTCATCTCGACGGCCTGACGGACCACCTCATCCGATACCTTGACGCGGTGGAATGCCTCGTAATAGCCCTTGATGCCCGAAAGTACCTCGACCGTCTCATCAATCGACGGCTCGTTGACCGTCACGGGCTGAAAGCGGCGCTCTAACGCCGCATCTTTTTCAATATGCTTGCGGTATTCGTTAAAGGTCGTAGCGCCGATCACCTGAATCTCACCGCGCGAGAGCGCGGGCTTTAGGATGTTAGCGGCGTTCATCGAGCCCTCGGCGTCGCCCGCGCCGATGAGGTTGTGCACCTCGTCGATGAACAGAATGACGTTGCCTTCGGCCTTGATGTCCTCAACCAGTCCCTTGACGCGGCTCTCAAATTGGCCGCGAAACTGCGTTCCGGCCACAAGCGCCGTGAGGTCGAGCAGATAGAGCTGCTTATCCATCAAACGGGGCGGTACGTGGCCCTCGGCCAGCCGCTGCGCGATGCCCTCTGCGATGGCGGTCTTGCCGACGCCCGGCTCGCCGATGAGGCAGGGATTATTCTTCTGGCGGCGGTTCAAAATCTGCATGACGCGGTAAATTTCTTTGTCGCGCCCGACAATGCGGTCCAGCTTGCCTTCCCGGGCCTTTTGGGTCAGGTCGTCGCAGTATTGGTCCAAAAACTTTCGGGTCTTGCCCTTGTCGCGCTTTGGCCGTTCCCGCTCCCGCTCGCGGGTGCTTTTGGTCGGCTGGGGCGGCTCAATCAGATCCAACGGCTCGCCCTCTTCGGTGGAATCATCTCCGCCGGTCAGCGAGGTCATAAAATTTTGTAAAAAACTCGGGATCGGCATCGCGCCGCCCGGTTCAAAATCGCCCTCGGTGCCAAAAATTTCGCTCATGTGATCGGATATATTTTCTATATCGTCCTCGGACATGCCCAGCTTATCAATCATTTCCTGTACCTGTGGAATGCGAAGCTCGCGGGCACACTGAATACAGTAGCCCTCGTTAACAGGCTGCCCGTTTTCAATTTTGCTGACAAATATCATAGCCATTCGCTGCTTACAGCGACTGCACAGCATATTCATTGGATATCACCCCGGTTTTGTGGAATTTTATATGTGTAAAAGAATGATTCTTATTTTATCAGTCAGTTATGAACTGGCTATGAAGCCAACTTTGACGTTTTTCGCATTTATATGAGCTTTATTGTCGAATTGACCCACGGCCCCGCCGTGTAAAAACATTTAAAAATCAATGTTTGACCAATCATCTCGGACGAGACCGGCCCAAACTGCCCGCCCGAGGCTAAAAGGACAAACCACAGCACGGCTGACGCGACGAACACATACAGCATACCCTGTATCGCGCCCAATACCCCTCCAAGCAGTGCGTTAAATGTTCCTATAAGCGGTAAATGATTGACAGTTTTAAAAAGCCTTGCCGCCGCGTTGCCCAGCATGCTGAACAGACCGAACAGGACACAAAACACGATAACCCGCAATAGTCCGATGGCAAGCGGCGCAATTATCGCGTTGGTGATGGCGGCGGTCATCGCCTGAGCGCTGCTGCCGGCCAACTGCTGATACCACTGCTCGACATAAATGGCCAGTTCTGAGCGCAGCGCCGTCGAAAACACCCCGGGCAAATGACTGGCCAAATTGACGATGCCTTGCGCAAAGGCGGCCGCGTCGGCGGCTGTAAAGTCGCTTAAATGCTGCGCGACCAGCGTAGCAATCTTATCCGAGAAAAACTGCGTGTAGACCAATTCCGCAATTGTCTGGCTGTAGCGCAGCGATAGATAAAGCGCCGCCAACGACGCCAGCAACGCTGTCAGGGTCCCTAAAAAGCCCTTGCGATAAGCGGATAAAGCGCAAGCGCCGATAATGACCATTGTCAGCGCGTCAAGAATCCACGGCATCGGTCATCCTTCCTTTCTATGCGGGCGGCTGAGTCACCTTGATATTGAGCACGCAAATAGGTGCTTTTTGCAGACGGAATGCTACCCCTTTAACTCTATCTTATGGCAGCGTGGTTAATCTGCTGCATCGTTGTGTAATAAAGTCTCTTTCCGATCACCTGTACAAAGAGCGCATCGGGTGTTTCGGTGATTTCTTCCTTTTGCAGCTGCGCGTTAAAGCGCACGGCGCGGTCGCCTAAAAACGCCAGCAACCCGTCGTTGTAAAAGTGCAGGCTTTTGATGTCGCGGTCAAGGCTGCCCTGCGCCGTTGGCGTGGCGTTTTGATCGAGCAGAATCAGCCGAACTCGATGCGCCGCCTCATAGTCGCCGACGGCCAGCGCGACGGTGCCATCCGGCGCAATCGCAAAGGCCGCGACATGCTCTTCCGGCAGCAGGTAATTATTTTCTTTGCCGCTGATCTCCGACAGGCGATGCACAGCCCGGTCGGTGACAGCGGTGGCCTGCGCCCCCTCAGAAAGCGAGAGTGCCAGCAGCAGCTCGTTTGAGAGCACATGGGCACAGCGCTCCTGCCCGGTCGAGATTTCAAAAGCAGTCACCACCGATTCGAGCGCGCCGCCGTTTAAACCGACGCCGCCCACGGCGATGTACCGCGCATTCTTATCGAGCGCCAGATTGTAGATGATCCGCTCGGCTGAAACCCACAAAAATTGCTGCGTATAATTGGCGTCATAGACAATGACCTGCGATTGATCGCCCAAGGCCGCCGTCGAGACGGCACAAGCGCCGGTCGGTGCGATGGCGGCGGCATAGATCGGATAGTCGAATCGATGCGAAAAAATGACCGTCTCGCCCGAACGCACCTCCAGATCATAACCGCCGCGCGCGTAGGTCAGCAGATAGCGCCCGGCCGAGACCGCCAGTATGTTTTGGCCCGCCGTGCGTTTGTTGATCACCTGCTTGCCCGCCTGATTATAGACCGAAAAGGCATTCTCGCTCACAATCACAGCGCGGCGGCCGACCGATGTGAGCTGTAGCGGCTCCGAATCGATATCCACCGGATAGCCGGTCTGATCAAACAGCATGGTCACCGTGTCGGACAACAGCACCCCGAAGCCCTGTGAGGCAATATCAAAGCGCAGCGCGTAAACCACTATAACGGTCACAGTGACCAATGCCACCGCGGCTAAGCGCCGCGCGGTTTTTCTAAGGGCATATTTTTTTCGTTCCTTTTCAAAATCGGTGGTTCTTCCCATATGTGCCCCCTTTGAATCGCGCGTCAACGGCGATATTCTGTCTTTATCAAAGCAGCCATGTCACGTTCATCAGGATCAATCCGCCGACGCCATCCGTTCGTCATACGCCTGTTCAAACGTCCGTTCTGGCGTTTGGCGCAAAGAAATCGTCGTAAAATACGTCCATCAGCATCAGTCCGCGCGCGGGGGCGGTCATACCTGCCCGACTGCGGTCTTTAGAAGCGATAATCTCGGGGATGCTGTCGGCCGCAAGGCTGCCCTGCGCGATGTCCAGCAGCGTACCGGCCATAATACGCACCATGTTGTAGAGAAAGCCGTCACCCGAGACGGAAAACTCAATCAGATCGCCGTTGCGTACCACGGAGGCATCAAAAACGGTGCGAACGGTGTCTTCAATCGACGCGCCGCTGTTTTGAAAGGCGGCAAAATCGTGCTGTCCGATAAATTGCCGCGCCTGCGCATCTAAAAAATCAACGTCAAGGTTATATGGGATATGCAACGCCAACCCCTCGTAAAAGGGGTCGCGCACCGGGCTGTTTAAAATGCGATAGCAGTAACGTTTGCCCTTGCAGGCATAGCGCGCGTGAAAGTCTCGCGGCGCCTCGCGGCAGGCTATCGCCGCAATGGTGGGCGGCAGCTTAACGTTTAGGGCCGGAATCAACCGTTCGCAGGGGATGCGGCTGTCGGTCATAAACGACACACAATACATCATGGCGCTGACACCCGAATCGGTGCGGGAACAGCCCTTGACATCGAGACGGTGCTTTAACACCGCTTCTAACGCGTCCTGAAAGGCTTGCATGACGGTCGGCGCGTTCTTCTGCACCTGCCAGCCGCAAAAGGCCCGGCCGTCAAAGCGCAGCGTGACAAGTATGTTTCGCAAAATAACACCTCAAGGCTCTTTTATATTTACAGCCGCGAAAATCGGCCCGCTCAACAGCCCGCGCGGAAAAGCTGTTTAAATTAGCGTTTGACAACGCTTATCATAGCGTGCGAATTAGCGTTTAGCGGCGTTTCAACAAGTCAATGAAGCGCAACTTCAGCTAAGAGAAAGAGCATAAACATCAGCAAACCTAAAAATCTCGTTGCCGCCGCAGCAGATTGACCTTTGGCATATAATTCGGGGTGAGATTCTTAAGAGAGGGGCGATGAGCGCCCTCTCTTAAGTCGTTGGGAGAGGGGATTCTCAAGGGGGAACCGTCGAAAGGTTCCTCCCTTGAGCGGTCTTTTTGCCTACTTTTTCTGGCGGCAGAAAAAGTGGGGACGGTGGAGCCGCAGCGGGCATCCATGCCGCCCGCTGCGATCAGCGCAGCCGTCCGACCGCGAGCGCCCATATAGGCGAGCGGTCCCCGCGGGTAGCGGAACAACCTTCGGCGTTGCGCCGACAGAACCCCGCGACAGCGATAATCTCCCTAGGGCAATCGCCATAAAATGTCAACGTTTGTATTGCGCTGACGCGCAGGAACGGCCCCCACCCCCGGCGCTTGAATGTTCTGCGGAACATTCGGGCACCTTCCACTACGTTACAGATGCGAAGCGCCTCGCGGGCGGGACGCTGTCCCCCCGCGTGCCCCCTTGACCTCCGGTAGGATTTTGGAACGGCAGGGTTTGAGGGCTTAAACGGTTGTTGACTATACCCCACGTGAGGGTTACCTACCTACCCCACGTCAGTGGGCGCGCATACAGACTTGTTTACGTAATTATGCACGCCAATGAGGTTGTGCGGCCTCTTGGGGCACGCCGGCGCTTCCATCGCGCCGCCGTGCGGGTGACGTATGATATAAAATGGTCCGCTTGTCAAGATAGCCTCTTATGCCCTTGCACCCATGGTATACTTTCGACCATAAACGCTAATTTGCACGCCATGATAAGAGCTGCTAAATTCTAATACATCGACGGAAAAATAAAGTTGAGCGCGATAACCAGCCCTACTAAGAACAGCGAAAATCCCAGCGCCCCCCAATCCCTCGCAGCGTATTGCAGCTGCTTCATACGGGTGCGGCCCTCGTCGCCGTGGTAGCAGCGGCATTCCATCGCGAGTGCAAGCTCGTCCGCGCGCCGAAACGACGACACAAACAGCGGAATCAAAATTGGTATCAGCGCCTTGGCGCGATCGATCAGCCCACCCGACTCCATATCCGCGCCGCGCGCCTTTTGCGCCGACATAATCTTATCGGTTTCTTCAATCAGCGTCGGGATAAAACGCAGCGCAATCGTCATCATCATAGCAAGCTCATGCACCGGCACCCGCATTTTTTTAAGCGGTGAGAGCAGCCGCTCAATCGCGTCGGTCAAGGCGATCGGCGACGTTGTATAGGTCAAAAGCGACGTGCCCGCGATTAGGCAGATGATGCGCACGACCATAAGCACCGCCAACAGCACGCCCTCGCGCGTGACCTTGATGATCCACAACTCAAAAATCGGCGTGCCCTCGACAAAAATCATATTGAGCACGGCGGTAAACAGAATGATCGGCACAACAGGCTTGAGGCTGTTTTTAACCAGCACGAGCGGAATGCCCGAAATAAGATAGCCCGCCAACCCCACAGCGGCGCAGAGCAGCAGCCCCGCCATATTGTTTGTGAGAAACAGCGCCGTGATGTAGCACATAGTCATGATGATCTTCATGCGCGGGTCAAGCTGGTGCAAAGCTGAGCTTCCGGGAAAATATTGGCCGATGGTGATATCTTTAAGCATGCTTGCCACCCGCCCTTTCCAGCGCGCGCAAAAGCTCACGGCGCGCGGCCTCAACGGTGTAGACCCGCGTGCTCACATCAAAGCCTTGCTGCTTAAGCGCCATGAATATTTTGGTCACCTGCGGCGCCGCGAGGCCCATTCCGACCAGCTCTTCAGTGCGCGAAAACACCTCTTCGACCGTGCCGTAGGCGAACAGCTTTGAGTCGTTGACGACCAGCACCTTCTGGGCATGGCGCGCCACATCCTCCATACTGTGTGAGACGAGCAGCACCGTGCTGCCGGTCTTTTTGTGGTATTCCTTAATCTGGCCAAAAATCTGCTCACGCCCCTTGGGGTCAAGCCCTGCGGTCGGCTCGTCCAAAATCAGCACCTTCGGGCGCATCGCGAGCACGCCCGCGATGGCAACGCGGCGCTTCTGTCCGCCCGAGAGCTCGAACGGCGACTTTTGCATCACGTCGGGGTCAAGCCCGACAAATTCGGCAGCCTCGCGCACCCGGCTGTCGATCTCGGCTGCCGACAGCCCCATGTTCGAGGGCCCAAAAGCGATATCCTTTGCGACCGTCTCCTCAAAAAGCTGGTACTCGGGGTACTGGAACACCAGCCCGACGAGAAAGCGAAATTCGCGGATTTTCTTCGGCTCGGCCCACATGTCCCGCCCGAAGATCGAGACGGTGCCGGACGTCGGGCGAAGCAAGCCGTTGAGATGCTGAATGAAGGTCGATTTGCCCGAGCCGGTATGCCCGATAACGCCGACAAAATCGCCCTCTTCAATCTCGAGAGAGAAATCGTCAACCGCGACCTTTTCAAACGGCGTTCCGGGTGAATAGACATAGCTGACGTGGTCGGTTTTTACCGCAATCATGCCCTCGCCCCCTTTGCCGCCGAAAGCAACTGCGCCAGCGCCTCGACACATTCCTCGTCAGTGATGATATCCTTGGGCAGATCGATACCGCTGCGGCGCAGTTCAAAGACGATTTCGGTCGCCTGCGGGACATCTAACCCGACCTTTTTAAGCAGCGCGACATGTGAAAACACGGCTTTGGGCGTGTCGTCGAGCAGCACCTTGCCGTCGTCCATAACCACAACGCGCTGACAGGCGGCGGCCTCGTCCATATAATGTGTAATCAGCAAAATCGTTACGCCAAACTCGCGGTTTAGCCGCGTGATCGTCTCCATGACCTCCACGCGGCCGCGCGGGTCGAGCATAGCGGTCGGTTCGTCTAAGATGATAAGCTTTGGCATCATCGCGATGATGCCCGCGATGGCGATGCGCTGCTTCTGCCCGCCCGAAAGCTGGTGCGGCGCGTGTAGTCGGTAGTCGTACATGCCGACCTCGCGCAGCGCCTCATCCACCCGCTGACGAATCTCATCGGGCGGGATGCCAAGATTCTCGAGCCCGAACGCCACATCCTCCTCGACAATCGTTGCGACAATCTGATTGTCGGGGTTTTGGAACACCATGCCCGCCGTGCGGCGCAGGTCTAGAAGCCTGTCCTCATCAGCGGTGTTGATGCCGCCGACATAACACACCCCGCCCTGTGGCAGCAGAATGGCATTTAAATGCTTGGCAAAGGTCGATTTACCCGAGCCGTTGTGCCCGAGCACCGCCACCATCTCGCCGTGCCGCACCGACAGGCTGACCCTGTCCAGCGCTGCTTCACGCTCGCCAGGGTAGGCAAAAACCAGTTCCTGAGCGTTGATAATGTTTTCCATTGTTCTTCCTTCTTTGCACTTGGTGCTCCCCGCGCTGGTTGATGCGGTGGAACCCGAAAGTAAGTGGGATGTTTTACAGGAGATGTTAAGCCTGTCCGGCCCAGATGGCGGTGGAGCCCTGAGGCAGCACCAGCCCGTTGGCGGATACCGGCAGTCCGATTTCAGAGGCGGTGCAGGCCCCGCCGTTTTTGCCCGCCGTCACCGCGAGCAGATATTGCATCACCGAGGGCGACAGCCCCGTGGTGTAGGAATTCAAAAGTAAAAACAGCGCGTCGGGTGACAAAAGCTGTACCGCGAGGCTGCAAAGCTCAAAGACGTTGTCCTCGAGCTTCCAAACCTCGCCGCCCGGGCCCCGCCCGTAGGAGGGCGGGTCCATAACAATGCCATCGTATTGGCTGCCACGGCGTATTTCGCGTTCAATAAATTTTTTACAGTCGTCAATAATCCAGCGGATCGGCGCGTTTTCAAGCCCTGAAAGCTTTGCGTTATCCCGCGCCCACTGCACCATGCCCTTGGCCGCGTCGACATGCACGACCGAAGCGCCCGCCGCCGCACAGGCCAGCGTTGCGCCGCCGGTGTAGGCAAAGAGGTTGAGCACCTTGACCGGGCGTGCCGCCTTTTCAATCGCGTCGGCCATATAGTCCCAGTTGACGGCCTGCTCAGGGAACAGGCCGGTGTGCTTAAAGCCGGTCGGGCGGATCATAAACCGCAGCTTTTTATAGCCGATGACCCATTCGGTCTTTTTGAGCGTCCGCTGCTCCCAACTGCCGCCGCCCGCGGCGGAACGGTGATAGCGGGCGTCGGCCTGCGCCCAGCGAGCACCCTTAAGGGTGCTCCAGATCACCTGCGGGTCGGGGCGTGCCAACAGCACGTCGCCCCAGCGCTCAAGCTTTTCGCCCGCGCTCGCGTCTATAAGTTCAAAATCCTTCCAGTCGGCTGAAAATCGCATTGGGTACTCCTTATTTATTATGTTTCACGTATTGGTTAATTAGAGGGTGCAGACCGCTTCGCCTCCGGCGCCGCCGTTTAAAGTTCGCCGGCAAACGCCGTGCTTACGTCTAAGAGCAGTTTAATTTGCGCATTGCGGTTGATTGAGCTACGCTGATATTTTAATTCGCATGTCTAAGCTGAATTTTGCAAGACGCCCGGTCTTATTTCAATCCGCTCCCGTGCAAAGGAGCGACTTTCCGAAAGCGGGGCGGCATTCCAACCGCAATGACCCAATTTCAATCCACGCCCTCGCATGAGGGACGACATATTTTGCGGTTACCGCTTCGAGGCGCGAACTGATTTCAATCCACGTCCCTCGCATGAGGGAGGGCAGATACGCTTTTCGGAATCGGATATCCGGCTACAATTCAATCCATGTCCTCTCGTAAGGGGCGACGG
>JAEWBS010000133.1 GCA_023391005.1 Bacillota bacterium | reverse complement strand
TTAATAATACATCGCATTCACTTTCAGATTGTTCCATAATTGATATCTCCTTTTATAAAATAGCTTCTATCATTATACGCAGCCGCCGTAAAAAAGATGTTAAAAAAAGTCTGACAATTGATATTTTCTCATCAAAACGATATAATACTAAAATAGCAGCATTATCCACAAAAACCGGTTTTTGCATGGCGGCCGGCCAACCGCGCGACAGGAATACGCGCATGAATCGCTCTGATTTAATATATGATAATATACGGCCGGATTTGCTATTTTTGCCGTGTGATCACTTTGTCCGACGCGTATTGTTTAAAAAATTATTTGACGGCTGCCTTCATAAAATGGTTATGGTCTTCAAGCGGTGCGCCAAAACCCATAGAAGCTTTCATCAGACTGGCTGCGCGGGATGAAAACTTTTTTGCCATACACACAAGCCGACGCAGCGGCGAAAGGGCGTTTGTTATGTATTATAATGCAAAGAACTTTTTTCCTCTTATGAAAGATCGAAAAATAGACGTCATCGGCTTCGGGGTCAGCAATTCCGAGCTTTTGTTTCGTCTGGTGCAAAATGGTGCCGAGGTGACGCTGCACGACAGCCGGACCGAGGCACAGTTTCGTCCCGAGCAGATTGAACGCCTGAAGAAGGCGCATGTCGCGTTGTCTCTGGGGCCCGATTATCTTGAGGATTTAAATGGCGAGATTATTTTCCGCACGCCCGGGCTGCCCTTTACGACCGCGCAGCTGACCCGCGCGCGGGAACGCGGCAAAATTGTTACCAGCGAGCTGGAGGTGTTCATGCGGCTGTGCCCCTGCCCGATTTACGGGGTGACCGGCTCGGACGGCAAGACCACGACCTCGAGCATTTTGGCCGAGATGCTGCGCCGCTCGGGTAAGACGGTGCATTTGGGCGGCAACATTGGTAAGGCGCTGTTGCCAATTCTCGATATGATTAACGAAAACGATTTGTGCGTCGTCGAGCTGTCGAGCTTTCAGCTCTTGTCGATGCGCTGCTCGCCCGACGTGGCAGTGGTGACCAACATCAGCCCCAACCACCTTGATGTGCACCGCGACATGGCTGAATATGTCGGCGCAAAGCGCAATATTGTGCGGCACCAGAGCGCTTTCGGACGTGCGGTGCTCTCGGCTGACAGCGCCGGGGCCGAGGCATTTCGTGATGACGTGCGGGGGCAACTCTCCTTCTTTTCGCGCCAGCGCCCCGTTCAAAACGGCACTTGGATGGACAGCAAGGGCGACCTTTACCACAGCACAGGCGGGCGCGCCGTGTTTTTGATGAACCGCAGCGAGATCAAGCTGCCCGGCTTGCACAATGTTGAGAACGTGATGGCGGCTATTTCGGCCGCGTGGGGGGCCGTTACGCCCAAGCAGCTTTGCGACGCCGCCCGCACCTTCGGCGGGGTGGAGCACCGCATTGAATTTGTGCGCCTGAAGGACGGCGTGCGCTGGTATAACGACTCGATCGCCACCTCGCCGACCCGTACGGTGGCGGGGCTGATGAGCTTTGAAGATAAGCTGATTCTGATCGCGGGCGGCTACGATAAGAAAATTCCGTTCGAGCCGCTGGCCCAGCCGGTATTAAGCCGAGTCAAGCTGTTGATTCTCACCGGCCAGACCGCAGACCAAATTGAGCGGGCCGTTACCGTGGCCGATGGTTTTAAGGCCAGCGGGCTTCAAATTTTGCGCGCAAAGGATCTGGTCGAGGCCGTGGCGCTGGCCAACCAAAACGCCGCCTTTGGCGATGTGGTTACCCTAAGCCCCGCCTGCGCCAGCTTTGATGCCTTTTCTAATTTTGAAGAACGGGGCAACCGCTATAAAGAGCTGGTTAATGCCCTTTAGCGCAAACGCATATATCATACGCTCAAGGCGTATTTATGCTGGGATTTTGCCCAGCGGCCGCTGTCCACAGGCAGCGGCCCGGGCGGTCTTAACGCTGATTATAAGGAGAAACAGATGCTAGATTTGTTAAAAATACTTTGCCCGGCAACGGGCGTTTCGGGCGATGAGGGCGATGCCGCTCAAGCGGCGAAGCAGCTGCTCTCACCACTGGGCGCGGTGACGCATACGCCATTGGGCAGCGTGCTCTGCCATCTGCCGCCCGCAAAGGCGGGCTTGCCGCGCGTTTTGCTGGCGGCGCACCTCGATCAGGTCGGGTTAATCGTCACACGCATCACCGACAAGGGCTTTTTAAAGGTGGCGGCTTGCGGCGGGCCGGACCGGCGCACGCTCTCGGGCGCGCGGGTGACGGTGCACACCGCCAGCTGCAAGCTGCCCGGTGTCGTGACCGCGATGCCGCCCCATCTCTCAGACGGCAAGACCAAAACCGCCAAGGCCGAGGAGCTTGCGGTGGATATCGGCCTTAGCGCGAAGGCCGCGCGCGACAAGGTGGCGTTGGGCGACCGCATTACGCTCGACGGTATGCTGGAGCCGCTTTTTGCCGATAGAATATGCGCCGCGGCGCTCGATGACCGCGCGGGCTGCGCGGCGGTTATCCGCGCAGCCGAGCTTTTGAAAAAGAACGAGCAAGCCGAGATCATCGTCGCGCTCGTCTCTCAGGAGGAGGTTGGCTCCTCAGGGGCCGCGACCTCGGCCTTTGCGGTAGCGCCCGACTTTGCGTTTGTTGTCGACGTCTCGATGGGGCTGACCCCCGACGAAAAGGCGGAGGCCTGCGGCGAGATGGGCAAGGGTCCGATGATCGGCATCGCGCCGATCTTAGACCGCCGCCTCTCGCGGCTGCTGACCGATACGGCCAAGCGCGCCAATATCCCATGGCAGCTCGAGGTTATGGGCAGCCGCACCGGCACCGACGCCGATGTCATCGCCGTTTCGGGCAAGGGGGTGCGCACCGGGCTGGTGTCGATTCCGCTGCGCTTTATGCACACACCGGGCGAGGTTGTGGCGCTCTGCGACGTTGAAAATACGGCTCGGCTTATTGCCGAAACGGTCGGAGGTGGCTTATGCAACAGCTAATTCAAGCGCTTTGCGCCGAGCGGGGCATCTCGGGTGATGAGGGACGCGTCCGCGCTGTCATCGAGCAGCGGCTGTCCGGCAGGTGTGATCTGACCGTCGATCCGCTCGGCAATCTGATTGCCGTCAAGCGTGGCGAGCGCCCCAATAAAAAAATTGTCCTGTTCGCCCACATGGACGAGGTGGGCATGCTGGTCACCGCCATCACCGGTGAGGGGCTGCTGAAATTTTCGCCGATCGGCATTGACCCGCGCGTGCTGCATGGCCGCCGGGTGCGCATTGGGGATGCCGGTATTCTGGGCGTCATCGGGGCCAAGGCATGGCATCATCTTGAGGATGACGAGCGCGAAGCCGAGCTCAAGGCCGACGGGCTTTATATTGATATTGGCGCGTCCTCAAAAGAGGAGGCGGCCTCGGTCGTCAGTCTCGGCGACGCGGCCTGCTTTGACGCGCCGTTCTGCGAATTTGGCGAGGGGCTGCTGCTCTCCCGCGCGCTGGATGACCGCATCGGCTGCGCGCTGCTTATTGATCTGCTCTGCTCCGACTGCCCGTGGGAGCTGACCGGTGTCTTCACCTGTGGCGAGGAATCGTCGCTGTTTGGTGCGACGGCGGCGGCCAATTCATGCGCGCCCGAGATTGCAATTATTCTTGAGACGACCACGGCGGGCGACATCGAGGGCGCCTCTGCCGATAAGGTGGTTTGTTCGCTCAAAAAAGGGCCCGTCGTATCCTTTGCCGACAAGGGGACGCTCTACGATCGCGAATTGTACGCGCTGGCCTTTAATGTCGCCGAAGAGCGCGGCATTGTTATCCAGACCAAAGAAGGTGTTTTTGGCGGCAATGAGGCTCGCGTTGTCTCCCGCGCGGGCGCGGGGGCTAAGACGATGGCCATTTCGGTGCCCTGTCGCTACCTGCACAGCGCTTCCTGCGTGGCGGCCATGCAGGATGTGATAGCGACCAAGCAGCTGCTTTCGGCGGTTATCGACCCGCTGGCCCGACTGTGATTGCCTATTGCGACCGCATGCCGCCGCTTAAAACGCCGGACGCTGAGATGCCAATCGGCTGCCGCATGCAGACGCTGAATGCCTGTTACCGCGCGCTGCCCGGTGCACTCGACTGGTATCGAAGTGATGCGGGCGGCGTGCTTTGCCGTTTTGGCAACACGCTGCTGGTCGTCGGTGATCCTGATTTTGACGCGCTGTTTCCCTTTGCAGAGCTGCTCGGCGTCAACCGCATCGAATCAATATCGCGGTGGGACGAGCAGCGCCATGTCCCTGCGGGGTGGCAAGCTCAAGGCTATCCGCTGCTGCGCTGCACGGGCGCAGGCACGTCATCCCCTAAAAACCTCCGAACCGATATCGATCTGCGCCGTTGTTTTGAGCTTTTATGCACAAGCAACGCGCAGTTTGCACGCGAGGCCGACTATCTGCCGTGGCTTTCGGATATGACTCGCCGCCGCAATGTTGGGCGGGCCGAAGCGTTTTTGTACGATGATGCAGCCGTCGCTTGCATTACGGCCAAGGGACGGTGCAGCGCCTATCTGTCGTCAGTCGCGGTGCTGCCCGAGCGGCGTGGCGAGGGGTTGGGCCTCCAGTTGTTACACGCGGTCAGAACCCATTCCACGCTGCAAGGGAGGACGATTTATACGGTGGCGCAATCCGAAGCGCTTACGGCGTTTTATCAAAAGGCAGGTTTTGAGGCGCTGCCGCAACGCCTGATTATCACAGAAAAGAGGAACCCTGCATGATACAACCGGTTTTTCCAATAGACTCCGAGATTTTAGAACTGGCGCAGCGGGCTGAGCAAAAGGCTGCGTCCGCCTTTGCTATAATAGAGCAAAACGAGCAGTACAACGGCATGAAGGTGCTCAAAGCCTTCATCGACAACGGCATTATGGCATCGCACCTGAGCGGCAGCACCGGCTACGGCTACGGCGACATGGGCCGCGACGCGCTCGATCGCGTGTTTGCGCAGGCAATGGGCGCCGAGGACGCGCTGGTGCGCCACAGCTTTGTCTCGGGCACCCACGCGCTGACGGTGGGACTGTTCGGACTGTTGCGCCCGGGCGATTTGCTGCTGTCGCTGACCGGCAAGCCCTATGACACGCTTGAGGAGGTCATCGGCATCCGTGACAATGGTCGGGACGAGGGCTCGTTGCGCGACTTCGGCGTGCGATATGCGCAAATTGAGCTTTTAGAGGGGCAGATTGACCTTCAAACGGCAGCCAAAGCCGCTGAGACCGCCAAAGTCGCATACATACAGCGCTCGCGCGGGTACAGCCTGCGCCCGTCGCTGTCGGTGGCCGAGATCGGTGAGGCGATCAAGGCGGTCAAACAGGCGAATTCCAATATAGTCGTCATGGTGGACAACTGCTACGGTGAGTTTGTCGAGACGGTTGAACCGGCGGCGCTTGGCGCCGACCTGATGGTCGGCTCGCTGATTAAAAATCCGGGCGGCGGCATTGCCAGAACCGGTGGCTATCTCGCGGGCCGGCAGGATGTGATCGAGCGCTGCGCTTGCCGCCTGACCACGCCCGGCACCGGGCGCGAGGTCGGCTGCTCGCTGGACGAGCTGCGCAGCATGTATATGGGCCTGTTCATGGCCCCCACCACCGTCGCCGCCGCGCTTAAAACAGCGGTATTTGCGGCGGCGCTGTTTGAAGAAATGGGCTTTGAGACCTTCCCTAAGGCCAACGACATTCGGCACGATATTATTCAGGCGATCGCGCTTAAAACGCCTGAGGCGCTTGTCGCGTTTTGTGAGGGCATACAGTCCGGCTCGCCGATTGATTCTATGGCGGCACCCGAGCCGTGGGACATGCCGGGCTACGACAGCAAGGTGATTATGGCGGCGGGGGCCTTTACGCTGGGGGCGTCGATTGAGCTCTCGGCCGACGCGCCGATGCGTGAGCCGTTTGCGGTCTGGCTGCAAGGCGGACTGACCTACCCGACCGGCAAGGCCGGTATTTTGCTGGCGGCTGACCGCATGCGCAAAAAGCAGCGGGAAAGATAGCTGTTATCGTGTTGAAGACGGGCAGTGAGCATTTGACGGGGCAGAAATCTGCTCCGTCAATGTTTAAGACCCTAAATCCTTTAGTGTATGATTCGCATCAACGTCGATGCAACACCGCTTATTGCTATATTACCGATAATTTGAGGGGATCCATTTGGAGCGAAAGCGCTGCCGTATCGGCAGTAACACCATTGCTTGATGCGAAGCTTTTATTTCTAATGGATATTGAGGCTTTGTATGGTGTAAAAAGTATTTAACCCCTTCCGTTTACAGCGGGGTTGTGGTATAATATAGCGCGTGGCAGACGTCTCTCCCTAGAAGGACGAGCTGTTATTAATATTTGCGGGTATGGCGGAATTGGCAGACGCGCCAGATTTAGGATCTGGTATCTTGCGATGTGCAGGTTCGACCCCTGTTACCCGCACCAAAAAGACATAGTTTCTCCACCAAGGGGAAAGTATGTCTTTCTTTATGCACAAAAATTTGGTACTATAAATGCAAGCTTTCATACAGGATAAATGCAAACAGGAATTTGCTGTTGGCTTCAATATATTATACTGATGGGAAAGAGGTGAATCTTTGAAAACTGAAAAAGCAAAGTCAATCGGAAAGGCTATACTTGTTTTTGTTTTGTCGATTGTAATATGGCGATTAACATTCATATTTTTTGATACTCAGAAATTTGCATATAATGTATTTTGGCACATTGCCGCAGGTCTCTTTCTTTCGGTTTTAATCTGTGTGCTTATGATTGTTATGCTTCACACTGAGAGGAGAACAAACTCTTTTTCAGAGAAAAAAGCAGTTCCCAGCCATTTGAAAGACCTTAGTTTCGGTTTTCTGTGCTGGATAATTCCTGCTGTAATAAGCATATATGCTTTTATATCGGCAGGACAGGTTGCAATAGTTTTGCAGGCCGAATCAACCACTTTGATTTTGAGATTCCTTGTCCTGCTCGTTGCAGTATTTTTTATAGAGGCTTTTCCTGAGGAAATTATAAGAGGCTATCTTTATTCTCGTCTGGAAGCTGTTTTTTCGCCTTGGGCAGCACTTCTGGCACAAACCGTCTTATTCACTTTGTTTGCTTTTTTGATAGGCTCACTATATTCAATAGATCAATGGCTCTTCATCCCCGGATTTGGATTTTTATTGGGATATTTTCGGATGTTGAGCGGAAACATCTGGTTTTCAATGGGATTTCATGTTGCAATGATGACAGTTATCCAATTAATAGGCCCCATACAGAAACTTATTGAAGTAAATGGGAATTTCTTTGTTGTAAGGTTTCTGTCCTTTGTGCTTATCCCTGCAATCATCGGTTCCATTATTCTGAATTTGAAAAAGAACCATATTGAAAAATATTAGGTTTTTACACCATTACCCGATAAATTCGGACTGGTCTTTATATATTTGGTGCACCGCTGCGGCGGAAAATCCGCTCGCTTATGCTCGCTCAACGTGCGGTAGGAACCTGCGGTTCCCCCACACACGCCCCCTCCCTCACCGATGCGCTACGATTTCCGCCTAAAATTGATGAAAGCGGTCGATGGCTTCGTCTGACCGCTAAAACAGCTGCACAAGTCTTTGGCGGTGTTAATGGTAACG
Organism: Bacillota bacterium; assembly: GCA_023391005.1. GTDB lineage: Bacteria > Bacillota > Clostridia > Oscillospirales > Ruminococcaceae > Yanshouia. The sequence goes on along the minus strand of JAEWBS010000133.1, from coordinate 19,738 downwards.
AATAAGCAAAAATCCTTTTCGCAACCCTTTGCTAAAAAAGACATAGCTTTCCGCCAAGTCCACAGTATCATAGGGACAATTTACGGAGAGCAAACTGAATACGGTAAAACGAGAGAGACACTGTCCTGTAAGGGATAGTGCCTCTCTTCTTTAGTTTGACTTTTTCGCTTGATGTTCGTTGGCAGGAGTCTCAGTAACTTTAACGTATTTGTCATATTCGTTTTTGTATGTAGTTTACAAAACGCGATCACTATCTGAAGTCCAAATATCAGCAAGGTTCTCAGCTTGCTTCATCACCAAATCTACAGCTTTCTTTTGTTTATCTGGCGGGTATCCGTATTTGTTGAGTATCCTGCGGACAATGACCATAATACGGGCGCGAGCCGTTTCTTTGATGGCAAAGTCGATGGTAGCATTCTTGCTCACCTTGTCCGCTATCTCGCGGGCAATTGCTCGAAGCTGGTCATCGCCGAGTACGCTGACCGCGCTGTCGTTTGTTTCGAGCGCATCGTAAAATGCCAACTCGTCCTCCGAAAGTCCCATGTCCTGCCCCCGCTTATCGGCGGCACTTATTTCACGGGCTATACGGATGAGTTCCTCGATTATTTCAGCAGTGGTCAGAAGGTTGTTCTGATACCGCTTTATCGCTCCGTCCAGCATTTCCATCAATGACTTTGACTTAGCGAGGTTGTGCTTGGAGCGCATCTTTATCTCGTCATTTAGCAGCTTCTTCAGCAACTCAATGGCGACGTTCTTATATTTCATGCCCTCTATCTCTTTCAGGAATTCCTCTGAAAGGATGGAGAGTTCTGGCTTCTCAAGCCCCGCCGCGCTAAAGATGTCCACGACTTGGTCTGAGGCGATGGCGGAGTTTACGATGTTGCGGATAACAGAGTCGTAACTTTCATCTCGCTCCACGCCGACTGTTTGGAACTTTGTCAGGCGAGCCTTTACCGCTTGGAAGAAGGCTATCTCTTCGGCGTGTTCAAAGGTGGCTGGGTCGGGCTTGGCAAGAGCGTATGCCTGCCCCAGCAAGGCAACTTCACGGACATAACGGTTCTTTACGTCATCCACTCCAAGAATAAAGTCCTCCGCTTTCAGAATTAGCGACAGCTTGTCCTTGACCGCGCCGGAGAAGAACGGCGAATAGTCAAAGCCGTGGAGTATGCCGCGAACGACCTCCATTTTCTCAAGCATTATCTCGACGGCCTTCTGATGCGTTTCGGCAGGAACACCTTTGCCGCCGCTTTCCGCATAGAAGCCGAGAGCCTTTTTCAGATTTGTAGCAATGCCTATGTAGTCGACAATCAGCCCGCCAGGTTTGTCCTTAAAGACACGGTTCACACGGGCGATTGCCTGCATTAGATTGTGGTCTTTCATCGGCTTGTCGATGTACATCGTATTCAGGCACGGGGCGTCAAAACCCGTTAGCCACATATCGCGCACGATAACGATTTTCAGTGGGTCGTTATCATCTTTCAAACGGAGGGCGAGGGTCTTGCGCTGCGCCTTGGTCGTATGATGCCTTTGAATGGCCGCACCGTCGGAACTGCTCGATGTCATAACTACCTTGATAACGCCCTTGTCCAAATCGTCGTTGTGCCACTCAGGACGAAGGGCTATAATCGCATCATACAGGGCGACTGCGATACGGCGGCTCATAGCCACGACCAGAGCCTTACCCTCAAACGTTTTCTGACGTTCCTCGAAGTGGGTAACGATATCGTTTGCAAGAATGCGCATTCTGTCCTGATTACCGATGATTGCCTCCAACTTCGCCCATTTAATCTTAGCGGCGGTGGCTTCGTCAGCTTCACCGACCTCGTCAAGTTCATGATCAAACTGTTCCACGAGTCGTTTACCTTCCTCGGTGAGATTCACCTTGGCGAGACGGCTCTCATAAAAGATGCGGACGGTCACGTTGTCCTCTACCGCTTGGGCGATGTCGTAAATATCTATATAGTTGCCGAACACGGCGGGCGTGTTGGCATCCTGTTTCTCGACGGGTGTTCCCGTAAAGCCGATGAACGTGGCATTTGGCAGGGCATCGCGGATGTACTTGGCAAAGCCATAGGCAATTCGCTGCCCGACGACCTCGCCATCCTCCTTTATGTCGCGGAGTTTGGCATTGAATCCATATTGGGTGCGGTGCGCTTCATCGGCGATAACTACGATATTTTCACGGGAAGACAGCAGTTCATAAACCGAGGCATTGTTTTCGGGGATAAACTTCTGTATGGTCGTGAAGACAATACCGCCACTTGCCACCTTCAGGAATGTTTTCAATTCCTCACAGGAGTCTGCTTGCTTTGGCGGTTGCCGTAATAGGTCGCTGTTGTCCGCAAAGGTATCAAACAACTGGTCATCGAGGTCGTTTCGGTCGTTGATGACAAGTATAGTCGGGTTGCTTAGGGCTCGGACGATTTTCCCCGTGTAGAACACCATCGATAGCGACTTGCCCGCACCCTGCGTATGCCAGACCACGCCTGCCTTATGGTCACCCTTTGACTGGTCGGCTGCTGCTGGTAATCCATAGTTTGCCGGGTCTTCCCGTAGCATCATAGCAGTGGGGGCTACGCCGCTTGCGCGGATTGTCTGCTCCACAGCCTTATTGACGGCGTAGTACTGGTGGTAGGCGGCGATTTTTTTAACGGTTTCCACCTTTACTATATGCGTGACCTTATCTTCCGTCTGGGTCTTCTCGTAGGTCACGAAGTTCTGTATGTAGTCAATTAGCGTCACGGGATTGCAAAGCCCGTGAACCAGCGTGGAGAGTTCGTCGTCGAACTTGGCGGCTTCCCGAATGCCATCCTTGGTCTTCCATGCACTGAAGCGGGAATAGGAGGCGGTTAGCGACCCCGCTTTTGCCTCCAAGCCGTCTGAAATAATGCAGATGTCGTTATAGGTGAACAGCCCCGGTATCGCCAACTTGTACGCTTGAATCTGGTCAAACGCCTTATGTATAGTGGCGTTCTCATCGGCTGGGTTCTTCAACTCAAAGATGACGAGTGGTATGCCGTTGACGAACAGCAGCACATCGGGACGCTTGTTGTTATTGTTCTGGATAATTGTGTACTGGTTAACCACGAGGAACTCATTATTTAGCGGGTTCTCGAAGTCCACCACATGAACATAGTCGCCCTTGATGTCGCTGCCCTTGCGGTACTCCACGGGAACGCCGTCCACGAGCATACGGTGGAACTCCTCGTTATCCGCGAGCAGATTCGAGGAAGCTATCCGAGACAGTTTCCGAGCCGCACCCTGCACGACATCAGCTGGGATGGTCGGGTTCAGCTTGGCAAGCGCCGATTGAAGCCGCCCCATAAGGAGAACTTCCCCGTAGCTGTTGCGTTCGGGGTTCGGCGCGTCAGGCGCGAGGTCAACGCCAGCAACATAGCTGTAGCCAAGGCTTTGCAGTTCCTCTATCGCCATTTCCTCAACAGCGGATTCGTATAATTTCGCCATACACACTTACCTCCTAAACGCCTGTAAAGAACTCACCCAAGCCACCAGAAAGTATATCTATTGACTTGATGGTGTCTTGAAGAAGCGTCTTTTGCGATAGTAACTGTTGATACAGAACTGAAAGATGCTTTTGTGTTTCTTCATCAGGGAGCTCTATGTCGAGGTTGAGAAACCTATCAACGGGAGCGGTGCGCCTACGCTCGTGTGTCCCAATGGAAATATTCCAGTACCACTTTTTCATCAGACCACTCTTAATTACATGGCCTACTAAGAACGGCTCAAATCCGGATTTGACCTTAAGCACAACATAAGCTGGCGATGTAATCCCCACATCAACAAGCCAACACTGGTCTATCGCACCCGCCCATAATAGGTATGGGTTGTAAACGACATCAGTCTTTCTAACAATCTTATAGGAACTCGTGTCTTCGGTGGCAACGCGTTTTGAAAAACGCTCTCTTTGAAGAACTAATCCTGCATTCTCTGTGATGGACAGAATTTCAGGTTCCTCAGCAGCGCCAAGGGTGACAAAGGATTCCTCCAAAACATCAGATAACTTGTACTTGGAAAGCGATGCCGACGGCTTTCTTAACTCGGCTTTTATTTCTCCAATTAAGCTATTAATGTTCTCGTTAATGGTTTCCATTTTTGCTCGGATGTCCTCGGCAGCATTCGTCGCAACGGCAAATGAAACCTCCTTGGGCTTAATGTCAGACTCGTCAACACAGATACCGATGTATTGCCCCGGATAGAGCGAGAAGTCGCATTCGACAATTTCACCTTGTTGTACAGAGCGGCAGTAGCCAGCAATATCCTTGTATTTGTGTTTTTCATAGAGCCACGAGTGGTAAGTAGAACAAATACCGCCAATGATATCTGCACCGAGGGTTCTATGGGTGCGGTCAAGATCAACAAAACTCTTTGAAGCGTCAATAAACAAAGTTTCTTGATTTCGAATGGTGCTGGATTTGCCTCTTGAAAGAATCCATAAAGAAACAGGCGCGGGTGTGGTGTAAAACAGTTTGCCCGGAAGTAAAACTATGCACTCTACCAACCCGTCTTCAATTATCCCTTTACGTATGCTCTTTTCCGCAGCGGATTCAGACGCGAGCGCCTTGGTAGCCAGCAAAAATCCCGCCTTGCCTTTTGGTGCGAGGTGCGAAATGAAGTGCTGTATCCAAGCATAATTAGCATTCGATGTTGGCGGTGTACCATACTTCCAACGATAGTCACCGTTCAGGAGTTCACCGCTCCAATCGCTATCATTAAAGGGCGGGTTCGCAATGATGAAGTCAGAACGAAGGTCTGGGTGTAAATCGTTGAGAAAAGACCCTTCGTTATTCCAACGGACATTAGAACTGTCAATTCCACGCATAGCGAGGTTCATTTTGCATAGCCGCCAAGTTGTCTGATTGCTTTCCTGTCCATACACGGACACGACGCTTTCAAATAGTTTGTCGATTTCACGCGCCTTACCATTATATCGGTCGGCGTGCGATTCGATAAACTTCTCGCTTTGTACGAACATCCCACCGGAACCACAACAGGGATCCAATACCCGGCCTTCGTATGGTTCGAGCATCTCAACAAGAAGCTGAACAAGACAACGAGGCGTATAGAATTGACCGCCCTTTTTGCCTTCTGCGAGGGCAAACTGACCAAGGAAGTATTCATAAACTGTGCCCAGAACATCATTTGAACGAGAGAGTGAGTCTCCAAGGGCAATGGTACTGATAATGTCAATCAGACCACCAAGCGACTGCTTATCTAACTTCTCTTTCGCATATTCTTTCGGTAAAACACCTTGAAGGGAAGCATTATCTTTTTCAATGGCATCCATCGCATCGTCCACGTCTTTGCCGATGGTGGCAAGTTTTGCCCTACCTTGTAGGTAATCCCAACGTGCCTGTGGTGGCACAAAGAAGACGTTCTCCGCACGATACTCATACGGGTCCTTCGGGTCGGCACCTGCATAGTCGCCTTCTCCCGCTTCAAGCTTATGGTATAATTCGTAGAAGTTGTCCGAGATATATTTCAGGAATATAAGCCCAAGGACAATATGCTTGTACTCAGCGGCATCCATATTTTTACGCAGTTTATCGGCAGATGCCCAAAGTACCTGCTCGACAGGCTGCTCTTTTGTTTCTTTTTTTGCTTTTGCCATCTATGTAACCTCCAACAGGCAATTATATTTTAACTGGCGGCTTGACCTTTGTAGACACCCTTTCATAAACGTCAATATTGACAGCAGCGTCTATTTCAAAAGAAACCATTAACGCGTAGGGGACTGACCCAGCAAATTTGTCATCCGCAACATGGGCGCAATTCACCTTGAGTTGCATTGTATCATCCGTACTCCAAACAACAATCTCATCATTTTGGAAAATTTCATGCTGTAAGCTTCCTCTTCTTGTAGCCTGCCAATCAGCATTTATACGGTTGTCAATTAAGTGTTTCTTAGCACCTTCTATAGAAAACCATAATTGTGCCGACCGATAGGCTTGTCGCGAAGGCGTTATAGGAGTAAAAGAGGCCAGAGTTGCTGTTAAACGGCGAAGTATTTGACTGCGGCTGAATTCGTCAAAAGGCAGAGGCAGATCAAAAAGATGTGCCTCTCCATCTTTGAGTTCTCCATAGCCTAACAGCGTAATACGGTTTTTAGCGCATTCAATTGCCTTATCGATGTTGGGCTTTCCATAACCAAAGAACCTATAAACATAGTCTGTAAATCTCTTAGGAATGCCAAGAACCGAACTAAATGTGCTGTAAAGGTCACCCCACTCAGCCCCATGAACCAACATCGCTTTAATAAGTAACGCAACTGCATCATAGGGTAATACCTCTCCTGCGTCACTAAACACATCAGAAAGCGCGTCAAAACAACGCGACGCTTCATGCGAAATCATTGCCGCGGCATTGCTTGTCCCAAATGAGTGCATTATTTTCTGGGATCCAATGGATAAGTCGTATGGTGCCGCTGAAACAGAGCCAGGCGCTCTTGTTAGAGAAGGCCGCCAGCGAAATTCAGTACCGCCTATGCCATTCTGAAGTAAGGTGTTTCTTCCTCCGTTAAAGATAATATCAGGCTTAATGGAATTGTTCATACCTCTGCCAAGTGCGCTAGCCGGGCTTACCATATTATCCTGACAAGGCAATACCTGGCGCGGATCGGCGGTAAAGGTTGACTCGTCTGAAAAAGAAGCTCCTATGGTAAGTGCATTAATACTTTCCGAGGGAGAGAGGAGCCTTTGGAAGCGCAGATTATTGTTCATATTTTGAATCATAAGGGCAGTTCGCTCTTCAATGGGGAGAGAAGAAAAATCAGAAAAGGACATTCCCACATCTATATTGCCTGAATGGTTTCCTGCACTCACAACAAAAAGAACACGATATGTATAGCTCAACCAGTCAAGCAAACGAGCTAAAGGACTCATAATTCGGTCAAATATTCGCCCCGGGAACCCGATAGAGAGGTTTATTACCCTGACGGTCGGTGCAACACGACCCGCATCTACTTCATAGAGCCGTCGCACAGCCTCATGGATTTTATCAACAATTAAGACATCCTCTGGAATCTCTTCCTGAGTGCCGTTGAGGGAGTTTCGAGATTTCATAATTGGTCTCACATATATTTTGTGAGTAATCTGATGCTGGATATTATTAAGGTCACCATGCGCAATAAATGAAGCCATTGAAGTTCCGTGCATTCTGGCTTGTACCGTATACTGTGCTGCATAGTTATCAGGATCGTCTACGTTCAAAATACCATCTAAATATGGATGATTTTCCTGAGGAAGTCCGTCAAATAATGCAATAATCGGTTCATCTGCAATAGTAACAGGCATATTTACTTTTGCAGTGCTATCCGAAATGTTATCAGCAGAAATAACCACACTCTGCCCTACGGATTGAAAAAACATTATCTGATCTGCAGAAGCAAGCGCCACATCTTTTTGGTCGATAATGGATTGAACCGTCTGTCTCGGCAAGGATGCTAAAATAGCGTGATAATTTATCCCCTCAACGACGGTTTGCCCCAGCACTTTACCTCCGGCAGCTTGAATCAATACTTTTACATCATCTTCACGTCGTTGCCGAGTCTCCTTGGATTTTCTATAAAACAGTTCAATCTCACATTTTACTTCGCTGAGTTCAGGGTCTAACTTCAGATCATCCTTCCATGTTTCTAAAACTCCCGTTTCTTCAATCCGCTCTTTGTAGCCCCAAAAATGGATATCAATAAGATTATTAAAAACATCCCTTAATCCCGTTTTGCCAGTCGGGAATGTCATTTTAGGATTTTTTGAATAGTTCCTCCATAGAGATACCATTTCTTCAAGAGCACGATTATTCGCAAGGACGCAGTAAACCTTCCCTATAAATTGAGATTTTGTTTCATCTCGTGATATAGTTTTTGTGCGTTTATCTGTTTTGCAGACATAAAAATCATCTGAAACAAGCATATATTCTGACGTATCAAATATCCATTCGGCATCGCTTCCAAGATTTTTGACAGCAGTATAAAAAGACGACAACTCGCCAGACACCTCAAAGACAAGAGTCTTTTCAGGCTCAATTCCCGTAGGTGATTGTTGAAGCAATACCTTGTTGTCATCGATAACCTTCTGAAGTGTTTCCAGCTTGGGCTGAAGACGAGATGCCTGTTTTGCATGGGACGGAAAACTGATTTTGGGAGCCCCTCCACCTTTAATACTTCTATCAGCAGTTTGTGGATTACCAAATAATACAATCGGCCTTTCCGGTCTTTCGGGCATTATTCAACACCTTCTTCCTGACTTGTTTTTGTATTGATATCGCTTTGTACACCTGCGAGATAAAGGCTCAGCTCATTTTGAGTAATCTCTTTTATATTGCCATTTGGTATTTTCAAAATATATTTTCTATAAACAGATAATGCAAATTCCTCAGCTTCAGCATAGCTTTTACCCAAAAGTTTTTTTGCTAATGTTGAGGGTTCAAATCCGAAATTAAACCCTATCCGGCTTTCGAACTGTTTAAACCACATCTCTAAATCTCGACGAGATGGTTTGGGGAGCAATAAACGCAATTGAAAACGCCGCCATGCTGCTCTATCTAAAAGGGCATCGTGGTTTGTAGCAGCTATTACAATGGCATAGCTTGGCAAAGCATCAATCTGCAGAAGTAAAGAACTCACTACTCTTTTTATTTCTCCAGTTTCATGAGTATCGCCACGTTCTTTTCCGAGGGTTTCAAATTCATCGAAAAATAAAACGCACTGTCTTGTTTTCGCATAATCAAAAAGTTTTCCAAGGCGTGTTGCTGTTTCGCCAAGATAAGCCCCGACAATGCTTTCATATTTTACAGTCAATAACGGCAGCATTAACGCTTCTGCAATGGCTTCGGCTAAGGATGTTTTGCCGTTACCAGGCGGGCCTACAAGCAGAATTTTATTACGAGGTTCTAAGCCATGCGAACGTAATAAATCAGCACGTGATTGCTCCTCTATAAGGTCACGGCAACTTTCTATTACAGACTTCGGCAATAATAGCTGGTCAAGCTTCCTTGTAGGAATCTTTTCTATAAACAAACTCTGTTCACCATTACCATTTCGCACCGTAGGCTGTAAGGGATCCCGCATTAATGGCCTGTTTTGAATCCGAAGCAACTCTTCAATTTTGTTTGCCAATACCCCATGTTGCTTTGCACGTTCTTCGGCGCAGATTGCTTCTGCAACTCTGCGAAAGTTTGGGTTATCATTGACCAATCCATATTTTATTAAATCATAGAGCAAATCCGCTCTTGCCATATTCAACACCTCCCCCTGGTTAGTTTATTGTTGATTTTTATCGTCGCTTTTCAGTAATTGAGATACGTCGATAAAATTATTCTCACAAAAGTCAAAAAAGCTCTTTTGCGCAAGGTTACTTGGCACAACATGGCCATTTTCCCAACGGTTAATCGTTGTATAACTTACATTCAAGGCTTGAGCTAATTGCTGCTGACTTAATTTGAGTTCGAGCCTTACTTTTTTGACAACAGATGAAAAGACCATTTTTATGCCCCCTGCAACTCCGCTAATAATATAGCATATGCTACAAAAGATTATAACATATGCTATATTAGAAGGGAATAGTATTTATCTATAAAACTCATAGCTTTCCTGCACTCTCTGTGGTATCCTGTGTCACTAACAGGAGGTGATACAAGATGCAAACCCCGTTGGACGAGCTATACGACCAATACAACCGCTTTACCCCCGATGCAGAGATACAGAAAGAAATTGAGGCATGCCACCAGCAGCTCATCCGCAGTTTGGAAAAGCCCGAACGCAAATTGGTTCTTCGAATCATTGACAGCAAGGATTTGATTTGCAGTATCCGAGCCAAAGAGAGCTTTGCCTGCGGCTTTTGGCTGGCATGGCGGCTGCTCTCACAGCTGCACACTTACGACAACGACCGTTCGCTTGAGGAAGCCCTCAAGGAGAGCGGTCGTTTTGCTATGAAGGAGGGAGATGAGCTGAGTGAAGCATAAGTCAAAAATAGTCCTTGGCACGGTGGGATTGGCGGCAGTTTTTCTGTTGGCAGGCAGCATTCCAAACCACTTGCCAGCAAAGGCGCCTGTTGCGCCCTACAGTCGCCCTGTGTACGACTGAGGCGAGGGGCAGCAGTATCTCTTTCAACGCCACAGGCCGACTGTGCAGCGAATGTCCCCGCAACCAGTGAAAGCGTGCCTGTTGCCAATGATACCGTACCCGCTTCCCGATGTGCGCAAGCTCCATCGAACCCCGAACCCGTTGTAGCTTTAATACCCCAAGAAGTCAGTTCACCTGCTCCGGCACAGCGAGAGCAACAGGACAATGAGAAAACACCTCCCCCAAAAGAAACCACCCCTCAAATGGGAGATATCTGCGTGGTGGACGGACAAAAGCAGGTGTACTTCCTTGGCTTTGGATGGATAGACGATAACGGCGGCAGTGATGGCGGTGGCACAACCGCGGATGGAGATGGCGACATCAACAAAATGGTGGGAAGCATGGGGTAGAAATCAGCAGGTTGACTTTGCAAGGCAGGCTTTTCCTTGACGCTGCATCAGAGTACCGATATGATGTGTTTAAGGGGTGAGAAACATGAACTTCCAGCAGCTTTTGCGGGAGAAAGGAATTTCCCGCTATCACTTATCAAAGACCAGCGGCGTCCCTTGGGCAACGCTTTCGGATATTTATTCCGGCAAGACTCCACTGAATCATTACGACAACGATATGCTTCTCAAACTCTCGAAGGCTCTGGATATCCCCTTGGAGGAGCTTTTGCGGCTGGACAATCTGCCAAGCCAAATTTCTGTGGATGGCAGGCCGCAGGATAAAACCTATCTGGAGCTTGACCTCCCATTCAGCATTCAAAAGGCAATCGACGACTATCTGCAGGGAGAGAAAGACAAGGTTCTTCATTTGGACTGCCTCAGTGATGAGTTGTACGGAGCGATTAATGCCAACCTTTGGGGTGGGTGCATTACTGAGGAGCAGGCGGATTACCTGCGGAAAAAATATTTATACGCAGGTGAGGAAAACGATACCTTCGAAGAATGATTTATATGCTTCTTTTAACAGAGTGCCGTCCGTAAAAAACGGGCGGCACTTTGCATTTTCTTTTTGTAGACCCCCTTATGAAACCGGCTTAATAGTGAGGGGATTTTTTGAGATTCAAAAATAATTCCGTCCACCCCCCCTCTGAAATCGGCTTAATAGTAGGAGGGCTTTTTACCGGGTTAAAAGTTTTTCCGTGCAACCCGTATCTGAAACCGGCTTAATAGTAGGGGGATATTTGAGCTCCTTAAAAATTTATCCGCTCAACCCACCTCCGAAACCGGCTTAGTAGTGAGGGGATTTTTTCGGAAGCTGAAAGTTTAATGGCTCAACCTACCCCTCAAATCGGCTTAATAGTAAGAGGACTTTTTTCAAAGCGAGAAGGAGGACAGAAAAATGAAGCGAGAACCCTTTGTCATATTGCCAAGGAGGATTTTTGATTATCAACTGCCGCCCATAGTCTTTGCCGTCTACTGCTACCTGCTTTGCTGCCACAACAAGGTGAACGGCTGCTATCCCAGCAGGCAGACCATCGCCAAAGCCTGCGGCATCTCCGACAGCTCCACAGGCCGTGCCATCAAGCAACTGGAGAAGTTCGGACTCATCAGAGTGAATCACAACTTCGGTGATGGCCGCCAGCAGAACAACTCCTATGAGCTGCTCCCTCTGAACACCCCCTCGGTTCATGGTGAGCCCTCTCCCCCTGTCACACAGCGATAGGATAAAACAAGAGAGAATAAAGAACCACCCAGGATAACAAGAAATTATTACAGAAAAGAAGAAATAGGCTGGGGCTGGCTTTGCTATTTTTCTCTGATGATAATCCCCTTTCGAGGAATGACCCGAGGACTCCCACCTATGCCCCTTGTTCGCTCCTGTGTCGCCCCATGTGCCGCTTTGACGAACGAGGTGGCATCCCTGCACCGAACCAGAGCAGAACCGCAACGGAGGGCTTTGCGGGGATCTGTCAGGAAAGTACGATTCAGTCAAAGGATTCAGAACCCCCATGCATTCCCCACGGACGAAGGGATGAGCAGGATAAAGTCAGGTGCCCGCAAGCGGCCCCCTGACGGCCACAGCGTCCCGCAGTGCGGGGCGCGGAGCGGTGTTTCACCGTGGTCGGATAAGGTGCACGGAATGGAAATGGGTATTCTATTGAGAAGTCCAGAACGCAGAAACACCAGAGATTCCGCCACTTTCCCAGCCGTCCGAAGCGGAAATCAAGAAAAAAGGAGAGTGTTATCATGAGTGACGACAACAAAACAAAAGTAGGAATTCACATGAAACCCGAACTGCTGAAGCGGGTGGATGCGGAGTATCCCCTCTACGATTATCCCAGCCGCAGCGCCTTTGTGGGTGCAGCCACCGAATTTTATCTCGGCTATCTCCACAGCCTGAGCGACACCGATTACATGAACAAAACTACGCTTTCTTTTCTGGCCGATCAGGTGGCGAAGCTGGATGCAAAAATCTGCCGACAGCTCTTCCGCCTGTGCGTGGAGCTGTCCATGGTGGCCCATGTGACCGCCACCACCGTCCCCGGTGCCGATGAAGAAACGCTGAAACGGCTGCGCCAGAAATGCGTCAAGGATGTGAAAAACACCATCGGAAACATCCGGTATGACGATATCTATGTCCACCAGCATTCCCCGATGAGGGAGGACGATTATGAGTAAGACAGAAAAAATAACTGTCTCCCTTCCGGTCGATACCATCAGGCTTGCCGATGAAAAATACGCTGAGTTTGGCTTTTCCAATCGCTCGGAACTCATCAATGCCGCCATCCGCGAGTATTTCAGCCGTGATCTGATGCGGCAATTTACCGGCGAGCTGGTGGGCATCTACCAACAAATTGAGCGCAGTGAAATCAAGGAGTTGGAGCAACATCTCTCCAAACTCTCTTACAAAATCGCTGTCGAGCTGGCGCAAATTTACATGCTGCTGGCAACCGCCGTGGAGCTTCCCTACGACATTGACCGCAGCCTTCGGGGAAAAGCAGTTAAGCTGGTGAATCGGCATAAGGGCTTTGTCCCTCTCTCCAAGGCTGTGAAAGAGGCTGAAGAACTCTCAGGTACAGAGGAAGAATCTGAAGACTTGTTTTAGCTCTGCGCTTGATGCCGCCTGTCTCCGGCGGCAGTACATACCCCGGCATCTGACCGGGGGAACACAAAAAAGGAGAATCGCCATATGAAAGAAACAGCAAACTGTGGCAGCTATGCTGCCAGCAATCCTCACACCGTATCCCCTTTCGGGTATCCCGTCCTCACCTTTGACGACACGCTGGCTATCGTTTCGGAGGAGGGATTCTTTCGGGAAAGAGAGATGGTTCTGGAGGGAAAGACCTTCAAAATTCGCTCCTTCCTTCGTCCTGTTTCTTCTGAATCCGCCACTGAAAAACTGCTTCGCCTCATCGACATGGGGCAGGGCAGATAATTTCCTCTTAGACATAGACTTGTGCAGACTGTTGCGGTATGATGCTTGGTACCGTATTCGGTTTGCCGGAAAGGAGCTTATAGATGAAACAGGCAAACGAAAAATACACACTTTTATACGCAAGGCTCAGTCAGGACGACGGCAGCCAGGGGGACTCCAACAGCATTCAGAACCAGCGGATGATGCTGGAGAAGTACGCAAAGGACAATGGCTTTGAGAATGTTAAGTTCCTCTATGACGATGGCTACTCGGGTACAAACTTTCAAAGACCGGCCTTTCAGGAAATGATCGAGCTGGTGGAAAACGGTGAGGTCGCTACCATTATCGTGAAAGATATGAGTCGATTCGGGCGCGAGTACCTCATGGTCGGTCAGTACACGGAGCTGATCTTTCCAAGCTATGGCGTGCGGTTTATCGCAACGAACGACGGCGTGGACAGCCTCTATGGGGACAATGAATTCACTCCGTTCAAAAATATCATCAACGAATGGTATGCGAAAGACTGCAGCAAGAAGGGAAAAGCCGCCGCCAAAATCAAGGCCGAAAGTGGTGCAAGGGTGGGTTCAAGACCTCCCTTCGGGTATCAAAAAGATCCTGACGATCCCAAACGCAAAATCATTCCCGATGAGGAAACAGCACCCATTGTCCAGTACATTTTCTCGCTGTGCCTTGGAGGTAAAGGCCCCACTCAAATTGCCATGCAGCTTCGCAAGGAGCAGATTCCAATCCCCGCCTATTACTATCACAAGAAAAACGGCGTTAAGATTGTCGGCTTTGATCCTATCAAACCGTACTACTGGATATCCACAACGGTGGGAAAGATACTGGAGGATGAGGTGTATCTCGGGCATACCATCAATCTCAGATATACCACCCTGTCCTACAAAAACAAGAAGCGTGTCAAGCGTCCTGAAAATGAGCAAATGCGGATAGAAAATACCCATGAGCCGTTGATAGACCAGGCTACTTGGGATATAGTGCAGGATATACGCAAGCATAAGCGCCGCCCTGCCAAGATGGCGGAGCAGAATATTTTCTCAGGTCTGATTTACTGCAAGGACTGCGGAAAGGCGCTGGTGCTTAGCAGGGCGCACACCATGGAGGCGGTTAAAAACAACTTTCAATGCTCTACCTACAGAAAACGGGGCAAGGAAACCTGCTCTGGGCATTACATCAGAGAGTCACAGCTCGCCGCCATCCTTTTAGACGACCTGCACCGGGCGACACACTTTGCAAGGCAGAATGAGCTGCTTTTCGCCAAGCACATCACGCAAAAGAACGGGGCTGAGATTCGCAGGGAGATTGCCCGAACAGAGCGGGAGCTGGAAGGGTTTAGGCGTAGGGATACCGAGTTGACCGCTCTTTTCAAAAGGCTCTATGAAGACAACGTACTGGGCAAAATCCCAAATGAAGTGTTCCGAAAGCTCAGTGGTGACTACCTTGCCGAGCAAAAAGAAATCCAGACCGCCATCCCCCAAAGGGAAAGCGAGCTGGAAAACTTGAAAGGCTCGGTAGCTAACGTCAGTGCTTTCATCGAAAAGGCGAAGCAGTACACAGAGATCAACGAGCTCACCGCCGAAATCCTGAACCTCTTCATTGAGCGGGTGGAGGTCGGGGAGCGTGACGAGAAATGGTCTCACACCGCCCCACAGGAAATCAATATTTACTATCGGGATATCGGATTGATGGACAATGCAGCCGAACAGCAGGAGGAACAAGAAACACCGGGCGATCCATCAGAGGTCGCATAAAACGGCAATCGGCAGGCAGCGAAACCTCACTGCCTGCCGGTACATACCGCCCCACTTCACCACGGTTTAGAAAATGTCCCTATGATACCGTGGGGAAGGGGAAGCTATGTCTTTCGTTATTTGTAATGCGGCGATAATATGATATAATACGCCTAAAGTAAAATATTGAATTAGCAAGTCTAAGGGCGATAAGGTCGATCGAAATCACATCTGTTTTTTGAGGAGGCTTCCATAATGAAGCATCTATCCATTTTTTTGACACTCGCCCTTTTATTGGCCGCTTGTAACAGTCCGGCAGCAATGCCATCCACCGCTGAGAACGTGTCATCTGAAGAAGAGATCACTTCATCTGTACCTAAAACGGTTGAGTTTTCTTCCGCATCGCAGTCGGATGCAATTTTATTCACTTGGCGTATGCCTATACTGGAAAAACCCAGCGCCGAGCAGGTGGCAAGCGTTGAATTTTGGAAGAATGATGAGTACCTTGCCAACCTTATTAAAGATTATCCTGACAATTTTCATTATGGTGACCTACTGAGTGACAGCGGCGATATATATTTCCCGATTTCCCGCAGATTACGCCGTTGGGGGATTTTAGGAGAGTTTGGGGATTCAGATGCTTATTTATCCTTTATTAAGAATGAAGACGGGCACTATTATCATGAATTAAACCTTGATGAATATATGTTATTGGCAAAGCTTATGTATGGCGGTGAGAATACCGGTGTTGGGCCGTCTGAATACCTGCCATCCTTAAGTGAGTGGTTTGACTATAAGAATAATAATGTTCTGCTAAGGTTTAGTTATGATGCGCAACATAAATATTTAGGCGACTTGACTATAACAAAAATCACACCTTTGGCGGATAATGGTGTAGACGCAGTTCAATTGTCAGTGGAAGATCGCTCCAATAATAATATTACTATAATCAATAAAATCATCACATTAGATCTTTTTTGGGACGAGCAAATTGGCTATGTTCCGCAAAAAATCATCTCTGAGCTTCCTGATAATCCGGTTACTATACAAGGTGATGTAAAAACATTCCCATTGCTATGGAATGATACTGCTAATGAGGATTATTATACTACATCCAATATGAATTTTTTTGGCTTGGAGAACATTATCACTATTGGAGACATGGCATATAGATTTCATACAGATGGCGGGACGCTCACGGCCGATACCTTGAATCTTGAAACGATGGTACAGCAAGCCGATCAGGTCGTGTATCAGTTTGATTCGGAAAATATAACAGGCTTTCGTAACGGCAGAAACGGCCTTATAATTCGCACAAACACGGCGGTTTATTTGTTTGACGATAGCTTGCGGGTAAAAGAACGTAGACCGTGGCCAGAAAAACTACTCACGAATTTACCTGAAAAAGCTGCCTTAATTCTCAGCGATGATATATCTCTGGCGGCCTACGTTATAAAAGACGGCGTGTATTTGTGCGAAATAGCAGAAAACGCCGAACCGAAGCTATTGCAAAAACACCCCGAACCGGAATCCGATAACGTCGTCGACTACAAATTTATGTACCCCATTTGTTTCATAGGCAATGGTAATGATCGGTTATTTACAGGTGTGGAAATGTGGGAAAGGGCAGCGGCCTATTTTCGAATAATTGACACAAAAGGTAATACATTGGATGAAATCCCTTTAACTGCCACATTCGAACATTCCGGGGGATATTACGAGTACAATCAGGCCGGTGCAATCTATTACGACCCAATTACCCGCTCAGAAAAAGCGAGAGGCAACTATTATTACGATTTTGAAAAGGGTAAGCTCGAGCAGATTGATTGGTTACAAGTGAGATACAACAGCTTTCAATACCAATGCCTGCCCCATCCAGAACAACCTAATCTTTGGTATATTTACGCTCCGAAAGAAGACTATGACGAACCAAGAAGACCAATTTTTATGCAAATAGATTTTAAAGCCGGTACACTTTCCGAAATGCCACTTGTTGTCACAGGTGCCTATGTTACTATGCTTGCTGTGAATGAAGATGGAAAGATATTGTTTTCTTATGTTTGTGAAAATGAATCAGGATTCGGAGTTTATCATCCAGCACTTAACTAATTCTTTAGGAATGTGGTTAGCCCTTAAGGAAGTGAGACAATGGACGGCAATCCCCGAAGCCACACAATGGAAGGAAAAACGAATGAAGCTAAAACCGTGGATCATCCTCTTCTTTTTTTCGAGCGCCTTATTCATCACACTTGCTATCTTTGTGGGCGCTGAACCTGTTACAGAATGGGATAGCGCCATCGAACAACTTGTGAGAAGCATACACAGTCAGTTGAATACGATTCTCTGCAAAGCACTATCAATTTTGGGGAAATGGTATGGATATGCAGCAGTAAGCTGTCTTTTATTTTTATTGCCCAAAACACGGTTTTCTGTGGGGTTTCCTGTGGGATGCACCCTAGGGATGGCCATAGTAATGAACAAAATACTTAAAACTCTGTTAGCTATAGAGCGCCCGGCAGACTTTCGCCTCACACAAGTGCATGGATACAGCTTTCCCAGCGGTCATGCTATGTATGGCATGGCATTTGTAGGAATGTTGGTGTATATTTTGATTATTAAAATGAAGTTTAATTGGAGCAAATTGGCTGCTGTTTCTTTCGCCGTTCTATTTTTGCTGGCAGTGGGGTTTAGCCGAGTTTATTTAGGTGCGCATCATCCCAGTGATGTCATCGGTGGATATTTGGCGGGAACCATCATTCTCACCATTACCATTCCGCTCCATAAAAGATTGAATGGGCATTAGAAATCTTTCACAAAAGCAGGTGGCTAAAGAATGATAAAAAGTTTGCAGAGCAGAATTTTTCTATATTTTCGTAGAACAAGCCTCCTCGTTTGGGTCTTGTGCCTTTTGTTATCTTCCCTTAGCTTAATTTTGTTAAGCGGCATTCTGGATTCGGGATATGCAGTTAGCTTAGGGATCAGTAAAAGAAATTTATGGGTGCAGGGCATTTCAATTGGTTTGGGAATCTGCAGTGCAGTCGCCATATCCCTCATCGATTACAGGGCTATGGCAAAAGCGTGGAAATTTTACGTTCCCATATGCTATCTGCTGTTACTCCTGACATTTTTAATAGGTGTTGGCGCTTCGGGCAGACCGGAGGATAAGCGGTGGCTCATTATTCCCGGGATTAATTTGTCGTTTCAGCCAGCGGAACTGTTGCGCATTGCATTTATTTTGATCTTTGCGTATCATATCCATATGGTGCAAAAGGATATTCATCGCCCCTTGTGTCTCGGCGGTCTAATGGTGCATGGGGCCATACCGGTACTCCTGTTGCATTTTCAGGGTGACGATGGCTCGGCACTCATTATCGCTGTCACTGCCATCTGCATGTTGTTTTGCGCAGAAATCAGTTGGAAACATCTCTTAGGTGGCGCGGTTTTTTTAGGCGCATCTTTGCCGATCCTCTGGTTTTCAGTTTTGAATAATTTTCAAAAACAGCGAATTATGGCGTTGTATGACCCATCGGCGCAGGATATTCAAGGATTTTATTACCAACAGCACAGGGCGAGTTTAGCGCTTGCGTCAGGAGGTGTTGGAGGAAGCGGCATTTGGAATGCGGGTCATACCTATATTCCGGAAATGCATAACGATTTCATTTTTTCATTTTTGGGAGAATGCTTCGGATTTGTTGGAATTGTAATTTTGTTTATTATATTGCTATGCCTGTGGGGGCGGATTATATCATTTGCAGGAAAAGCGTCCGACACCCTGGGGCAATTGATTTGTATCGGCATTTTCGCAATGCTATCCTTTCAAACAATGCTCAATGTTGGAATGAATATTTCAGTGTTGCCTGTTATTGGCAACCCATTACCGTTTATCTCATGCGGGGGTTCCTCAACATTAACCTCTTATATGGGGATAGGGCTGGTGCTTTCTGTACATATGCATACACACCATGCAATGTTTTGCTAGTATGTTTTTTGCGGGATTACAGCCACTCTCCATATCGCTTGACATAGAGCTTTTTAATTACTTGTGCGGAGACGCAGTACCCTGCCAAAATCAATAAAAGCCACGGCACGAAGGACACCGGTAGCGCCAGCATATCAATACCTGCAGACAAGCCGCTCAACCCAGCGACGATCGCGATCCCCTAGAAACGCTTCCTTTCAAGCGTCTTTTCCAGACTGTTGACAGAGTGTTTAGGATAAAATTGAATTTTTGAAAATGCAGTTTGCCGATTGTCTGTAAACCGTTGCTCTCTCCTAACGTCGACGATCAAGGCTTTCGGCTTTAAAAACATCCTGCGACGGCCCGCAGGCCTAGACCGGAGGTTAACCACCAAAGTCTCCTCGACAGACGGCACACCCCTATAGACGAAAGAGGTCGATGGCTTCGCCCGACCGCTGCAACGACTGCATAAGCTTTCGGCTGTGCTAAAAGTGAAAAAGATACAGCATCTTTTTATAACCCTTTGCCAAGTAAACAGGCTTGTTTACTATAAAGAAGAGGTCTCTACCCATTAAAAACGCTCCGGCC
>JAEWBS010000104.1 GCA_023391005.1 Bacillota bacterium | reverse complement strand
TCAGATAGCCCATTGCCGCGATCAGCAGCACGATGATGAAAAATACCGGTTTTCCAACCTTTTTCACAATCTTGCCTCCAGTTCGTGTTTTATACGGTTATCCCATTAAAAAGTGAACAAAATCCGCAAAGTATTTTTGCCCCCAAAACGGCGCGGCGGTTGGGTCGACGCCTGCCGTCAGCAGGAATAAAGTGGGGACAAAAACAAACCGCAAAGCGTTTGCTTCTCAGTGGGATAACCGTATTTAGTCGGTTCGCGCCGTCGGTGACGGCGGACGAAAGCCTGTGTTTTACGCACCGGCCCGTCTGTAATGTCCGCAGGTTAAAGCCCCTGCAAACACCGTTTTCCTTACGGCGTCAATAACTTTCATTATAGAATAATGCCGCTTGAATGTCAACGTTGCTTTTGTGGTTGTGACTGTGTGGTTCCCTGCCTCGCGGCCCCGGTTTGGGCGGATGCCATGAAACCGAAAGCTTCACGCAGTCGGGGTATATCAGAGGATCAAACGCCCCTTGAAAAGACAAGTATGCCTTTTGGGCAGTCATCATAAAGTGACACCGCTATTTTGTGTTCCTGCGCAGGAACCGCCACCGACCTCTAGCGCTTACATGTTCTGCGAAACATGCGGACGTCTTTCACGTGAAGCGCCCCGCGGGTGGGGCGCTATTCCCCGTGTGCCCCCTGACTTCCAGTGGGGTTTTGGAACGATGAGGGTTAGCGCTTAAAGAAGACGGTTTTGATTGTATGCCGCGTGAACACGTTACCTTTCCACCCGGCGTCAGTGAACGCGCATCCAGACTTGTTACGTCATTATGTGGCCATATGGGTTGGATTGGCCTCTTGGGCATGACGGCGCTTTCATCGCGCGCCGTACAAGTAACGTATAACATAACTTGCTTTACCCAACGCCGGGGATACTGGCGGTCTGCAAAGGGCGGATCGCAACCAGCCATCATACCAAATGCCTTATAAAGCATAATGCCCAAATAACAACGCCGCCAAGCCATCCGCTTTTTAACGTGTGATCGGTGTCAGACCTTGAGCTCAGCCTTAACCCCCAAAAGGGCCTTGTTAACCTTGAGCATCGGTTCAATATCATCGCGCAGATATTCGGTCACCTGCTCGGGTGCGCGCCCGACAAACAGTGCGGGGTGCATCACTTGCGACAGCTCGTCCATCGAGAGCCCGAACGCGGGGTCGGCCGCGATGCGCTGCAAGAGGTCGTTTTTGCCGCCCTCCTCCTTAACGACGCGGGCCGCCGCCAGCGAGTGGGTACGCAGCCGCTCGTGCAGCTCCTGACGGTCACCGCCCTTCTTAACCGCCTGCATCATAATGTTCTCGGTCGCCATAAACGGCAGCTCGGCCATGACCCGGGCCTCGACAACCTTGGGATAGACGACCAGCCCGTCGCAGACGTTGAGCAGCAGCTGCAAAATGGCGTCGACAGCCAAAAACGCCTCGCTGACGGCAATGCGCTTGTTGGCCGAGTCATCGAGCGTGCGCTCAAACCACTGCACCGATGCGGTCAGGGCGGGGTTTGTGCTGTTGGCGATCACATAGCGGGCAAGCGCGCAGATGCGCTCGGAGCGCATAGGGTTGCGCTTATAGGGCATAGCGGAGGAGCCGATCTGTTGCTTTTCAAACGGTTCTTCCATCTCTTTAAAGCTTTGCAGCAGGCGCATGTCGTTGGCGAATTTAGAGGCTGACTGCGCGATGCCCGACAGCACGTCCATCACCTGCGCGTCGACCTTGCGGGAATAGGTCTGCCCCGACACCGGGACAATTTGCTCAAAGCCCATCTCACGTGCGATCAGCTTGTCCACCCGCTTAATTTTATCGGAATCGCCGCCGAACAGTTCCACAAAGCTCGCCTGCGTGCCGGTCGTCCCCTTGCTGCCCAGCAGTTGGAGGCTGTCAATGCGGTGCTCAACCTCGGCGAGATCCATCATCAACTCGTTGATCCACAGCGTGGCGCGCTTGCCGACGGTGGTCAGCTGCGCGGGCTGAAGATGGGTATAGGCCAGCGCGGGCTGGTTTCTATGCCGCCCGGCAAAATCGGCCAGCAGCGCGACGACGTTGATGAGCTTCTTGCGCACCAGCCGCAGCGCCTCGCGCATGACGATGATGTCGGTGTTATCGCCGACATAGCAGCTCGTCGCGCCCAGATGGATGATGCCCTTTGCACCGGGACACTGGACGCCATAGGCGTAGACATGGCTCATGACGTCGTGGCGGACAAGGCGCTCGCGCTCCTCGGCCACCTCGTAGTTGATATGGTCCTTATGGGCCTCAAGCTCGGCGATTTGCGCGTCGGTGATGGCCAGCCCCTCGGCCTGCTCGGCCTTGGCCAGCGCGATCCACAGCCTGCGCCAGGTGCGAAATTTCATCTCCGCTGAAAAAAGATATTGCATTTCCTCGCTGGAATAGCGCGTGGAAAAGGGACTTTCAAATTTTTCGTACAATGCTATTGTCCTCCTCCTGAGTTTGTTTTAAATCCGCGATGGCGGATATTCCGCCATCGGCGCGCCGCCAAAAGGCCGCCGCTTGGGTTTTAAACGCAACCCTGATATCACTGCATAAGATTCTACTACAAAATGCCTCTTACAGCAACATTTGCATAAAATTTTACCGCGACGGCGGCCGTTATGCGCCCAAACGCAAAATAGTTTTTCGCCCCGCCCTTTTGGGCGGGGCGAAGCTGCAAAGTATTGCGGTTAACTTATTATTCGGGCGCCCAGACAAGCCTTTAGGCAAAAGCGCGCATACGGGCGAGATGGCGTTATCAATCCGTATGATGCGTCAAGCTGCTGTAAGGACCGTTGTCCCTTTTTAATCCGGCGGGCGCCCCGCCGCCCCCGGCCTGTGTTCAGCGTAGCCGCGTTATATGCCATACGTTTGTTTGAGCCACTCCACCGCATGGCCCGAATCGACGCCAGTTTCAGCATCGGGCAGCGGCACGCTGACGCTGGGGCCTATAACTAGACGCTCCGCCGGACTTGGGGGTTGCCTCACTCGGCGTTGCGACACCGTCCCCGCCGGGAACATAGCGCTGCGCTGGGCGTTGAATAGCGCCTCGTTTTCCAGTGCGTCACCTTTTGGCGCCGCCCCCTCCTCCTCCCGAACATCGCTGTCCGAAATAGGGCTTCTTTCGGGCTCGGGGCGCTCGATCTCCGGGAAGCCGGGTATCTGACCAGCCATCTCAGCACGGGACGCGATGCCTCTGTCCGTGATAATACTGTCAGGGGGAATATCCCCGGCACTTTGCAGAATCTGCTCGCGCGTAGCGCTCCACTGCGCCGCATTCTCTATGGCGCTGCCTTCAGGCTGAGTGCCCACCATACGCAGGACGCTGCCGTCTGTCGGGCTTTCGGACACCGGATGCCCGGGTATCTGGCTCGCGGCTTCGGCGCGGGACGCAATACCTCTGTCCGTGATGATACTGCCCAGAGGAATGTTGTTCGCCGCCTCTTGTAAGATGCGCTGACGCGTGGCGCTCCAACGCGCGGCATTTTCGACGGCGCTGCTTTCAGGGGCCGCGCCTTCCTCCGCCCGCACATCGCTGTCTGAGATCGGGCTTTCGGTTTCCGGCTGGCTGGACACCTGATCAACCGCTTCAACACGGGGCGCAATGTCGCTGACCAAGGGGTTGTTATCCACCGCCTCTTGCAGGATGCTCTGACGCGTGGCGCTCCAACGCGCTGCATTTTCGACGGCGTTGCCTTCAGGGGCCGCGCCTTCCTCCGCCCGCACATCGCTGTCTGAGATCGGGCTTTCGGTTTCCGGCTGGCTGGATACCTGATCAACCGTTTCAACGCGGGGCGCGATGTCGCTGCCCAAGGGGTTGTTGTCCACCGCCTCTTGCAGGATGCTCTGACGCGTGGCGCTCCAACGCGCCACATTTTCGACGGCGTTGCTTTCGGGCGGCGCGCCCTGCCATGCGCTTTCCTGCTCGGCTTTTTCTGCTATGCCGCTGTCTGAGATCACGCTGTCCAATGCGTCATTATCGCCTGGTATCACAATGCTTGGCAGCGTATTGCCCGGGATGAGACGGCCCGGTACAATAACGCTCGGATTTTTGCCCTCCGCGAACTCACGGCGCAAACTGCTGTTCGGTTCGGCAGTCTCCTGTGAGGCTGGCGGTGCGCTAAAGGAGATGGGGCGTATCGCCGGCACGGCTTTTTGCTCAAACAGCGCGGCATCGCTCTGCTCAATTCCAGCACAGGTGCGCTTGATGCTGTACCAGGTGGCCTTGTCGAGCACACCGGTGACGGGCAGATCAAAAATATACTGAAAGGTGCGCACCGCCCGCTCGCAGGGCGGGTCAAAACTAACGCTGTCGGTATTAAGCGGCGCAATATCCGGGTAGTTCTGCCCGATTCGGTTGAGCTGGCGCTTAATGGTGCGGATATCCTCACCCGATGCACCGCACATCAGCGGGGTGCCCAAAAAACGCTCCCGCTCACCTTGGCGGAGTGCGTTTTCAATCATGGCGATATCCTCTCCGTAATATTGCTTTAGGATATCATAATAAGTATGCCCCTTTTCGGCCATCGCGACCGCGCCGTCCTGATATAAAACACCTATTTCGGTGCAGGTTTGACCGCTTAGACAAAGCCTCGCCAGCAGCGGTTCGCCGCTGCCTTGACGGGTCAGGTAATTATTGAACAGCTCTTCCACAAGGCTGCTGGTGTTGCAGAACAGGCAGGTCTGGCAGTTAAACGGCAGGTCGTCCTGCGCGCTGGCGGTGATATCAAAGTCACAGCCGCGCGCACGGTACCATCGGCTGCTGATGCGGTTGAGCGCAAACGAGGTGATCGCATAGATATTAGCGCGCTGCGCCTGCTCAGGCCAGATCGGGCAAATCAGGCAGGCGGCGCAGCCTTTTAGATAATCGACAAACGGCAGTGTGATATTCGGCGCGACGGTATCCTTACCGCCGAGGTGAACCGTTATGACATCCGGAATTTGAACATACCGGTTGAACCGCATGGCTATTCCCCCTGCGCGGCGCCGCGGCTTTCAGCGGTGTTACCTTCTGTGCGGCGTCCGCCCGGTTCAGCGATTAAATCAACCCGCTTGACCGAGGTTACGCCGTCAAAAATCGAGACTTCCTCCCCTGACACCTCTTCAAAACCCGGCGCTTGGACGTTCACAATATATTTTGCGCTCAAATCGCCGCCGGTCATCGGCTGGGGATAGACTGGAATTTCGCGTATTGGCGCGGGCAGACGGATCAGCTCGGTCTTGCCGCTGCTGTCGGTGACCGCTCTGGCGGCCATTCTGTTGCCGCTCTCATCGGGGTGGTTCACCGTGACGACAGCGCCCACGACCGGCTTGGTCCGGCTTTGCGTGGTCACATTGACAATCAGATTGCCTGCCCCAAGGTTGGGTACCGCCGCCATACGCTGCGATCCTTCGGAGACCGGTGGCGTCACCGCACGATTTGAGTCCGGCGCGGCAGTGCCGGTACCGCTTTGGGTACTGCTTTGGACGCCTGTGCCGACATCCGTCGCAATCTCAGTACCGGGTTCGGCTTCGATGATAAAATCGACTTCAGGGACAATGTCAGGATCGTCGTCGATATCGAGTTCAACGACGGTTTGAGTTTCTGCGGGCGTCCCGGCAGATACCCGTGTGCCCGTATTATCGGTCGGTGTACGCGCCGGTACAGGTAGGACGACCGCTATAACGGGCGGCTCGGCAGCTTCGATCGGTAGGGCGGCTGGCTGCGACTCGGCGATCCAATTGATTTCTTCAGCAGCCGACATTTCAGTGGGGAATGCGGGTGCGGGAACTTCTCCAGCAGGCGGCATTTCAATGGGGGATGCGGGTGTGGGTGCTTCTTCAACCGGCACCGGTATAACCCCCCTTGGCAGCGGGACGGCTTCTTCGACCCCCGGGGCCGGAATGGGGACGTCAATTTCTCTAATGGGCGTCTCCTGCACCGCCGCGCTGCTGTGCCGCCGCGCCAGCGCCGCGTAGTCGGGATTCTTGGCCAGCGCCAGACGGTACATTTCCATAAGCTCGCGTTCGTACTGTTCAATGCTCTTTTGTGGCATATGTGCTCTCTCCTTTTAAAATGGCTTCTCACCACCACTATATGCAACGCAAAGTG
>JAEWBS010000089.1 GCA_023391005.1 Bacillota bacterium | reverse complement strand
CCAAAGCGCAAAATCGAGCGGGTCTTCCTTGTGCTCTGAAACGTCGACGCGGCTGCCGGACTCGAGATCCTCGATCGGCATGTGCGAGAGCTTGCCGTAATCGTCAAACTTGCGACTGCGGAAATACACGCTGCCCTGCGAGGGGTAGGCGAAGCCCCTATCGATCAGCGTTTCGATAACGTGGATGATCTCATCCACCGTCTCGGTCGCCTTGGGGTGCACTGTCGCGGGGCGAACGCCCAAGCCTTGGGCGTCGGTCATATATTCCTTGATATACTTGGCGGCGATGTCGGGGACGGTTGTACCCTCGTCGTTGGCGCGGTTGATGAGCTTGTCGTCGATATCGGTGAAGTTCTGGACAAAAGTCACCTCATATCCGCGATACTCAAAATAACGGCGCAGCATGTCGAACACGCAGATGGGGCGCGCGTTGCCGATGTGGATAAAATTATAGACGGTGGGGCCGCAGGCGTAGATTTTCACCTTGCCCGGCTCGAGCGGCACGAATTCCTCTTTTTGCCGCGTCAGGGTATTATAAATTTTCAAAGAAACCACTCCTTCTGATGCGGGCGCACCGGTACAATCTCATACGAATATCCGACAGAAACCGCGATCGTTTTGCGCGCTTTTACCGCTTGACGGCGTTGTCGCCTTGCCGTACGGTGAAAGCATGCGCAAATTTATCACGCTTTCTATCAGATATCATATTACCGGGCGTCCGTTATGATTATTGTATCAAAAAGCCGTCCTCATGCAGCTGCACGAAGACGGCTTGATTACCGCTGTTCCACTTCGGGGGAATTTGCCCTTAACGCGGGCAAACGCAGGCAGGGTAGTGACGCCGGATGCGGCGCGTTCTCTCGCTGTGCTGGCGGGCGCACGGTTTTCTGCTCTTTTGCGCCGCGGCTTTCAGCCGGTGACCGCAGCTCTCTGGGACAAAAGACGATGAGAAAACCCTTCCCGTTAAACGCATCGGATATTAAAATGCTTATAATAACACTACTCTAGCATATGACTGGGGAAATTGCAAGAGAACCTTAAAATTGCGGTATAATCGCAGATGTCGGCGGGTGATAGGGCTGTTACTGCGCCGATGAGGGACTTAAAGTGAATGAGAGTGTAAATAACCGGGACGCGCCCTGCGGTGCAGATAAATTATTACGCACACTTTACATCTATGCGCTCGCGGCCGAATGGCTGCGCTGATTGCACAGCGGCGGTATGAATATTCGTTGGGGGCAGGGGGCCATTCCTGCGCGTGAGCGCAATAAACGTCGGTCATTTATGGTGGCTGCTAAACAGATACAGGCGTAGGTATAAGCATCCGCCATTACGTTGTGACAGGTCATTAAGAATGGTATACCCACCATCTTTTCACTACAGCATAAGAGTAAAAAGCCAAAAGGTAAAAGTATGGATGCCGCTTCAGGCGGCATCGGGAGAGTCCCTTGGAGGCAGCTAAGCAAAAACAGTCCACCGGACTGTTTTTGCTTTTTCTCCTGCGCTTTTTTCGATCAAGCTACAATAGGGCTTTGCCCCAAACCCCACAAGCCTTTTTCAAAAAGCTTGACTAAAAACTTTAATCTGTGCAACGTTTCTGCACGATCAAGCTCTCAATAATTTAAGATGCTCCCAAAATATTTCGAGAGCATCCATCTTATACAATCAGTTTAAAAATCTATATTTATTCACAAAGGAAATGCAGCATTAAGGTAACCGCCAGCAAATCAGCGCAACCGCCGGGGCTGATATTCTCGGCGATAAAGTCCGCATCAAGCGCAGCCAGCACCGCCAATTCAGGGTACGGCGTTTTCTCAAGCAGCTCAGAGAGCGTTGCCTGTAATGCCCTTTGCCTTGGCAGCCCCACGCGAGAAATCACATTGGTATCGGTCGCTTTAGCCATCAAATGCAGCAGCGCGATCGCGCCCGCGTCATTGAGGCCGTAGCCCTTTTCCAGCAGCGCTTGAAGCACCGGTAGGCTGATCTTGCGCACGCTCTCAAAGCCCGAGGCCACCTCGCCCCGGATGCCTGCGATACCATATTGCATCCAGAGCCGCCCGCCCGCCGTTTGCGCGCCGCTTTGCGCAATGGCTTTAAGATCGCTTTGCGCTTCCTCGGCGGTCATCTCAGCGCAAAGCGCGCAGAGCCGCTCGGGCGTCAGACCGCCCGCAACCGACAGCCGCCCCGCGGCGGCGCAGAGAATGCCCATCGAATAGACAGCCCCTTTGTGGGTATTGACCCCCCGGGTGGCGGCCAGCATGTCCGCCTCGGCGCACTGGCCGATATAGCGCAGCGACGCAAAAAGCTGCGCGGGCGAAAGCGCCTCGCTTCGGATACCTTTTAAAGCGCAGGCCTTAAAATAGGGCGTCAGCACAGTGGCGCTGTCGACAAAAGTAAAGATATCCATGTCGCGGTGCGCACCGGCGTTCACGCGGTCGACAAGCCCAGGCTTAGGGCTGACGCAGACCTCGGTCAGCAGGCTTCTGACCGCCAGCCCCGCGATGCGGTCGGCGGCGGCGCCATCGAGATGGTCGGCGATCAGTTGCCGTGTCCGCTGCTCGACCGCATCGAGCCCATGGCGGCGGCTGCGCGCGCAGGCCGTTGCCGTGTCGCCGCAGAGCAGACAGCGCCGGGACGGCGCGCCCATATCGCTACGCGACAGCTTTTCGCCCTTGGCGTTGAGTACATCGATGTCAAACAGCCGCGCGGCGTCAAAGGCGTCCTCAATCTGTACCATCAGGCGCTTGATGGTTTCGGGGGCGCAATTGGCCGCCCAGTACCCCTCAAGGCCGGTGCTATAATCGCGCAGCGCGCGAAAAGCCATTGCAACACGGTGCCGCCCGAGCTGCGCGTCTATGAGCCGAACCCCCGTTTCAAACAGGCGGTCGGCGCTGTCAAAACGCTTTTCTTCGCCCGCAAGATTCATCGTCAGGCAGATGAGCGTCATACCGTATTTGTCAAGTAACTCCTGCTGAAAGTCGGCCCGGCGCTCGCGTGCCAGCAGCATCTCTTCAAGCTGTATCCCCACGTTTTATCCCCCCGGATTTTCTATATCGCACTCCTTATCTTAACGTCTGGCGCTGTCGCCGTCAAGGCACGCGGCGCGCAAAACCGATCAAATCTGCGTTATCGGGGCATTTTCATCTTCAAATCAAACAGTTTTGAATTTTTTTAAAAAGGGCTTGTAAAATAAAAAGCAATATGCTATTATCACAGCAATCAATATCACGAAACCTTTGATGCGGAGATCAAACCGTGAGATGCGCCTACAGAGAGCGGGGGAGGCTGAGAGCCCCGCGGAGAGCAGCATGGCAAATGGACCGCTGAGGGCAAGGTGAAAGGGCTGCTTTATAAGTGCCTGAGTATCCGAGACGCAGAGCCGGCGTTACCGGCTGGAAATGTGTTGGCATTTCTGTTAAGTGAGCGGGTCTGCATTTGCAGGCCAATTAAGGTGGTACCGCAGATTTTTTAATCTGTCCTTAAACCAAGGGGTTTAAGGGCGGATTTTTTGTTTTTGTGGACCAAACGGCAGCAACATCGTGGCGCGCACCAACAGGCTGCGCCCTGTCTGAATATCAGAAAGGGAGAGCGTATTATGTCTAAGAAAATTCCGCACCGACTCTATTTAACCGAAGATCAGATGCCAAAGCAGTGGTATAACCTGAGGGCCGACATGAAGGAACAGCCGGCGCCGCTGCTCAATCCCGGAACACATCAACCGGTCAAGGTCGAGGAATTATACCCTGTATTTTGCGAAAAGTTGGCGCAGCAGGAGCTGGACGGCGCCACCCGGTACATCGATATTCCCGAAGAGGTTCAGGATTTCTATAAAATGTACCGTCCGTCCCCGTTGATCCGGGCCTATAATCTCGAAAAAGCGCTGGGCACACCGGCCAAGATTTATTATAAATTTGAAGGCAACAACACCTCCGGCAGCCATAAGCTGAATTCTGCGGTCGCTCAGGCCTATTATGCCAAGGAGCAAGGGCTGGCCGGACTGACGACCGAAACGGGCGCCGGTCAGTGGGGAACCGCCCTGTCGGAGGCCTGCTCCTATTATAACCTGCCGCTGACCGTCTATATGGTGAAGGTTTCGTACGAGCAAAAGCCGTTTCGCCAGTCGGTGATGCGAACCTTCGGCGCGGATATCATCCCCAGCCCGAGCAACACCACCGAGGTTGGCAGAATGATTCTGTCAAAGGACCCGAACACCGGCGGAAGCCTTGGTTGCGCCATCTCGGAGGCGGTGGAAAAGGCCGTCACCACCCCCAATACCCGCTACGTTCTGGGGTCGGTGCTAAATCAGGTCCTGCTGCACCAGTCCATCATCGGTTTAGAGTCGAAAATAGCGATGGAAATACTCGATGAATACCCCGATATCGTCATCGGCTGCGCGGGCGGCGGCTCAAATCTCGGCGGCTTGATCGCGCCTTTCATGCAGGATAAACTGCTGGGTAAAACCAGCCCGCGCATTGTGGCGGTCGAACCGGCCTCCTGCCCGTCCTTTACCCGGGGCCGTTATGCCTATGATTTTTGCGATACCGGCAGGGTCACGCCGCTTGCCAAAATGTATACGCTCGGGAGCAGCTTCATGCCCTCCGCCAACCATGCCGGCGGGCTGAGATATCACGGGATGTCCCCGATTTTATCAAAGCTGTACCACGACGGTTATATGGAAGCCATGGCGGTTGAACAGACCAAGGTTTTTGAAGCGGCAGTGCTCTTCGCAAAGCAGGAGACGATTCTCCCCGCGCCCGAATCCGCCCATGCGATTTACGGCGCCATCAGCGAAGCGTTAAAATGCAAGGAAAGCGGGGAGGCGAAGACCATTCTATTTGGCCTCACCGGAACCGGATACTTTGACATGACCGCCTACAACGCTTATTTAAGCGGCGCCATGTCCGACTATATTCCGACCGATGCCGATCTTCAAAAGGGCTTCGACGAGATGCCCGTGGTGAACGAGGCATCGAGATAGTGATTTATTGCGTGACAGATATAAAGGAGAAATTATCATGAAAAAGCTTCTCACACTCGCCATGGCCGCCCTGCTGGCCGTTATGACCGGCTGTACCGCCGCGTCCTCTTCGATTGCCCCGTCCTCCGAAACCGCTCCCTCCGACAGCGTCCACGAGGCTAAGCCGGTTGTCATCGGCATCGTCCAGCCGATGGAGCATCCGTCGCTCAATCAGGTTCGCGAGACAATCCTCGCGGAATTTGATGCGCTTGGCCTGAGTGGCTCGGTTAAGGTCGAATACCGCAACGCCAACGGTGACGCCTCGATGCTGCCGACCATCATGAGCGAGCTCATCGGCGGCGGGGTCGACATTCTCGTCCCAATCGGCACTGGCCCCGCGCAGGCTGCGGCCGCCGCGACCGACACGCTGCCCATCATCTTCTCGGCCGTTTCAAGCCCGGTGGAGGCGGGGCTGGTCACCGCGTTTGAGGAAACGACCGGCAACATCACCGGCGTATCTAACGCTATCGCGATTGAGGATATCTTCGCGCTCGCCAAAACGCTGACCCCCGGCGTCAAAACCTTCGGCTTTGTCTACACCACGAGCGAGGTCAACTCGATGGTCGGCGTCCAGCGCGCCCGCGCCTACTGCGACGCCAACGGCATCCCTTATAAAGAGGCCGCAATCACCGGCGTGAGCGAGCTTCAGTCGGCGGCGCAGTCGCTGGTCGGTCAGGTCGACGCCTTCTTTACCCCCAACGACAACACCATTGCCTCGGCCATTTCGATCTATATGCAGGTGGCGGAGGACGCGGGCATCCCGGTCTATGTCGGAGCCGATTCGATGGTCATCGACGGCGGCCTCGCGACGGTCGGCATCGATTACACCGTGCTCGGGCGGCAGAGTGCCCAGATGGTCGCGCGCATCTTAAACGGTGAAAGCATTGCCGACAACCCCGTTGAGCAGGTGAAGGAATACGCGAAGATGATCAACATGGTCACCGCCAACAATCTTGGCGTCACGATACCCGACGCGCTCAAGGACAGCTTTGTGATTCTCAAGAAGTAGCGCCCCGCAAAATAAACATGCCGCCGTAAGGTCTTACGGCGGCATGTTGGCTATCAAACCCCCGCACGCCCCCTGTTGGGAGGGCATGCGGGGTTTATTTTAATGCTAATACTCTTTCTTCGCGCTCAAGCACGCGTCGGCGCTATCCTATAGCGCCCTTTTGGCTTGACGCACCCGCTTACCGGAACGTCTCCTGCGCGTACCGCGTCAGTTCCTCCCGGAAATCAGGGTGCGCGATCGAAATCATCTGCTCCGCACGCTCGCGCAGCGACAGACCCGAAAGTTTTGCGACGCCATATTCGGTCGCCACATATTGAATCAGGCTGCGCGGTGCGGAGATGACGCTGCCGCCCGAGATGAACGGCAGAATATTCGATTTGAGCGTACCGTCCTTATTCTTGCGGGCCGAGGTCAGGCAAATAAAGCCCTTGCCGCCCTCAGAGCGAAACGCGCCTTCGAGAAAGTCCAGCTGGCCGCCGGTGCCCGAAAGCTGACGACTTCCGCTCGATTCGGCATTCTCCTGACCCATGAGGTCAAGCTCAACGCCGCCGTTGATGCTGATGACATTTTTC
Organism: Bacillota bacterium; assembly: GCA_023391005.1. Lineage (GTDB taxonomy): Bacteria > Bacillota > Clostridia > Oscillospirales > Ruminococcaceae > Yanshouia. The sequence goes on along the minus strand of JAEWBS010000089.1, from coordinate 64 downwards.
ATCTGGCTGATGCGCTCGGGCGAATGCACGTAGTCGACGTCGCTCGGGCGGAACAGACCCGGCT
>JAEWBS010000035.1 GCA_023391005.1 Bacillota bacterium | reverse complement strand
ATGTCGGCAAGGCCAAAAACTTAAAAAACCGTGTTTCGAGTTATTTTCGGGCGCTCGATAAGCACCTGCCCAAGGTTCTGGCGATGGTCTTGCAGGTGCAGGACTTTGAAACGATCGTTACCGCCAGCGAATTTGAGGCACTTGTGTTGGAATGCAGCCTGATCAAGCAGCATACACCCAAATACAACATCCTGCTCAAGGACGACAAGGGCTACAGCTATCTGCGCATCGACAAAGGAGATTACCCGCGCATCACCGAGGTCAAGCAAAAGGCGGACGACGGTGCGACCTATATCGGGCCGTACATGTCGGCGTGGGTGGTCAAAAACACTGCCGATGAGGCAAACAAGGCATTTGGGCTGCCGACCTGCGCGCGGCAGTTCCCGCGCGATATCAAAAAGGGACGGCCCTGCCTCAACTACCACCTCAAGCAATGCATGGGCGTTTGCCGGGGCGGTATTTCATCGGCGGAATACGCTGAGATCATGCGGCAGGCGATCGAGTACATCAAGGGCGGCAGCGCTGAGGCGCAGCGTATCCTCAATGAGCAGATGGAGCAGGCCGCCGAAAATCTTGAGTTTGAAAAGGCGGTCAAATACCGCGACCGGCTGCGTGCGATCGCCCGTTTTGCCGACCGGCAGCGGGTCGTATACACCAACGTCGCCGATCAGGACGTCATGGCCTTTGTGCAGTCGGGGGACGATCTGTCGTTGTCGCTGATTAAATTTAGGGGACAGCGGCTTGTCGATAAACTCGACTTTCTGTTCCCCGACATCTCATCGGTCGAGGATGCCCGAGGCGAATTCATTTCGCGCTATTACTCCGACCCGCTGCATGAGCTGCCCGCGCAATTGACGGTGGATGGCGATTTGACCGATAAGGCGCTCATCGAGCAGCTTTTGTCGCAGCGCTTAAAGAAAAAGGTCGCTATTGTGCAGCCGCAGCGCGGCGATCTGGTCAAGCTTGTCGAAATGGCGCGGCTCAACGCTGCCGAGCAGCTTTCCTTACGCAGCAGTGGGCGCACTGGGCGCGAGCTGGTCGCGCTCGACGAGCTCGCCAAGCTTTTGGGGCTGCCCAAACCGCCGGTCTGGATCGAATCCTACGATATTTCAAACATTGGCAGCGACGTGATCGTCGGTTCCATGGTCGTATTTGAGAACGGTCGGCCGCAAAAGGCCGCTTATAAGCATTTTTCGATTAAGGACATCGCCGGGCCGGACGACTACGCCAGCATGGCGCAGATGCTCAACCGCCGCTTCGCGCGGTATCTGGCGCAGGAGCCGGATGGCGGCTTCTTCAACCGTCTGCCCGATCTGTTGCTCATCGACGGTGGTCGGGGACATGTTTCGACCGCCAAGGGCGTGCTTGAGGCGCTCTCGCTTGATATACCGGTTTTCGGCATGGTCAAGGACGACCGGCACCGCACCCGCGCCATTTCGTCACAGGGTGGAGAGATCGGCATTGCCTCTCACCGCAGCGTTTTTACACTTGTGACCGCCATTCAGGATGAAACACACCGCTTTGCCATAAACTATGCGCGTAAGGTGCATAAAAAAACGGCGTTCGAGCTATCGCTGACTAAGATAGCGGGCATCGGCGAGGTTCGCGCCCGCGCGCTTTTTGCCCATTTTAAGACTAAAAAGGCGATTCTCGCCGCCTCTGAGGCGGAATTGGCTGCCGTTAAGGGCATGAATATCCGGGCGGCCAAGGCGCTGCGCGAGGCGGCGGAACAGGGCGAAATCGGTTGACAAAAGGGCATAAAAAGGGGATAATAATAAACAGCCGCCACACTTTTAAAAACATCGGTCACTGAACTGATGCTTCAAGGAGATAAAACATGAGAGTTATCACCGGCACGGCTAGAGGGCGAAAGCTCGCGGCCCCGCAGGGATTAGATACCCGTCCGACTTCAGATATGGCGAAGGAGGCGCTGTTTTCGATCATTCAGTTTGAGGTCGAAGGCGCTTTAGTGCTTGATCTTTTTGCCGGTTCGGGCCAGCTCGGCATCGAGGCGCTGTCGCGCGGCGCGCGCTCGGCGGTCTTTGTCGACGCCTCGCGCGAGGCGAATCAGGTCATCAACCGGAATCTTGAGCACACCAAGCTGCAAGAGCGTGCGCGGGTCGTTATGATGGACGCCGTCGCGTTCTTAAAAACCGTGCGCGAGCCGTTTGACATCGCGCTGCTTGATCCGCCCTACGGCAAAGGGCTGCTCGGTACCGTATTACCGTTGCTGGCCCCCTGCATGACGCCCGGCGGCGTCATCATCTGTGAGACCGAGCGGGATGAGGCGCTGCCCGAGACAGCGGGCGCCTTCGCCGCGCGCAAAGAATACCGTTACGGTAAGGCCAAGCTGACGACCTACCGTGCGCTTTAAGGAGACATTATGAGAATTGCAGTATGTCCCGGAAGCTTTGACCCCGTCACCTACGGTCACCTCGATATTTTCAAGCGCGCCTCCAAGCTATTTGACAAGGTGATTGTCGTCGTGGTCATCAATCCGGACAAGCAGCCGACCTTCTCGGTCGAGGAGCGCATGGCGATGATCCGCGAGGTGGTGGCCGAATATCCCAACGTCGAGGTGGACAGCTATTCCGGCCTGCTGATTAACTACGTCCGCGACAAAAACGCCGTCGCTATCATCAAGGGGTTGCGCGCTATGAGCGACTTTGAATACGAGTTCCAGATGGCGATTACCAATAAAAAGCTTTATCCGGGCGCCGAAACAGTGTTTCTGACCACGAGCCTGTATAACCTGTATCTAAGCTCAAGCCTTGTGCGCCAGATGGCGATGCTCGGCGGCGATCTTTCGGGCCTCGTGCCCCGGTGCCTGCACGAGCGGGTGTACCAGCGATTTGAAAAGAAAGGTGGAGACGCTTCAGAATGAATATTGAAGAAATTTTGGACATGCTCGACGAGCTGTTGGATAAAAGCTGGAATCTGCCGCTGACCAACAACCGCAGCGTGGTGGATATTGAAAAAATTCAGGAGCTGCTCGACGATATCCGCATGAACCTGCCCGGCGA
>JAEWBS010000096.1 GCA_023391005.1 Bacillota bacterium | reverse complement strand
GCGCATGGGTCAGCATGGCCGTCTCAAGCGTATGCTCGGCCAGCGTCTCGTTGCGGGTGCAGCGCATCAGCCCCCAGCGGTCAATATATTTCATTCGGGATATCATCGCAAAAAATCCGCGCATATTAAACGACCATTCCTTTCGCCTCGCACAGGCGTTGTTGCTACGCCCATGCCACGTCTGCCCGTCTGACAGGGCAGCGCGCTGTTAAAATCAAGCGGGCTTGAAACCGGCCCCTGCTTGTGACAACTGTATTATTGTAACACAAAACTGCGCCGATGACGATAACCGATCGTTTTATGGCGTATTTTTTCTGTTTTTAACATTTGCTCATATGAAAATCTTGGTTTTGTGGTATACTATATTATTGAAACAGTCTGCAATTCTTTTAATGAGGTGAGTCGGTGACTTTGATGAGACAAACAGACGCACAGCGCGGGAAAGCTAAGGCGTTCCTGTGGGCGCTGGCGCTTTCTTTCGCCATATTTACGCCTTTGATGATCTATAATCGGGGCTACTTTATATTTCTCGGAGATTTTAATGTCCAACAGATACCGTTTTATCGGATGGCGCATGAGATGGTGCGTTCGGGCAATATCTTTTGGAACTGGCACACCGATTTGGGCGCCAACTTTATCGGCTCGTACAGCTTTTATCTGCTTTTTTCACCATTTTTTTGGTTGACGCTGCCCTTCCCCAGCGATTTTGTGCCGCATCTGATGGCGCCGCTGTTGATGCTTAAAACCGCTTGTGCCTCGCTGACGGCTTATCTGTATATCAAGCGTTTTGTAAAGGACGTCAATTGGGCTGTAATCGGCGCGGTTTTATACGCTTTTTCGGGCTTTATGACCTTTAATATCTTTTTTAACCATTTTCACGATGTCTGCGTCTTTTTCCCGCTACTGCTCGTGGCGCTTGAAGATCTGGTTGTATACGAGCGACGCGGCTTTTTTGCGGGGATGGTCGCCGTCAACTGCTTGGTCAACTACTGGTTTTTTATCGGTGAGGTCGTCTTTGTTCTGCTTTATGTCATCGTGCGCATCGCTACCGGCGGGTGGGGATGCAGCGTTGCAAAATTTGTTCGCATTGCGTTTGAGGCGCTGCTGGGCGTGGCGCTCGCGGCGGTCGGCCTGCTGCCCTCGGTGCTGGCGCTGATGGGCAATCCTCGCACCGGAGCGGACAACCTGATCAACGGTTGGCTGATGTGGGTGTATGGCTTTAACCAGCGTCTGCCCGCGATTATTCAGAGCTTTTTCTTCCCGCCCGAGCTGCCCTCGCGCCCGAACTTTTTCCCCGAAATGGGCGCGAAATGGGCGTCACTCTCGGCATGGCTGCCGCTGTTTTCGACCTCGGGCGTTATTGCCTTCTGCGCGGCTAAACGGCAGAATTTCCATAAGCGTCTGATTATTCTTTCGATGATTATGGCGCTGGTTCCGGCGTTTAACGCGACCTTTGTGCTGTTTAATCATTCGTATTACGCGCGGTGGTTCTATATGCCGGTTCTTATGATGTGCGTGGCCACCGCCGCCGCCCTTGAGGAGCGCGACACCGACGCCATGCGGCTCGGCTGGAAAAGCGGCTGGCGCTGGACGGCGGGCTTTATCTTCGTCATCTCGGCAGCGGTCGCCTTCTCTCCCGTTTCGGACAAGAAGGGCGGCTTCACCTTTGGTCTGTACGACAATGCCGCCGGTTTCTGGCTGATTGTCTTTGCGGCCATGCTCTGCCTGCTACTTTCGGCCATTCTGTTGTTTTTGCTGCGTGAGAGCCCGGCCTTTCAGCGGGTGACCTGCATTTTTCTGTCCTTTATTATCGTGGCCTTCACCACCGGCTACCTGATCAGCGGCAAGAGCACCAAGGAGCGGGATGACTGGTTTGTTGATATCGCGATTGACGGTCGAAAAACGCTAGATCTGCCCGACGCCCCCTTTGCCCGTAGCGACTTGTACGAATGTATGGATAACCTTGGTATGTTCTGGGGTTTGCCGAATATTCAGGCCTTTCATTCTATTGTACCTGCTTCGATCATGGAGTTTTACCCCTATGTCGGCATCAAGCGCGATGTTTCGTCCAAGCCCTCGACTGAATATACGGCGCTGCGCGCGCTGCTCTCGGTGCGCTGGCTATTTATCGATGCCAATGAGCAGGAGCAGGCTCCGATGCCGCACTACACCTTTTATGATAAGCAGCTCGGCTACAACATTTATCAAAACAACGACTATCTGCCCATGGGCTTTGCTTATGAATACGCCGTCAACGAAGAGGCGATGAAGCCGTTTTCGGGCGAACAGAAAGTGCGACATATGCTGCATGCGCTCGAGCTTTCAGACGCCGCTATCATCCGCAACTTTGATATTATCGAGGAACTTCCTGAGGCGGATTACGGCGCGATCTCCGAGAACGGGCTTCAAATCGCGATTGACGCACGTTACGATCTCTCCGCCGACAGCTTTGTCATCGACAACCGCGGTTTTACGGCCACGGCCAGCCTGCCGCAGGAGCGCCTAATGTTCTTCTCAGTGCCGTACGAAGAAGGCTGGCAGGCCACCGTCAACGGTGCGCCGGCGCTCATTGAAAAGGCTAACGTCGGCTTTATGGCGGTGCGCGTGCCGGCGGGCCAAAGTACTATCCGTTTCGATTATGTCACACCGGGGCTGATGCTTGGCGCCAAAATAACGTTGGCGGCACTGGCGGTGCTGGCACTTTATCTGCTGCTGACGCTGTTACTGCGCAAAAACCGGCCGACCGCCCCCGCTGCGCCGCCACCCGTGACCCCGTCCGAAGCGCCGACGGCACAGCGCCCCCGTTCGCTTGAGGAATATCTTGAAACGCTCGAAGAGCTGCCCTATATTCCGTCCGATACCGAGGAGGATGCGCCATGACAACCGTGCTCTATCTGGTGGTGCCCTGCTATAACGAGCAGGAGGTGCTGCCCGAGACCGCCTTGCGCCTGCGCGCCAAGCTGGCAGCACTGACGCAGGCGGGCAAAATAGACGATAAAAGCCGCATCCTCTTTGTGGATGACGGCAGCCGCGACGACACCTGGCACATTATCGAGACGCTTTCCGGGCAGGATACGCATTTTGGCGGTGTCAAGCTCTCGCGCAACAAGGGGCATCAGAACGCGCTGCTGGCCGGCTTAACGGTGGCAAAGGACCATTGCGATGCTGCCATTAGCCTCGACGCCGACCTTCAGGACGATGTCGACGCCATCGACGCCATGGTAACACATTTTCAGGATGGCTGCGACGTTGTGTACGGCGTGCGTTCAAAGCGCGACACCGACACGATTTTCAAACGCACGACCGCCGAAGGCTTTTATAAGCTGATGCGGACGCTGGGCGTCGATATTGTCGATAACCACGCCGATTACCGGCTGCTCTCACGCCGCGCGCTCGAGGGTCTGATGCAGTTTGATGAAGCTAATTTATTTTTGCGCGGCATTGTGCCGCTGATCGGCTACCGGCACGCCATCGTCACTTACGAGCGGCACGAGCGCTTTGCGGGGACCAGCAAATATCCGCTCAAAAAGATGCTGCTGTTTGCTTTTGACGGCATCACGGCCTTCTCGATCAAGCCGATCCGTCTGGTCACAACGGCGGGCGCGCTGATCTTTTGCGCAAGTGTCATCACGCTGCTGATATTGCTGCTGCAAAAGCTGCTGGGCTACACCGTTCAGGGCTGGACCACGCTAATGGGGTCAATCTGGCTGCTCGGAGGCATTCAGCTTTTAAGTCTCGGCATCATCGGCGAATATGTCGGCCGGGTCTATCAGGAGGCCAAGCATCGGCCGCATTTTATTATTGATCGCATTACGCTGCAATAAATTTTAAGGGTCGGAGCAGCCATAAGGCGCTCCGGCCCTTTTCTGTCGTCGACGTGGCACTGAACCGGCGTTGAGAGTATGATAATACCAGCGGCATTGATAGCCGATTAATTCTAAAAGCACCCTTATATTTATGTTTTTTGTGGCGCAAAGCTGACGGCTAGGCTGTCTTCCGCCGAGTAGCACAACGCGGCAGCACGAAAAACAGACCGCTAAGACGGGTTGATTTTAAAGCTAGCCGAACTATTATTACACACAGGGGGAGGATACGCTGTGACTATTGCGCCTATTACCCCGCGCGCTGCGTTTAGTGACGATCTGAGAATTGCAGACAGCTCCCTGTGCTTTCAGATGATACTTCTGATTGTCGGCATCATTTCGCTCCTCGCCTCACGTGTTTTACGAGATCAGCTCGCCGGTGATCCATGCGCCAAAGATATTCCCGTTCTTTCGGTATTGAGAACAAAAACCGCCGCCGGTATCGTTTCTTTCATTGCCCTCACCTACTTTCTGTGGGAAGCGCAATATATTTTTCAGAGGGCGGATAACCTCGCCAGTTGCCTGTCGGCAAAGGCCGAGCTTATAGCCTCGATGCTGGTACTGATAGCATCGGCGCTAAAATTGTATAGTCTGTGCATTTTAAGCCGCCAAGAGATTAGTACGCCTGAAGAAGTCGAAATTGAGACGCTCCCCGTGATATAAACGACAAAGAATAGGCGCTGTTTTTTAAAATCGGATATCCGAATGTATAAAGGGCGCTCCTCACGTGGGGAGCGCCCTTTAATTTTTCCACTATTTAATAAAGGCATTTAAAATACCGCAGAATAAACCGTTTTTTACGGGGTTGCGTCTGCTCCAGCCAGACAATAACCTGTTGCAGCAGCGCGAAAACGGCCTCACGCTCCGACTGGCGTACCGTGTGGGTGCTAAAAGCCGCTCTTAAGAAAACCCCGACGGCAGCCTCGTACGCTGTGCCAATCTCGCCGCCCAGATCTTCGGTGACCTTGGGCAGCAGCCGTATCGGCGAGTGGGTCGGCTCCGCGATATCCACCGCGCCGAGCAATTCCAGAATATAGGCCATGATGCTGCAAACCGCGGCGTTGTTGTCGCTTTGCGCACAGGCGCGACGTCGCTTCTCAAGGCGCTTGAACCGGTAATAAAGCCACGCGCCGACCAGCACCGCCAATGCGAGCAGCGTCAGTAAAAACGGCAGCAGCAAGCGCAGCGTATCCAACAGCCTGTCGAGGAACCCGGCGTCCTCGTCGCGATGGCGGTCACGGTCGCGCTTGGGGGGCGTCACCTCGGGCTCTTCCGCAGCACCGCCCTGATTGCTCTGCCCGTAGGACGGCGGGTCGGTGATACCTTCCATAACGCCGAGATAATTGGGATCCACCTCAAAGGGAATCCACCCGATACCGTCGTGATAATACTCCACCCACGCGTGCGCGTTATAGTCTAAAATATCGAGATTCGATTCCTCACCCATCGCTTCGGCGTCGTCGGGGGTGATCAGATAGCCCTCTACATATCGAGCCGGTATGCCGTAGTGCCGCAGCATCATCACGGCGACGCTGGCGTAGCCGACGGTCGAGGCGCTTTGGTTTTTGCGCATAATGTGGCGCATAAAGCTGCCGCTGCCGTCAAAGGCGGCATCATCGTCGGAATAGTCGAGATGGCGTTCCAAGATCGCCAGAATGTTGTTCTTGGCATCCTTGTAAGCCACATGCGTCTGGCCCGCAATACCCGGATCGCCGATGTAAGCGGTCAGTAGCGCGCTATCCTCGGGCGAAATGGCCGTATACTGCTCATAGACAAAGCTGCGGTATTTGGCCTCCTGCTCAAGATAGCCGCGCAGCGCTTCCGAAGGGTTGGCGCTTTGCCGCGAGAGCGCATCGTCCAACTCCTTGTACCGCTTGACCTGATTAGGCAGCACCGTCAGCCGGTAGTCGGTCGTACCGAACAGGCCGCCGCTGACCAGCCGCGACTCGAGCAGATTGTCTTCGGGCAGCAGCGCGCCATTGGCCGACACCAGCTCGTACGGCGCGTAGATATAGCCCCGGCAGGCGGCGGCATTCTTTACAGTCAGCGTCATAGGCTCCTCGAGTGTGCTGTCGAGAATGCGGGCCAGATCGGCCAGCTGCGTCTGCGGATAAAAATTGTTCTTATGCAGCTGATAAAACAGGCTTGTGTAGCTGTTCATGACCTTTTTGTCGATCGGCTTCCAGCCAAGGTCGGTGAAAACCTCGCCAATGTAGCCGCGCAGATAGATGGAATCGGGCTTTTCCATCGTCAGCTTCAACGCTGTTTCAAAGCTGAACTCCGGCTCGGCTATCGCGGCAAAATCGCCTTCGGGCAACACCGAAACGGTATTTGTTTCATAGCGCATGCGGTGGATGTCCCGCAGAATATTGCGCTGATTCTTTTGCAACAGATAGGCCGTTTTGGCCGGGATATCCCCGGGTGCTGCCAGCAATATCCCCGATCCCAGCAGGCAGGCAGCCAGTAGCACCGCCCCCGCCGAAAGCATTGCGCCGCCGATATCGCGCGTATTTGGCTCGGCGGCGAGACAACGGCACAACAGCAGCGCCGTGCCGATAAATAGCAGCGCCGACCAGAGGCCGGTGTGGTGCACCGCCTCAAATAAACCAACGGCGGTCAGCGGCACCAACAGAAGCAAACCGACCCAGCCGAGTGTTCTGCGTACGACAAAAACGCAGGCCAGCGCTAACAGCACGGCGAACGGCGTTAAAAACAGCGTCCCACAGGCGAGATAGAGCGCAGGGGCCACATCGATCGTATATTGCGCGTTGATGCGCAAAAACTCAATATCCGCCGCCGTCGAGAGGCTGTTAAGCGTCAGCGAAAGACCGGCACGGGCATATTTGGCAGCCAGAATCCACAGGATAATAATGCAGGTGATCAGCATCGCGACGCCAAGCAGGCGGCTTTGGGTTGTGCGACAGAACACAAAGGCGCAGGTGATGATCAACACCCCCAGCACCGCTGGCACCACGCCGAGAATGGGCAGCCGAAACAAGCTGCAAGCCAAGCCGCCCAGCCCAAAATAGAGCAGCAGAGCCAGCATAATGTCGTTAAGCGTTTGAGCCAGATCAAGGCCTGAAGCGGCTTTTTCAGAAGCAAATGTCAATTGTAAACTGGGGCTGCGATGCAATTTCAAATAGGTCACCTCAGTGATTTTGTACTAGGGGTATTTCGAAAGTCCCGGGCTTTGAGTTACGCTACAGGATAAAAGCAGATCGTCGCGCAAAAATACTTGGAATAGATCCCATATTTTTATATTATTCTGAACTATCCGCTTGGGGCGCGCATTGCCTTGCCTTTTAAACACGCTCTAACAGCGGCTAAGAAAACTTTATTTCCCAAGAGTGGCATGCATCGTATTATTCGCTAAGTATTATTCGTTAGGCATAATACGCATAGCATTTAGGCTCGCGACCCTAGAGCACCAAATTGGCCATATCCTTTGTATAAGAATCGGGCGAGAAAAAGACGATTGCGTCATCGCCGGACGCAGCTTCTTTTTGCGGCACATCGGTACAGCACAGCACCGTCATTCGCGCGTTGGTGTCAAAATAAAAGGATGGTACCTCGGTGCAGAGCCATATCATCTGAGAAAACCGGAGATTTTCAAACAGATTTTCCCCCTGCCCCTCGGATAACGCCCCCTGCCCATGCGTGATAAGCATCTCGGGCAGCGCTTCGGTCAGATCGTCGGCGTTTTGTACCGAGACGTGCGCCAACTCGCCGTTTTGCTGCCGCCACGCAACGAGATGCGCGATACCGGCATCTAACAGCGCCTGAGACAGTGACACGGCCACCTCGGCAAGCGCGTCAAAACAGGCGGGGGACGCCTTTTTACCATTGGCTGAAAAATCTAAAAACAGCAGCATGGCGTGCTTTAAGGGCTGCCCGGCCTGCTTGACCATAAGCTGGTCGAATTTGCCGGTCAGCTTCCAGTGGATCTGCCGCACACTGTCCCCGGGCGTATAGCCGCGTATCTGGTGCACCTCGCTGATGTCATAGCCCGCGCGGTCCGGCTCGTACTCGTCGCTCTCCTCGGGACAGACGCTATCTATCAGCGGCAGCACCCGCATTAGAAAGGTACTGGGCATGATGATGGTATCGGCCTCGGCCTCAAATTTCAGCCGATAGCGCGTCACGCCGAAAAAATCGACCGCGACCACCCGCTTAAAGGTGACGGCCACCTGCCCGCAGTGCTGCGATTTGATGCGAAAGGTCTTTTTGCCCCTGCTGTGTGGCAGCACCGGCGTTGAGACCGACTGTTCCGTCTCTTCGCCGGTCAGCAGGTTTTTCAGCAGCAGTGTACAGCGCAACTGCATAACCGGCAGATAGCTGGGGTTTATGACCGTCAGCTCGCCCTTTGCCCCCTGCTTTTTGCTGCCGCCCTCTCGGACCTTGACCGAGAGCGTCAGCTTGCGCGAGGCGACCCAAGTCGCCAGCGCCGACGCGGCAAAGCAAAAGGGCGTCAGCATTAAAAGCCACCGCAGCGCAAGCGTCTGCCCAAAAACCGCCATCAGCAGCATGGCGATCAGCCAAATGAGCCAAACCGCTGCATTCATCTGCGTTTTCCTCTGCCTGAGAGCACCGACGAGCTGCCCGAAACCGGCTTTTGCACCGATTCGAGCACCTCTTTTAGAACGTCGACGGCCGAAAGATTCGCCAGCCTAGCCTTGCTTGACAGCAGCATGCGGTGGGCGCAAACATCGCCGAAGATGGCGGCAATGTCATCGGGCACGACAAAATCGCGATCTAAAACATAGGCATACGCCTTGGACATACGGCAGATGGCCAAGGCGCCGCGCGGCGAGAGGCCAAGCTGAATCATCGGGTGGCTGCGGGTGGCCTGCGCCAACTGGGTGATATATTCGTAGAGCGAATCGGCAATATGCACCGACGCGACCTCGTTTTTCATCGCGATGAGCTCGGCCGCGCTGACGACCGGCGTGACCGAATCGAGCGGATTCTCGGTCTGGCGGTCGCGCAGAATGTTGACCTGACTGGCAAAATCGGGATAGCCCATCTGGAGCCGAACCATAAAGCGGTCGAGCTGGGCGTGTGGCAGAATCTGCGTACCCGCGGTGCCGACAGGGTTCTGAGTGGCAATAACCACAAACGGCTGCGGCACCGACCGCGTGACGCCGTCCACGGTGATCTGCCCCTCTTCCATAACCTCTAAAAGCGCCGACTGCGTCTTACTTGAGGTACGGTTGATCTCGTCGGCCAGCAAAAGGTTGGTCATGGCGGCGCCCGGCTTATAGCTCAACGCCCCGCCGGTCTTATCGTAAACCGAAAAGCCGACAACATCCGAAGGCATGCTGTCGGAGGTGAACTGAATGCGCTTGAAGTGAATGCCCAACGCTTTAGCGAACGCCAGCGCCAACGTGGTCTTGCCGACGCCCGGCACATCCTCCATTAGGATATGTCCGCCCGACAGAATCGCCATGAGCACACGGGCGAGCACCTCATCCTTACCCACGATAACGGTTTGAACCTGCTTTAGAATCGAATTACTTCTGTTTGCCATCTGTTTTTGCTCCTTTAACTTGGCGCAGTCCAAAATGAAACGCGCCCTTGTCTGCTGTTCAGTATACCATACTGTATAGCAAACAGGGCGCATTTTTTACAAATTCTGATTAATCTTCGTCTTCTTCGTCATCATAATCCTCGTCGTATTCCT